>CAYYYI010000015.1:0-29308 GCA_964475735.1 uncultured Anaerolineaceae bacterium
GGCGGCGGCAAGGTCGTCTCCCACTACGTAAAGGGCATGCGCACAAAGTTCACGGTGACGGGGTAGCACTGGCGCGACTGAGCCGTGCTCCCGCCGGGGCGCATGCCGATATTGACAGTGTGTGAACGCATCCGGACACTTCGATGTGCCGGACCGGTGAGAACGCCCGGCACATTGTGAAGGTAGGGCGCCGGTGGCAACAGCCAGCCTGGCCGAGTCAGCAAGAGCGCTGTTCACCCGTGACGAACTCCCGGAGGAGCTTGGCTGGGTCGAGTGGCTCTCGCCGAGCCATTTGCGGCTCTTTGCCGGGGAGCTCTATGCCGTTACGCGCGCCAATGCCGCCCCCGAGGAGATTGCGGCCCTGCTGGACTCCTGGAAGGCAACTGCCGAACTGGACCACGCCCCTGGCGTCAGAGAGTGTATTGAGCGGAACCGGGAACGCCGGTTCGTCCCGGTGGATGAATGGCGAGCGGGCACGAACGGTACCACGTAGTCGCGGACTGGGATGCCTATTTCGAGGAGCTGGAGCGCTGCCCGCCAGCGCAGCAGGAGCGGGTAAGCGAGTTCGTCGCGAACGTGCTCCCCGAAAATCCGCGGGCAACGCGGCCGCCTCTCCTGAAGAAGCTCCACGGCGCCTACGCCTACCTCTGGCAGTTCGAGTGCGGTGGTTCGCGGCGGCTCATCTACAGCGTCGACGATGACTCGCGGACCGTCCGGATCGAATACTTCGGCCCTCACCCACAGTGGGAGAAGCCCGGCAAGCTGCCCTTCTGAAACCGGCCCCGCACGCCCAATGTGATCCCGATCATTGCCTGCCCGCCCGCCCGCGCCCATAGGGTGACTGCATGAGCACGTCACCTGCCGCCGACCCTGCCAACCTTTACAAGGAGCGCTGGACCTGGGACCAGGTCCTCTGGGCTTCCCACTGCATCGATTGCTACCCGGGCAACTGCCCGATGCGCGTCTACCTCAAGGACGGCAAGATCGTCCGCGAAGAGTCCGCCGCCGTCTTCCCCACCGTCATGGAAGGCGTCCCCGACATGAACCCCATGGGCTGTCAGAAGGGCGTCAGCTGGAACCACATGCTCGGGGGGGATGAGCGGGTGCTCTACCCCCTGAAGCGGGTGGGGGAGCGCGGCTCCGGGAAGTGGGAGCGCGTTAGCTGGGACCAGGCCTGCACGGAAATCGCCGACGCCGTCCTCGATGCCGTCGAAGAGGTCGGCCCCGAGTCCATCATCGCCCCCTCCGGCTGCAACATCAGCTCCTGGGGCGGCGTGGGCCGCGGCCGCTACCTCTCCGCAGTCGGCGGCCTCGTAACCGACGTCAACGCCGAAATGAACGACTTCGCCCCCGGTCTCTACATGACCTACGGCACCTTCGACCCCGTCAGCTCGATCGACGACTGGTTCCACTCCGAAGTCTTCATCATCTGGTTTGGCAACCCCTTCTACACGCGCATCCCCCACATCCACTACGCGCTCGAAGCCCGCTACAACGGCTGCGAAGTCGTCACCATCGCCCCCGACGTCTCACCTTCCTCCATCCATTCCGATCTCCACGTCCCCGTCAAAGTCGGCAGCGATGGCGCCCTCGCCCTCGCTATGGCGAAGGTCGTCATCGACGAAGGGCTGGTCGACCAGAAGTTCGCCCTCGAACAGACCGACCTGCCCCTGCTCATGAACCCGAAGACGAAGCACTACCTCCGCGAAAGCGACTTCCTGCCCGCTGGCAATCCAGAGCTCTTCTACGTCTGGGACACCGCCACCGGCAAGCCGGTCCAGGCGCCGAGGGGCACCCTCTTCTGGACGGACGTGAAGCCCGCCCTCGAAGGCGAATTCACAGTCGAGACGAAGGACGGCCCCGTCGCCGTCACCACTGTCTTCACCGAGATGCGCAAGCGCCTGGCCGAATACACCCCCGAGTACGCCTCCTCCATCACCGGCGTCCACCCCGATACCATCCGCACCCTCGCCCGGAAGATTGGCACGAAGAAGACCAACATCCTTGGGTCGCTCGGCAACGCCGGCAAGTTCTACCACGGCGACCTCATCGAGCGCGGGCAGGCGCTTCTGCTCGGGCTTACCGGCAACTGGGGCAAGCACGGCACTGGCTTCCGCGCCTGGCTTACCGGCCTCTTCGACGGTTCCATGACCCTCGGCGTGAAGACGAAGCGCGGCCCCGCCGAAGTCGCCGGCATGCTCGACATGCGCGAGCAGGCCATGAAGGCCATGATGGCCGCCGACCCCACCCTCACCCCCGCCATCCTCTCGATCGAGATGACGAAGAACGCGGGCTCCGGCGGCGCGGGCGGGATGATCCCGCCCGTCTTCTGGTGGTACCACCACGCCGGCTACCGCGACGCCTGGAACCGCCGCGAGTGGCACGACCCGAGCATGGTGCGCGAGTTCGACTCCTACATGAAGGAGGCGCTCGACAAGGGCTGGTGGAAGGGCGTCGACGTCCCACGCGCCAACCAGCCCAGCCGGGTCCTCATCGAATGCGGCGGCAACGTCATTCGGCGCACGCGCGGCGGCGGCAACATGCTCCTGAAGCACCTCTGGCCGGGCCTGAAGATGGTGGTGACCCTCGACGTCCGCATGAGCACCACCGCGCTCCATTCCGACTTCGTCCTGCCCATCGCCCACCAGTACGAGAAGATCGGCTTCGGCATCCCCAGCACCCACACCATGAACCTGACCTTCTGCGACAAGGCGGTCGATCCCCCGGGCGAAGCCGTCAACGAATGGGAAGCCTTCCGCCGCATGGCCGAGAAGCTTGAAGAGCGCGCCAGGGCCCGCAACTTCACGCCCATCACCGACTCCCGCGGCGTCGCTCACGACCCTACCACCGCGCACAGCAGCTACACCCGCAACGGCGTCTTCCTCGAAGAAGAGGTCCTGGCCGATGAGATGCTGCGCGACAGCGCGCTCAGCGGCACGCTGCCTTCTGACGCAAGCCTCGAAAACATCCGCGAGCATGGCTATTACCGCTGGCAGAGCCTGGGCATTTCGCCCCGCGCTCTCGGCCAGGCCACCGACCCGCAGCCCGACGAGACCTTCGTCCCCTGGCGCAAGCACGTCGAACAGGGCGAACCGTACCCTACCCTCACCCGCCGGGCGCAGTTCCTCATCGACCACGAATGGTTCATCGAGGCGGATGAGCATCTGCCTCGCCACAAGGATGCCCCGGCCAGCGGCGGCAACTACCCGTTCCAGATCACCAGCGGCCACAACCGCTGGAGCATCCATTCCCTCAACATCGCCAACGACATGATGCAGGACACCCATCGTGGCTCCCCGCACATCGTCATCAACAACCGCGACGCCGCCGCACTGGGCATCAAGGACGAGGACATGGTCCGCGTCTACAACGACCTTGGTGAGTTCCACGTGCCCGCCCTCATCTCGGCGAGCGCTCGCCCGGGCCAGGTGGTGATGTACAACGGCTTCGAGCCCTACCAGTTCCCCAACTGGGCCGGCCCGAACGACATCGAGCCCGGCATGATCAAGTGGCTCCACCTTGCCGGCGGCTATGGCCACCTCAAGTTCTGGGTCACCGAATGGCAGCCCTCGCCTGTGATGCGCGGCACCCGCTGCCAGATCGAAAAGGCGGGGTAGCCCTCCGCCCAAACCCGGGTCTTTCAGCGCCGCGACCCCTCCCTGCACACGGGGAGGGGTCGCATTGCGTGTGGGTGGTGGCGGGCCGCTGTTCTGGCGCCGGGGCCGACGATCGATGGCTTGTGTTCAGAAACCGCCTGTGGGATCGAGGATTGGCAATCGCGGCAAGTAGATCCGATGGAACCGCGCATCGCGAGTCAGCAGCCGGTCCGCCTGTTGCAGCGCATGGCCTCCGATGAGAAAGTCCGGCAGGACGCGCACTCGCGGACCGCCCCGAGCCCTGTACTCGCTCCACGCCAGCCCGGCCAGGCCAGCGGCCTCGGCCGAAAGCGGGCCGAACTCCACGAACATGCCAGACATCGCGTCGCGCAGCCTTTCGAACGATTCGTAGAAGCCCGCAAGCTCGGCCCACACAACCTCGCAGGCGACGAGGCGACCCTCACCCTGGCACCGGCGCAACGCTGCCAGGGAGGAGCGGCCATGTTCGGGGTCCGGCGCCAGCACGTCGATCAGCACGCTTGTGTCGACGGCAGTGATCACAGGGGGTCGTAGTCTCCCCGCAACTCGCGCATGACCTGGGCAGTTGTAGCCCCGAGCTTGAGGCTCCCGTAGGCGCGTTCCAGCGAATCCTCAATAGGCGCCTTCGACACGAGCACGCCCCCTTCCACGAAACGGAACTCCAACACTTGTCCGGATCGGATTCCCAGGCGATCGCGCACCAGCTTCGGGACTGTCACCTGGCCCTTCTCGGAGACAATTGCTCTGGCCACTGCATTCATACAGTTAGAGTAGGAATTCCTACCGTCGAAGTCAACTCATCCCTCTTACCCCTCCCAGAACGCCCCCACCGCGCCCCGCCGCCGCAGCTCCGCCCGGAGGTCCAGCATCGCCGTGTAGGTCGGCGCCATGAAGACGTCGTCGCCCGGGGCCGTGCCTGCGAGGATCGCGTCGAGGAGCGCTCCCGGGTCGTGCGCCACAGCCCGCGCTGCGGGCCAGCCCGCGTATTTGAGCCTCAGCGCCATGTCCTCGGCCCTGTCGCCGCCTGCCCAGGCGGCGGCCACGTTCCCTGTGAGCAGTTCGTAGTCCACGTCCCATATCCAGCTCACGTCGCGCCCGTCCGCGAAGCGGTCATTGAGCAGCGCCGCGACGCGCAGCCCGCCCGGGGGCGCCACCGCCGCCAGTAGCTGCACGACCTGGCTCGCCCCTGCGGGGTTCTTGCAGAGCATCAGCCGCAACCGGCGCCCCTCGAGCTCCACCGTCTCCTGGCGCCCGAACGCCGCCCGGACATTCGCCAACCCGGCCCCGATCGCTCCTTCGGGAAGCCCCAGCACTCGCGCCAGCGCCACCGCCCCGAGCGCGTTGTACACGTTGTAAACCCCCGTGAGCGGCGTCGTCACCTCGCCGATGCCCCCGGCGACGAACGTTGCCGAGTCGAGCCCCAGCCTTACGGCGGACGCAGACGTGTCCGGTTCGGGCCGGCTCCGTCTGCAACCCCGGCAGCGCCAGGGCCCGATGTGCGCGAAGTATCGGCGCTGGTATTCGAACGTCCCACCGCATGCCCGGCACCAGCGCGCGTCGAACGCCCCCGTCGCCGTCGAGGCGAGCGCGGGGTCGTCCAGCCCAAACCAGTGCACCGGGCCCGGCCAATCGAGCGCCAGCTCCGCCACGGAGGGGTCATCGGCGTTGAGCACGAGGGTGGCGTCCCCGGGGGTTGCAGCGAGCGCTTCGCGCCAGAGCGCGGCGACCGTGTCCACCTCACCGTAGCGGTCGAGCTGGTCGCGAAACAGGTTCGTGAAGACGATGGCACGCGGCGCCAGCGCCCGTGCCGCTGGCGGCAGGGTCGCCTCATCCGTCTCGAACAGGCCCACCGTCTGTGCCGCCCCCCCTATGCGCCCGCTCGGCCCGGCGACGCCCAGCAGCGCGCTCGTGATGCCCCGCATCAGGTTCGACCCCTCGCGGTTGTGGAGGTGCGGCACGCCCGCTTCCGCGAGCATCCGGGCGAGCATCCGGCTTGTGGTCGTCTTGCCGTTCGTGCCCGTTACGAGCACGCGGCCGCCCCCAAGCTGACGCCCCAGCTTCCGCGCTGCTGCCGGGTCTATCCGCTCCGCTGCCAGTCCCGGGAGCGCGGTCCCGCCGCTGCGACCGAGGGTGCGGGCTGCGAACGCAGCCAGTTTCCCGGCAGTGACAGCAGCGGCAAGTCGGGGGTCCATCACGCGTAGAGTAATCGGGCCGGCGCCGAGGCACGAGGCGGAGACGCCGCGACCCCGGACGAGGGGCGGGAGGGGCTCAGTCCTCATACCTCAGTCCTCGTCACCGGGGCTGCGGGGAAGCCGGGTGGCTAGAAGATCCCTGCCTGCCGCAGCACGCCGAAGATCCGGTCCAACGAGATCACGCCAATTACGCGCCCGTCGGCCACGACCGGCATATGCAGCAGGCCCTCGCTCTCCATCTCCACCAGCACATCGGCGATTGGCTGGCCGGGGCTCGTCGCCCGCAGCCGCGCGCTTGGAACCATCGCCTGCGTCGCCGACGTCACGTCCCAGAGCGGTTCGGGGATTTCGAGCATCTGGTGCGCCCCCAGCAGTCCCGCCAGCCGCCCTTCTTCCTCGATGAAGTAGCAAAGCTTCGGATTGAGTTCGAGCGCGCCCCTGGCCAGGGCGCCCACGCTCATCTGCCCGTCAACCACGGGAGGGTCGGCCGACATCAGGTCGCCCGCTTTGTAGCGGCCCAGCGTCTCCATCAGCCGTGTGTACAGCAGCGACTGCTTCGCGGCCCCCTCCAGGAACAGTCCGATGAGGATGAACCACGCGCCCCCGAAGCGATCGAAGATCCAGACGTTATACCCGAGCAGCGCCAGCGCCCCGAGCGCAATCATCAGCCACGCGAACAGGCGGCCGGTCCAGCCCGCGATCATCGAGGCCCGGTAGTAGCTGCCCGTCGCCATCCAGAGCAGCGAACGGAAGACCCGGCCGCCGTCCATGGGGAAGGCCGGGAGCAGGTTGAATGCGCCCAGCAGGCCGTTCATGGCGCCTATCCAGAGGAGCATGACCTGCTGCTCTTCGGTGCTCCCGCCGCCCGATGCCCACCACGCTCCCAGGCAGGCAGCTGCGATGGCGAAGCTCATCAGCGGCCCCGCCAGCGCCATCAGCAGCTCGCCCGAAGGCCGGGCCGCGTCTCGCGTGATCTGTGCCACGCCACCAAAGAGGAACAGAGTGATGCTCTTCACCGGGATGCGGTAGATCCGGGCCACGAGGCTGTGAGCAAGCTCATGCAGGATGATCGACGCGAAGAACAACACCGAGCTTGCTGCCGCCAGGGCGATGTGGCTTCCGGTGCTCCCGCCTTCCAGCGCCTCCGGGTAGACGTCCGTCGCCAGGATGAACGTCGTCAGCCCGAACAGCACGAACCACGCCGGGTGCACCAGCACGGGAATACCGAAGAGCGAGCCGATCCGGATACTGCGCATGACCTTTCAACCAGTCTACAGCCTGAGCGTGACCGGAGAACCTCGCCGCCGCCAGACGGCAGCGAAGGGGGGCGCCCATGGGCGCCCCCCTTCACTGGATCTCCCCGTTCGCAGTCCTGGTGGGAGGCTACCGCCCCTTCTGCTGGGGCGGCGGAAGTTCGTCGCCGGTCTCCACGACCGCCTCCCAGCACAGGTAGAAGAAGAATAGCCCCATGAGGATGGGCGCAAGAAAGGCCGGGTGCCCGCTCATGAGCAGGCCGTAGAACCCGCCACCGACCATGAACGTCAGCGCCGCCACATAAACGAGAAACGCGCCCCAACTGAAGGTAAGCATCGCAATCGCTCCTGTGGCGCCATCGTAACCACCCCGTTCGGCAGGCGAAACCCGCTCTGAAGGGCCCAAAGCATTAGAAATCCGCAAGAACTGCGTGAACACCCGGGATCCAGGCGGTAAAGGAACCGTGGCAATGGTCCTCGCAGCGGGCGCGGATCAGCTCATCGGCCGAAGAGCGCCGTCTTGCTCCCGCCTCAGGCCGAGGCGGCGACAGGAAGGTGCTGCCTCGGCACCATCCCTTCAAGGACCCGTTCCAGCGCCATCGTGTGGCTGCAGACGTCCCAGCTGCCGAAGAAATCGCAGTTACACGACCACTTGCCGTTCTCCAGCGCCACCGCGTGGTCGCTGTTTTCCCCGTGGAAGGAAACATGCAGGTTGCTCACCTGCATGCGGTGCCGTTCCCGCGCGTAGACCTTAGACTTCTCGATCTTGCCGATCAGACTTGACTGCATCGCTGGCGGTCCTCCTTAGTAAACACAAACGGCGCCGGGCAGGCCCGGCGCCGTGATTCACTTGCGCTGGATGAACACATCCATAGCCTGACGCTACGCCCATCGCGGCCGGCCTGTCAATGGGTTTTCGGGCAGCCGGCGTGTGAAGAAATCGCACCTGGCGCCTGTCACCGTGGCAGCCAGGTATCCCGGTACTCTGCGTCCCCGTCGGCCGGATCGTCCCAGCGCCAGGCCATCGTACCGGCCGTCCCGAGAGGGTAGAGGGCCCGTTCCGCTTCGTTCTGAACGATCGCCGCTGCTACCTCCTCGCGCGTCAGCAGCGAAGGGTCCGCACCGTTCGGCCCCACGCTGAACCCAACCACTATGGGCGCTGGCGGCTGGAGGGCCGCCCCCTCCACGATGTCATCCTTCGCCGATGCGGTGATAGCGGCCGCCGCGCCCCGGTAGTACAGCCCGATGAGCCCGTCCGCAAAGCGAACTCCCCGGTACGAAGTGAAGTACGCCACGTCCCCCCAATAGTCCGGGTCGCTCCCGCTGATGCCGTTCGACCGCCGCCACTTCGCCGTGCACGTTCCGCACCCGTTGAGCAGGGCCGCCGGGTCCGCGAGCGCGGGCAGCAGCCTCAGGCCGCTCCCTGCCATGCGCTCCTTCAGCCTGCTGTGGAACTGCCGCCACTGGTCGAACCGCTTCGCCGTGCGGTTGGCGCCGTGCATCTCAAAGTCGGTCACCACGCCGGTAACGTCCGCCTGCGCCCCGTTCGCCGCGTTGAACGCAATCACGCTGTCCACTGCCGTGTACGATGCCATCTGTGCCCGCGAGCCTGAGAACGCGTCCTCCCAGTAGGCAAGGTACGCGGTGATCCCGAGACCGCGAGCGCTGTCCAGGAGTTGCTGGATCGCTGCGGTCCGCTCCAGCGCCGCGTTCGCCAGCCCGGCCATTTCAGCCGGCGTAAGCGAAATGATGACGACGTCGGCCTGGCTCGCGCGCATCTCCAGCAGGCTTGCCTCAAGAAGTCCGGCGTTCGCCCAGTTCGCCTCGTACTCTGAGTTGAAGTAGACCCACGTCGCCCGGGCATCGCTACCCGCGTCAGGGCTGTCGGGCCACCACTCGAATCCCCAGGCCGCTTCCGCCTGCCCGCCCCCGGCCCCCATCCCCACCGCGACGGCGAACAGCGCCGCTGCCGCCGCCCGCAGCGCGTTCACCATCCATCCGCTGTTCGCGGGTCGCTGCATGGACGCACTCTAACACCGCGCCGCAGCCGGTTCTGTTGGAAAACCGTTAGAAGGGGCGGGTCGCCCGGTCTCTCCCGGGGACCGATGCGGTTTCGCCAGATCTGCTTGACCGCACCCTTCCGTCCGGCGTAGTCTCCCCCTGCTGCAAGGGGGAGTAACCGAAAGCCCCGCTCCCCGGGGCAGAGCCCGGTCGACATGCCGCGCGTCTCGCGCCGGCCGGCTCGGCGAGGAAGCCCTCGTCCGGTGAGACCCTGGCACATCCATCACGGATGGGTCAGGTCTCTGTAACCCGGCCCGAGGGAGTTGTTAGTGTCCCGTCTCAACGTCTCACCCCGTCATCCCGGCTGCACGGCCGGGCAGGCCCGCATCCCGCTACCATTGGGCCCCGGCCGTTCGGGGCCCGGTCTGATAGGGTAGCGCCATGTCCTTTCTCAGCCTCATTATCAAGAACTTGCTGCGCCAGCCGGTGCGCGCCGGGCTCACCCTCCTGGGGATCTCCGTCGGCATCACCACCGTGGTTGCCCTGGGCATCGTCACCAGCGGTTTCAAGAAGACCGCCGGCGAGATCATCACCTCCGGCGGCTCCGACTTCCTGGTGGCCCAGAAGGGCGCCGCTGACATGGCCTTCAGCACCATCCCCGAAGCGGACCGCGACGGCATCGCTGCCGTCGGCGGAGTCGAACGGGCGGTCCCCGTGCTCCTCCATATTGTCTCCGCCGGTTCGAACCCGTACTTCCTGCTCACCGGCTGGCGCGCCGAAGACCTGGCGGTCATCCCACTGCCGCTCACCGAAGGCGCCCTGCCCGCTCCCGGCGCAAACGACGAGATACTTCTCGGCGAAGGCGCCGCCAAAGACCTCGGCGCCACCGTTGGCGCTACCGTGACCATCGCCGATACGGAGTTCCGCGTCGTGGGCATCTACCGCACGGGCGCTCTTTGGGAGGACAACGGCGCCAAGGCCTCGCTCGCCATGGTGCAGACCATCACTTCGAAGCCCGCCACCGTCTCCATCATCTACGTCGCCGTTGGCGAGGGTGCGACCGTGAAGGAAGTCGCGAGCCGCATCGAAGACTCCTTCCCGAACTTGACCACCATCACCAGCGTTGGCGAGCTCTCGAAGGTCGACCAGGGCGTGGAGATGATGGACGCGGCCAACCTCGCCATCTCCATCCTTGCCGTTGGAATCGGCGCCATCGGCGTCATGAACACCATGGTCATGTCCGTGTTCGAGCGCACACGCGAGATTGGCATCCTTCGCGCGGTCGGCTGGTCTGGCGGACGCGTCCTGCGGATGATCGTCACGGAATCGCTCGTCCTGTGCGTGGTCGCGGCCGGTTTTGGGGTGGCCCTTGGGGTGGCTGCCAGCAGGGCGGTCTTGCTGATACCGGCCATCAGCAGCCTGCTCGAACCCGTCTACACCCCGGACATCTTCGTCCGTGCCCTTGTCGTTGCCACGGTGGTAGCCCTGACAGGGGCCGCCTACCCTGCCTACCGCGCCGTCCGCCTCACCCCCATGGAGGCCCTCCGCTATGAGTAGCGATGTGGCAATCTCCATTCACGGCGTCGTCAAGACCTTCGAAAACGGCCGCCTTCGCGCCCTCGACGGAGTCGATCTGGAAGTTGGGAAAGGCGAATTCATCGCTATCGTCGGCCCCTCTGGCTGCGGCAAGTCCACCCTCCTCCACCTCATCGCCGCTCTCGACCGTCCCGACGAGGGCACGATGATCGTCGCCGGCCATGACCTCGCCGGCGCGGAGCGGCTGAACGAGTACCGTGCCCGCGACGTCGGCATCGTCTTCCAGCTCGACAACCTGCTGCCCACGCTCACCGCGAGCGAAAACGTCCAGGTGCCTATGTTCGGCCAGGGCCTCTCCGGCGGTGAGCGCCGCAAGCGCGCTGAGGAGCTCCTGGGCATGGTCGGGCTCGCCGATCGCGCCCGGAACCGCCCCCCTCAGCTTTCCGGGGGCGAACGCCAGCGGGTCGCAATCGCCCGGGCTCTGGCAAACTCACCGGCCATCCTTCTTGCCGACGAGCCCACCGGCCGCCTGGATTCCGCCTCGGGACGCCGTGTGCTCGACCTCCTCGAAGAGATCCGGCGTGAACAGGGGATCACGGTCATCCTTGTCACGCACGACCCTGCCATCGCCGCCCGCGCCGGCCGCATCGTCCAGATGCTCGACGGCAAGATCGTCAGCGAAGCCCCGCCGGTTCCGGGCTAGCGGCCGGGGCGGCGGAGCCGCGGCCCCCCGGTGGCCGCTCGCTGCCCCACCAATCGCCAACCCTACGCGCCCTGCCCGCCGGAGTGTCCGCGGGTGGGGTGCGGCTACCCGCGACTGGCCACCTAACGCGGATAAAGGAGCATCTGCGTGCATCGGAAGAGCGCAATCACCTTGCCGCTGCCTTCCACCATCACCTCGGCGTCCCACACTTGCGTCATGCGGCCGCCGTGCGCCAGCTTCGCGGTGCAGGCGATCGCTCCATCGGACGCCGTTCCCAGGAAGTTCGACTTGATCTCGATCGTCGTGAAGCCGGTCGCCCCCTCTGGCCGGTTCGCGACGGCCCCATAGCCGCAGCACGTGTCCGCCAGCGCCACCACCGTCGCCGCGTGCAGGTATCCGTTGGGCGCCATCAGGTCCGGCCGCACGGGCAGCCGCGCCCGCACCGCGCCGGGCTCGACCGCGGTAATCTCAATCCCCAGCAGCCCCGGCAGCCGCCCCTGCCCTCCGGTGTTGAAGTACGTTGGCGTCAGCCCCTGCGCCCCGGGCTCTTCGTGCATTGCCAGATCGTGCCAAAGAGAGTTGCGCCATGCAACTAATGGGTATCAGTCCCGCCGCCGCTCCAACAACTCCCGCGCTGCGCCGTCCTTCACTTCGAACACGTGCGTCGCCACCCCCTCAACAATCCCCGGATCGTGGCTCGCGCAGAGGATGGTGCCCGTGTATTGCTGCAGCGCCTCAATTAGCTTCCGCCGCGTGGTCCGGTCCAGGTGGTTGGTCGGCTCGTCGAGCAGCAGCACGTTCGTGGGCTGGATGAGGAACTTGGCCAGCGCCACGCGGCTCCGTTCGCCGCCCGAAAGCACGCTCACTGGCTTGAACACATCGTCCCCGGTGAAGAGAAACCGCCCCAGCACCTTGCGCAGTTCCACATCGGGAGTGCCGTCGGCCACGGTGCGCACCTCTTCGATCACCGTCCGGCCGGCGTCGAGGGCCTCATCCTGGTGCTGGTCGTAGTAGCCGGGCCGCGCCCGCTCCGCCCATTCGACAACACCCTCGCTTGGCCGCACCTGACCGGCCGCGATTCGCAGCATGGTGCTCTTCCCGCCCCCGTTAGGCCCGATGAGCGCCACCTTCTGTCCGCGTTCGATGTGCAGGTTCACGTCAACCAGGACAGGCTCGTCGCCATAGGCGTGGCCCACGTGCTTAAGCATCAGCACGTCGCGCTCCGTCCGCCCGTGCGCGGCGATGTCGAAGTGGACCTCCGCCTCCTTCTTCACGCGCTCGATCCTCTCCACCTTCGAAAGCGCCTTCTCCCGGCTCTGGGCGGCGCTCGTCTTCGTGGCCTTCGCCCGGAACCGCTCGATGAACCGTTCCTGCTTCGCGAACTCCCGTTCCTGGCGCGCCGCTGCCCGGTCCTGCTCCTGCAGGCGAGCGGCCTTCTGCTTCTGGTACTCCGAGTAGTTACCCGCGTAGCTGTCCACCGTGCCGTCGCGCAGGTCGAGGATGCGCGTCACCACCTGGTCCAGGAACGTCCCATCGTGAGTGACCACGAGCAGCGTTCCCGGGTACTCCTGGAGCTCTTCCGCCAGCCACTTTCGCGCCCGCGCGTCCAGGTGGTTCGTGGGCTCGTCGAGCAGCATGTTCTCGGGACGCCGCACGAGCACCTTCGCCAGCGCGATACGCATCTGCCAGCCGCCGCTGAACTCGCTGCAGAGCTTCTCCCGGTCGTCCGGTTCGAACCCCAGCCCATCGAGCACCCTCCCGATACGGGCGTCGATGCGGTAGCCGTCGAGCGCCTCGAAGGCCTCGAAGAGCCGCGCTTGCTCGTGGATGAGCTCGTCGAGGTCGCCTTCGCTGCGCTCGATCCGGTGCGCGACCTCCGCGAGCTCGCGTTCGATGGCGCGCGCCTCCGGGAAGGCGAGCCAGAGTTCCTCCACGAGCGTATTGGCGTCGGCGAGCCCGGCTTCCTGCCGCAGGTACCCGATGGCGCCGCCTCGCCAGCCCGCCTCGCCGTGGTCCGGGAGGTACTCCCCGGCAACCAGCCTGAGGATCGTCGACTTGCCGCCCCCGTTGGGACCCACCAGCCCCGCGTGCTCGCCATCGCCCACGATGAACGAAACACCGTCGAGCACATCGACGGCGCTAAAGCTCTTGGCGGCGTTTTCGGCGAATAGCATGGCAGGTCTCGTTGGCGCGGGCGCCCGCTTCTCTAATGATGGTAGCAGCGGCAGCGCGAATGGGCCGGTGGCGGTGCACTGGCCCCCTTCGGCCCGAAATGAGTCAAGGGATTGAGTATTGACTAAGCACAGGCAGGGGTGTTTCATCATTCCTGCAAGAGCGTGGGGGAGGGCCGACAGATGTTCCGCCTGGTGTTCCTGGTTTCAGTGTTCGCAGTGCTCGTAGCTGCGATCGCAGTGCGTGATGGCGCGCAGTCCGCCACCGCAGCGCCCGCGGGCGCCATCCCCGGACAGTACATCGTCGTCCTGAATGACGACGCCGACCCCGGCTCCGAGGCGAAGCGCGCCGCCCGTGCCCAGGGTGTCGCCATCGACCATGTCTACACGCACGCGCTCAATGGCTTCGCCTTCCGTGGCTCCACGGCAGCGGCCGCCGCCCTCGCCCGCAACCCGAATGTCAGGTACGTCATCGCTGACCAGGCAGTTACAGTGGCTGGCGGCCCCGGCGACTCAAAAAGGCCCGGCGGCGGCGGTGGTGGTGGCACGACCCCGTCTCAGGAGGTCCCCACCGGGATTAGCCGGATAGGCGCCTACCCGGCGACAAGCACGGGCGCCGGCGTTGGCGTTGCCGTTGTCGACACGGGCATCGACCTCTACCATCCCGACCTGGGCTCGCCCGTCAGCGGCAAGAACTGCATCCGGCCCGGCCGCAAGGCTGCGGATGATAACGGCCACGGGACCCATGTCGCTGGAACCATCGCCGCCAGGAACAACACCATCGGCGTGGTCGGCGTCGCCCCCGGGGCAACGCTCTACGCGGTGAAGGTGCTCAACGCCGCGGGCAGCGGGTCGTGGTCGTCCGTCATTTGCGGCATCGACTGGGTCACCGCCAATGCCAACAAGATCAGGGTCGCCAACATGAGCCTCGGCGGCGCGGGCACGGCCACCACCTCGAACGGCAACTGCTCGAATTCCAACAACGACGCTCTTCACACCGCCATCTGCAAGTCCGTGAAGGCGGGCGTGACCTACGCCGTTGCCGCAGGCAACAGCGCCAAGGACGCTTCTGGCTACGTACCCGCCGCCTACGAGGAAGTCATCACGGTCTCCGCCCTCGCCGACTACAACGGCTCTTCGGGCGGTGGCGCATCCCCAACCTGCGCCAACTACGGCGCCGACGATTCCTTCGCCTCCTTCTCGAACTTCGGCGCGCCGGTGGACATCGCGGGGCCGGGCGTGTGCATCAAGTCCACCTGGAAGGGTGGCAGCTACAACACCATCAGCGGCACCAGCATGGCCACGCCTCACGTGGCCGGCGCGGCTGCAACGTACCTGGGGGCGAATTCGGGCGCCACGCCGTCGAGTGTGAAGGCGGCGCTGCTCACCTCTGCCGAGGCTGGCCCGATTGCCGGTGACCCGGACGGCAACGCGGAGGGCATCGTCAAGGTCAACTAGCCGGGCCCGGCCAGCGGTTCGGAATCTCGCCGTATTCGGCCGCACCACTATCGTGTACAATCCAACAACGGGCCCCCAATACGGGGGCCCGAAAGTGTGTCCACCATGCCTATCGTCGTCGTTGTCGGCGGGCAGTGGGGCGACGAAGGCAAAGGCCGCATCGTCGACCTCCTTGCTCGCAAAGCCCGGGTCGTCGCTCGCTATTCCGCCGGAAACAATGCCGGCCACACCATCGTGAACGAGCGGGGCGAATTCAAGCTCCACCTCGTGCCCGCCGGTATCTTCTACCCCGAAAAGACCTGCGTCATCGGCAACGGCGTCGCCGTCGATCCCGAAGTCCTGCTCGGCGAAATCGGCAACCTGCAGGACAAGGGCATTGACACCTCACGCCTCGTCATCAGCGACCGCGCCAACGTGATCATGCCCTGGCATCGCCTCATCGATCAGCTTGACGAGCAGCTTCGCGGCGATGCCGCCATCGGCACGACCGGCAAGGGCGTCGGCCCCTGCTTCGTCGACAAGGTGGCCCGGCGAGGCATCCGGGTCAGCGACCTCCTTCGCCCCGAGGACCTTGCCCCCCGCATCCGGTCCGCGCTCGATTACCAGAACCGCGTCATCACCGGCGTTTATGGCGCCGAGCCCATCGATGCCGACGGCTGCTGCGAGCGCTACCTCGAGTTCGGCCAGCGGCTCGCCCCCTACATCGCCGACGTGCAGGCGATCGTCCTCGATGCCCACCGCCGGGGCGAATACGTACTCCTCGAAGGCGCCCAGGGCTCCCTGCTTGACCTCGACCACGGTACCTATCCCTACGTCACATCCAGCGTGCCCAGCTCCTCCAGCTCGGGCGCGGCGCTCGGCGTGGGCATCGGTCCCACCGACATCCAGCGCGTGGTAGGCGTCTTCAAGAGCTACTGCACGCGCGTCGGCAACGGCCCCTTCCCGACAGAGCTCTTCGACGGCATCGCCGACCGCCTGCGCGACCACGGCAAGGAGTACGGCCGCGGCGAATATGGCACCACCACCGGCCGGCCCCGGCGCATCGGCTGGCTCGATGCCGTTGCCGCGCGTTACAGCGTGCGCTTCAACGGCCTCTCCGCCGTCGCCCTCACACGCCTCGACGTCCTCGATGAGATGCCGTCGATCAAGATCTGCACGTCGTACGAGCTCGACGGCGAAATCATCGATGCGTTCCCCGCGCGCCAGTCCGTCCTCGAACGTGTGAAGCCCGTCTACGAAGAGCTCCCCGGCTGGATGACCTCCACCACCGACGTGCGCAACTTCGACGACCTGCCCCCCCAGGCCCAGGCCTTCATCCGGCGCGTGGAAGACCTGCTCGAATGCCCGGTCGATCTCATCTCGGTCGGCCCCGCACGCGAGCAGGCGATAATCGTCAACCCCATCTTCTGAACGGGCCTGCCGTTCGCGGGAAGTCTCTGGGGCGCCTCTTCACACGATTTCCTAACGCAAGATACGGCCGTTGGTCCCCTTTTGGGGGGACCATTGGACCCCCTGTAACTTGCGAGCCTGCTACCTTTGGGCGGCACCACTCCTTCATCGCAGCCGCCCAAACTCCCAGACTAACGAGGACCGGCAGCCCATGCCCCAACCGCCGAAAGAACGCGGCGACCGCTCTTTGCGGCCGTCCGAGGAACCGTCACCCGCTGAGGCCAAGGCCGCGCAGTCTTTGGCGCTGATTGGCAGCCGCTGCGAAACCGTGCTTCAGCTTATCGGCGACGCGGAAGTCGCCGATTCAGTGCGCACAACCTGCGGCGACCTTGAGCGCGCGCTCATCGCCTATATCCGCGAGCGCCTGGTCCACGCCGCCCCTGCCTGTGCCCCGGAGATAGTCCGCGTCTGTGACGCGGTCACTGCTGAGCGCGGCTGATTCCATGCCCGCCGGTCCGTCAGGCCTCCCGTTCCCCGTAGTAGGGCAGGTTCACCTTCCCCTCGGTCTGCGGGCGCCCGGCGCCAACCATCGCCATCGTGACCGGCGCAATCACGTCCGGGTCGGTGAGCACGTTCACGCATGCCGGCCGGCCGCTCGCGAGCGCTCTTTTCAGGGCCGGTTCGAGGTCTTCGGCACGCTCCACGAACTCGCCGTGGCAGCCGAAGCCCGCCGCCGCGAGGTCGTAGCGAGTGGGCCCCAGTGCTGTCACCACCGTCCGGTCCCTGCCGAACATCAGCTCCTGCCCGTGGCGCGACATCCCCCACTGCTGGTCGTTGTTCACCACCGTGAGCACGTTCAACCCGTGGCGCGCCATCGTGTCGAACTCCGCGAAGTTCAGCCCGATTGACCCGTCGCCGCTGATGCACACCACCTGGCGGTTCGGGTGCGCCGCCCTGGCCGCGATGGCGAAAGGCAGGCCAACGCCCAGGCAGCCCAGGTACCCGTGTGACATCCAGCTTCCGCCCTGGCCCACTTCCGAGGCGATGTCCATCCACCATGAGGTCTCGCCGCCGTCGGCCACGAAGATGGCGTCCGGACCGGCGATCTTTGCGAGCGTGTGCGCCAGCCGGTACGGGTGAATGGCCCGGTCATCGCTCAATGTCGCTCCGAACATTGTCCCAAATAGCCCCTTCGCCCCGGCGATGGCGGTGCGCCATGTCTCCCGCGGCGGCCACGAGCGGGCATCCGCCGCGGTCAGCAGCGCCTCGAGTGTCTCGCGAACGTCGGCCATGATCCCCAGTTCGATGTCGCGGTTGCGGCCGATCTCCTCCCCCTCGATATCCACCTGGATGACGCGCGCTCCCGGCGGGATCGTCTGCCCCGATCGTCCGCCCGTGAACATCCCCAGTCGTGCCCCCAGCACGAGGACCACGTCCGCCCTCTGGCCCATCTGCCCGGCCACGCCCAGCGATGTGAACCCGCCGCCGGAGAGAGCATGGCCATCGGGCACGAGCCCGCGCGCCTTGCCGTTCGCGAACACGGGGATGCCCGTCTTCTCTGCAAATGCCAGCAGGCGTTGGTCGGCCCCGGAGAACCAGGCTCCGCCTCCCGCGAGGATGGCCGGGCGCTCTGCCTCCGCGAGCCACCCGATGGCCGTGGCCACCGCCGCGGGCGGCGGCGCCGGCGCGGCCTCGGGCCGCATGCTCTCCGGCAGCGGCGCGCTGGCCTCGTCCACCTTTCGGAAGAGCACGTCCACCGGGATCTCCAGGAAGACCGGCCCCGGCCGGCCCGTCGTCGCGACGCGCAGCGCCTGCGCCACAAGGTCGGGAATGCGGTGCGTATGCGTGACCCTGTGCGACCATTTCGTCACCGGCCGCATCAGGTCCACCTGGTCGAGGCCGCCCTGCAACGGGAGCATCTCCGCGTCCGAAAGCGGCGCTGCGCCGCCGATGATGAGCGTGGGGATGCAGTCCAGGTACGCATTCGCCGCCCCCGTGACCACGTCCGTGACGCCCGGCCCGGCCGTGACGATCGCCACACCCGGCCGGCCGGTGGTGCGTGCCCAGCCTTCGGCGGCGTGCCCGGCCGCCTGCTCGTGCCGTGTGTCGATGAGCCGGATGCTGTGGTCGAGCGCGGCCTGGAAGATGGCGTCCAGGTGCCCGCCGTGAAGCGTGAAGATCGTGCCGATCCCGTGCTTCTTCAGCACGCGGATGAGCATTTCGCCGCCGTTGATTTCCATGGAGTCCTCCCCTGGGCGCTGTTCTTCGCAGCCCGGTCAGGGGGAGGTTATAAGGGCCGGCAGCGCCGGGGGGAAGGGGTGGCGCTGCCGGCCCGGGCACTCGGCTGCCTGCATCGCAGGCCGCGCCGGCGCGGCAATCAGAAGGTTAGGCCTCGCCGCGGCCGCGATCCATGATCGAAGTCATAAGTACGCCACGGATTGCGAGTCTGACCGTGCCCCTACGTGTCCAGCCGCGACGTGATGATGATCGCCGCCACCGCGGTCAGAACGATCGGTATGGCAATCACGATGCTGAGGATGATTCCTTCCGCTGGCATCTTGCCTCTCCTCGATTGTTGCCCCTTGCCGGGCAGCTATTGCGCCCCTGCCGGGCCTGGCGCGGACGAAAGGCGCGCCGCCCGCCGCGCCTTCCTGCGCTCCTGGAGCGCTGCCATGCGGGCGGCATCGCGCCGGATGCATTTCGCCGGGCACACCGGGATACACCTGTCGCAGTCAATACAGCGGTCCGCAAGGATAAGGTGCAACCGCCCGTCGTCCCGCTCGATGTAGAGGATGGCGCTCGTCGGGCACACGCGGCGGCAGCGGTGGCAGTTAACGCACCAGTCGCCATCGATTTCTACCGACATCCCTGGCCCCCGGGATCCACGTGCTCTGGCCAACCAGTATAGGGTGGCAGCGCCCGCGCCGGTATCCGGGTGTCCCCGGCTGCTACCCCATGGTCTGCACGTGCAGCGGGCGGACCTTGTAGATGACGCGCCGATCCGCCGGGCTCCGGTAGGGGTACTTGTCCAGCCCCATGTACTTCTTCGCCAGCTTGTCGATGTGCTCGTCCGCCCCGCTCGTGGTCTTCTCCGCCACTACCCCGCGAATCTGGATGTACCGGTACGGGTTCTCGTGGTCGATCACCGAGAGCGCCACCCGCCCGTCGCGGTCCAGGTTGCGCGGCTTCTGACGCCCCTCGGCCGTGTTGAAGACAACCAGGCTTCCATCGAAGTCCACCCACACGGGTGTCACCTGCGGCGACCCGTCGGGCATCAGCGTCGCGATGTGCGCGAAGTTCTTGCCGAGCAGGATGTCCTTGTGTGATTCAGGGATGACCGCTGCCATGCCACTTACCTCTAATAAGTATACCATCTACCGTAGCGGACGCGGCAGCGTAGGCGCAACTCCCCACGCATGCGTAGAATCCGCTTCCATCCAGAATGCGCGCAGGTTTGCCACGTGAAGGTCGGTCTCCACATTCCCCAGGTCGGCTCCACCGCCACTCCCGAAGTCATCGCCGGGTTCGCCCGCGCTGCCGAAGAGGCCGGCTTCGATAGCCTTTGGGTCTTCGATCACGTCGTTCTGCCCCGCGAGCAGCGCACCCCGTACCCGAACTCGGACGATGGGAAGATTGGCTACCCGCACACGTCTGACTTGCTCGAACCGCTCATGCTGCTCCCCTTCGTGGCCGCCGTCACGACGCGCATCGCCATTGGGACGAGTGTGCTGGTGCTGCCCATGCGCCACCCCGTCCTCCACGCCAAGATGCTCGCGACCCTCGACCGCCTCTGCAACGGCAGGCTTGTCGCCGGGCTGGGCACGGGTTGGTGGAAGGAGGAGTTCGAGGTCCTGGGCGTCCCCTTTGAGCGCCGAGGCCGCCGCATGGACGAATCGATTGAGCTCATGCAGGCGCTCTGGCGCGATGAGTACGTGGACTTCCACGGCGAGTTCTTCGACTGCGACGGCTGGGCCTGCAACCCCAAGCCGGTCAACGGCCACATTCCCATCTGGATCGGCGGCGAGAGCCGCAGCCAGCTCCGCCGCGTGGGCCGTTATGCCGACGCCTGGCACGCGGGCGCCCGCAGCCTGCCTGTCGTCCCCGAGCTGTTCGAAGTGGCCCGCGAAGCCGCCGCCGAGGCCGGCCGCGACCCCTCGCAACTGCAGCTCACACTCGAGGGAGCTGCCTTCCTGCGCGGCGACTCCCAGGAGCGAACTGCCGAGTCGCTGGCCGCTGCCGCCGCTGTGGGCGTCGACCATGCCATTGCCATCCTGGACCGGCGGGAGTACGGCGAAGAAGGCGAGACCACCATCCGCGAGTTCGGCGAGCGGCACCTGCCCGCCATCCACGGGCTGTAGGCAATTAGGCGATAGGCCGCGGTCCCTGGAGCCGGGGGTCCTCGGCCTTGCACGCGCGTCCCGGCCGCCGCTTCCTCGAATTTGTACGGTTGAAGCTGTCCGAATGCCGGAAAATAGGATTGACTTCCGTTTGGAATTAGGCAAGACTAATTCCAGTCCGGAGGTGGGCTTTCCGCATGGCATTCTCGTTCATGGTCACGCTGCGCGAAGGCATCGAGATGGCGCTCATTCTCGCCATCCTTTTCGGCTACCTCCGCTCAATCGGCCAGCGCGGCCAGTTCCGCAATGTCTGGATCGGCGTGGGGGTGGCCGCCGCCGCCTGCATCGCCATCGGCGTCGGCCTTGAAATGGCCTCCCGCGAACTCGACAAGCGCCTCGTCGAAGCCTTCGAGGGCTTCGCCATGATCTTCGCCGTCATCGTCCTCACGGGCATGGCATTCTGGATGAGGCGCCAGGCCAGCGGCCTCTCAAGCAACCTCAAGGCCCAGGTCGACAGGGCGCTGGGCAGCGGCTCCGTGGCCGCGATCGTCCTTCTCGCGGCCACCTCTGTCGGCCGCGAAGGGCTCGAAACCGTGCTGTTCCTTTTCGCGGGCTCCTCCAGTGGCGCCTCAGGGACTTCGTTCGTGTTGGGTGGTGCGCTGGGCTTTGCCATCGCTGCTGTTGTGGGCGTGGTGCTCTACACCGGCTCGACGCGGCTGCCGCTCAAGCAGTTCTTCACCATCTCCAGCATTGCGCTCATCGTTATCGCCGCGGGCCTGCTCTCTAACTCGCTCACGAAGCTCTTCGAGGCTGCCCTCATCGACAACCTCGGCTCCCGCCCCTGGGATACCGACCACATCATCTCCATCACCTCAACCCCCGGGAAGTTCCTCAACACGCTTCTCGGTTACGATTCCGCGCCGGCCATCTCGCAGATCGTCCTCTACTGGGGCTATCTCGCTATTGCCATCGCGGCGTATCTCTTCTGGCCCATCCAGCGACGGCCGGCCCCGGCTCCGGATTCGGAGCCCATCGCCAGCGCTGCGGGCTCATCAAGCTCCGGGGGCTAATCCCCGGCCATTCCCTCTGCTAACGACCAGGAGGTCTCACGATGAACAGGCCATCTCTCTTCGCGACTCTTGTTCTGCCTGTCCTGGCCGTTGCCGCGGTCACAGCCTGCGGCGGCGATGACTCCGGCCGCCGCATCGTCCGCATCACCCAGACCGACGAGGCCTGCATGCCCGAGGTGATCGAGGCGAAGGCCGGCGAAAAGCTCCGCTTCGAAGTCAAGAACGAAGGCAAGAAGGACCACGAAGTGGAGGGCATCGACGGGACCCGCCTGGAAGAGCTTCTCGTGCCCGCGGGCCGCACTCGCCGAATCAACTACACCGTCCCCGGCGAGGAAGGCGTGCGCAAGATCAAGTGCTACATCCCCGGCGGCAGCGCCACCATCATCGAGGTCAGGATCTCCGGCAGCGCTGCCTCTGGCGGCGAGGATGACGAGGGCGATGGCGGCGGCGCGGGCACGCGCGTCACTACCAGGGACCCGCTCGACACCATCCGCGTGCGTCTTTCCGACTACAAGGTTGAGCCGGACAGGACGAAGGCTGCGACCGCTGGCCCGATCCGGTTCATCGCCGAGAACGTCAGCCGGGGCGAGGTGCACGAGCTGGCCGTGCTCCGCGTCCTCCCCGATGGCGGCTTCGAAAACACCGGCGAGGTTGAGAACCTGGACGCCGGCGCCACAGGTGAGATCACCCTCGATCTCCCTCCCGGCAAGTATGTGTTGGCCTGCCTGATCGTCCCCGGCCAGGCCGGCAGCAAGGTCGATCACTTTGCCGAGGGCATGAAGCTGGACTTCGAAGTCCCCTGATTGCCCGCAGCGCGCAGCATCGGCGGGCGGCGCAGCGTGAATCATTCAGCCAATCGATCAGTTTCAGCCTATCAATTCGTAGATCCCGGCCGACCCTCACAAGCAGGGACCATACGCCTCTCCAATACTCCAGCAGGCTGGGATAGCGATGATCGCAAGACGAAGAGTTAGTGGATTCGCGAGGGTCGCCTTCGGCGTGGCCCTGCGCAGGCGGCGCGTCGTCGGCCTGTTCACCCTCATCCTCTGGATTCTTGCCGTGGGCTTCGCCTATGCCGCGCATGCGGCCCAGCCGACCACGCTCCACGGCCTCCTGCTCATCCTGCTCCTCGCTCTCTTCGTCGTCGTTCACGTACAGGCGACCGTCACCGCCTGGGCTGTCTCGCGCGACTGGCGGCGAATGCTCGCCCTCCTGTACAGCGCGCGCTACCTCTCCGAGGTCAAGGGGCTTCCCGGGCGCGAGGCATTTCTTGTGCAACTTTGCGCCGAGATGCAGGCCTCGCGCGACGGCGGCCCTGCCTGCACCCTCGTCACCGTCCGGTTCGCATCACTCGATACCATCCGCGAATCCTTCGGGGACCAGTACGCCCACAAGGCAGTCGTCCAGCTCGGTGATCGCCTGAAGCGAGTCACCCGGGGCGCCGATCTCCTGGGCTACATCGGGGAGGGTACTTTCGCCACACTCCTGGTCGATTGCGACGCCGCCGAAGCGCAGCAATTCGTTCGCCGGGTTCCGGCTGCACTCCCGCTCCAGACCCCCGCCAAGCACTCGCGGGAGTTCGCGCTCCAGGTCCACACCTGCCAGTACGATGGCGAAACCGAAGATCCGGCCGACTTCCTCGCCCAGGCCGAATGGTCGCTGACCTCCATGGCGCGGCTCTCGGCCCAGCGCTCCTCGCTCGCAGAGAGCGCCTGACCAGACCGCTCAGCGCGCCTTCCTCCGGCCCCGGGCGCCGGGTCTGGTGGCTCGTTCGTCGAACGGTCACTGTTCCGATGGCAAGCGCGCGGCTGCTTCGAAGACATCGCTCAGGATCTTCACTCGCTCTTCACCGGTCACGAAGACCGGCCTCGCCTGGTCCATGATCCGGTAGGGCACAAGCCTCACATTCACCAGCCTGGCGCCCCGGAACGCCGCCTCCAGCAGATACCCCTGTTCGTGTTCGGGAGTGTGGCGCTGGTCGAAAATGAAATTCCCCAGCGCGTAAGCGACGAACGTCCCGCCTTGCGCTTCCACAGCCTGCACCCAGTGTGCCTGGTTTCCCACCACCAGGTCTGCCCCGGCCGCGGCGGCTGCCCGTAGCGCCTTGATGCTCCGCTCGCTCGGGTCGTGCGTGTCTTCGGTCCCCGTTTGCACCTGGACGATGACCACGTCCACTTCCGCTTTCAACTTGCGGATGCGCTCGGTGAACCGCGTCAGCGAAAGCTCATCCGCCGGGCGGAAGAATGCCGGTTCGCCCGCGAGCCGCTCCTCAGCATAGTCATCGTCAAGGGGGGCCGTGCCCGGCGCGGTCGCCGTCGCCTCAAGGTCCATTGCCGCCACGTCGTCGAAGCCGAGCACGCCAAACCGCAACCCGTTCACCTCGAAGATCGCCGGCGCCAGCGCCTCCTCAAGGTTTCTGCCGCCGCCAACGTGCTTGATGCCCGCCTCGTCCAGCAGTTCCAGCGTGCGCAGGAAAGCCCCGTCGCTGCAGTACTCAATTCCACAGTCGAACGCGTGGTTCGTGGCCACGGTCACTCCATCGACCCCTGCGAGCCTGAGCGCCTCCAGCGTCTCGGGCGGGGAACTGAGGTTCGTTTTCTCAACGCACCTGTAGGGGGGATTGATATCCTGGATACTGCCGTCGAGCGACCCCAGGGCGAGGTCCGCTGCCGCCAGGTACTCCCCCGTGGCTCCGCGCAGCGCGAACGCCCAGTCCCCCGATTCCTCGATCTTCGCCAGGGTGCAGCGCGACTGCAGGATGTCGCCCGTCGCGACCACGATGGTCACCGGCGGCAGTTCCACCTCCAGCGCGCCAACGATGCCGGCCAGCGCCGCCTTTCCTCGCGACGTCCCGGCTGTCACCGCCAACCTCTCGGCATATGGCCAGGCCTCTGCGGAGCCACGCCCGCGCACGATGTCGAGCCCGTCGACGGCGATGGCGCTCATGGCCGGGCCCACTTCGCTCAGCGGCACGAAGGCGAAAATCCCCGGGTCGGCGCTCATGGCCGCGCGCAGGTCGTCGTAGGTCGCGAATGTGTGGGCGGGCGTTGCCCCACCGGCGAAGCGGCTCGCGAGCGCCTGATCCCCGGGCGGTCCGGCCACCGCGAACGAGGCTCCCCATGTCAGCCCGCCCGCCTCGTCCCAGCTTGCAAGCTCGCCGCGCAGCAACGCCTGGAGCTGATCTCCCGTCAGCGCGTCGACACCTGTTTCGAGCCCGGTAACGAGCGCGAAGTAGCGCAGCGCCACGCCACCTGCCTCCACCGGCGTGAACTCGACATCGGCCGCCATGCGGTCCGCCACGGGCTCAAACTTCGTGGCTTCCAGCCCCGCCGGCAGCGTGCCCCGGAACGTCAGTTGTTCCTTTGGCAGGGGAGTAGGGCCGTTGGCAGTTGCGGTACCGCCTTCGGTGACGGCATCTAGCAGCACCGCTGCCAGCACTCCCAGGCTCCCGGCGAAGCAGGCGATGGAGATCACGAACGCAACAAGCCATGGGCGCCGCTTTCGCTCCTTGCTTCCGGTCATCGGGCGATCTTCTGGCCGCCCCCGTGCCCCGTCAAACGAGCCGGCGTCGCCTCATGATGCGGGTGGTGTTCGCGCAAGCGTAGAATGCCCCGCGAGGGTGGTCCTGCCGTTCGGCTTCGAACCAGGGCGCCGCCCATCGCGATATCCGCCCGGCCGGAGGTGAATCACGGAAGCCCAGGAGATTGCTGTCTCTGCGGCTGACGCCGCCCCCGAGCGCCGCCTGACCCGCCTCGAACGGCGGAAGGCGCGTACCCGCGCCGCCATCCTCGAGGCCGCCAGCGCCCTGTTCGACGAGCAGGGCTACGATGAGACCGCCATCATCGACATCGCGGAGCGCGCCGACACGGGCGTCGGCACTGTCTACGGATACTTCCGCTCCAAGGAAACGATTCTCGACGAGGTTCTCCGCCAGCGGACCGCGCTGGCGGTGGGCGCCTATTTCGCCAGCCTGGCCGGGAGCGCCACGGCTCTCGACAGGATCATGGCCGCCCTCGGCGTCTTTACCAGCTTCATTCAGGCGAACCGGCCCATCCTGCTGGCCACCTTCCAGCTCTCCACGCGGCGCGGCTTCGACGTCGGCGACGCCCCCGCCGAATGGCTCTTCGTAGCTCTCCGGGAGATGCTCCGGGCCGGGATCGAGGCCGGGGAAATCCGCGACGTGCCCGCCGATGCCGCGGCCCGTGCCATCATCGGCGTTCACCTGATGGGCGTGCTCGGCATTGCCATTTTCAGGGAGCGCGCCGGCGATCCGGCCCTTTCCGCTGAGCTCGAACGCATCGCCCGGATGCTGCTCGAAAAATGACTCCCCGGCCGGTATGGGTAGCTGCGCTCGCCATGACCATGGCTGCCCTGCTCTTCGCCTCCTGCGGCGATGATGACTCCGGCCCGCCGACGGCCACCCCTTCCCGTGACGCACTGCCGACCGCCGAAATCGCCCTCCGGGGAGAAGGCGGCGCCTCCGCCCGCCTGACGGTTGAGATCGCCGCCACGCAGGCCGCCCGCGAACGCGGCCTCATGTTCCGCGAATCCCTCCCTGAGGACCGCGGGATGCTCTTCGTCTTCGCGATTGACCAGCATGGCGGCTTCTGGATGAAGGACACCCGCATCCCACTCACCATCGCCTACCTCGACAGCGCAGGGCGCGTGCTCGAACTGCGCGAGGGCGTTCCGTTCGAGATCACGGCTCTGGTTCCCGCCCAGCCGTACCGTTACGCCCTCGAGGTAAACTCCGGCTGGTTTGAACGCCACAGCCTGGGCGTTGGCTCCGTCGTCGAGCTGCCCCCGAACCTCCCTGCGGCCGAGTAGCCCGCGCCCGGGGGCCATCCGGTCAGTCAGTTACCCACTTGCTGCATTCCCGGCCCCACTCCTCATCCCCCGTAGCGGCGAAAGGAAAGCGATGGCGGCTGCCCCAAACATCCCCGCCGTCCCGGCGAAGAGCGCGGCGCGCAACCCCATCTGGCTGGCGATCATGCCCGCGGCCAGCGCCCCCACCAACATCACCCCCAGGCTCGCGAAGCGCACGCTCGCATCGACCCGCCCGAGAAGGCGCCCGGGCACGATCGACTGACGCAGGCTCACTTCGTTGATGTCGAACACCGTGCTGGCCGCGTCGCCGAAGAGCTGCTGGGCGACCAGGAAGGTGACCCCCACAATCGAGGCGTCCGGGGCGAGGGGAATGCACAGCGCCGCCAGCCCGGCGACGAAGAGCCCCGTGATCATCGCCGGGCCCGCCCCGAGCCGCCGCGAAGCCCTCCCGGCGATCCCGGCGCCCAGCAGCGACGACGCGCCCCCAACGGCGAAGATGACGCCCACCAGTCCCGGCTGCATTCCCAGCTCCCCGGTCGTCACGAAGAGCAGGATGACCGCCCCAATCGCGCCGTAGGCGAAGTGCCGCGAGACGTTCGCCAGCGCCACTGCGCGCAGAAGCGGGTCGCCAAGTATGGCCGCCAGCCCTTCTCGCGTTTCGCGGAAGGCTCCTTCCCGTTCCTCCTTCGGAACCGGCGGCGGCTCCCCGGCGCGGATGGCCCCCAGCGACACCGCCGAAACCAGGAACGAGACCGCGTCCACGAAGACTGCCACCTGCGCCGAGGCGAGCTGCACAATCCACCCGCCAACGCTGAACGATCCTGCCTCTGCTACCGAAGCGCTGGCGGCCAGCTTCGCGTTTCCCTCCATGAGCGCCTCCGGCTCCACCAGCGCGGGCAGGTAGGCGCGGTAGGCCACGTCAAAGAAGGTTCCGAGCAAGCCCAACGCGAACGCAATGATGTAAAGCTGTTCCATCGACAGGACGTCCAGGACGGCGGCCGCGAACACCCACCCCAGCAGCCCCGCCCGGCCGAGGTCCGCCGCGACCATGATCGGACGGCGTGGGAGCCGGTCGACCCAGACCCCGGCCGCCAGCGCCGCCACGAGTCCCGGCGCCATCTGCGATGCCGATAGCAGCGCCATCTCCATCGCCGAGGCGTCGAGCATGAAGACCGCCGTGAACGGCAACGCCCCCAGCAACGACCCAAAGAGCGAGATCGTCTGCCCGGCCCAAAGCTTCAGGAAGTCGCGATGCCGCCAGAGCATCAGCGAAGGGTACGGGCCGCTTTCCCTACGTTCAGCCGGCCGCTGCTACCGCTCGTACCGCGCAATCACCAGGCAACTGTTCTGTCCGCCAAACCCGAAGCTGTTTTTCAGCGCCACTCGCACATCGGCGCTGCGCGCCACGTTGGGCACGTAGTCCAAATCGCAGGTGGGGTCCGGGTGCTCCAGGTTTGCCGTCGGGTGAATCACGCCCGTCTCGACGGTCTTCACCGTCGCCACCGTCTCCATGCCGCCGCTCGCGCCCAGCCCGTGCCCGATGAGGCTCTTGGTCGCGCTGATGGGAACACGGTACGCCCCCTCGCCGAAGACGAGCTTGATGGCGTTCGTCTCGGCCGTGTCGCCCAGCGGGGTGCTTGTCGCGTGGGCATTGATGTAGCTCACGTCGCCCGGGGTCATCCCGGCGTCGCGCAATGCTTCCTCCATCGCACGGGCAGCGCCTTCGCCGTCCTCCGGCGGAGCAACCACGTGGAAGGCGTCGCTTGTGCAGCCAAATCCCGCCAATTCCGCATAGATGCGTGCCCCGCGCGCGAGCGCGTGCTCCTCGTTCTCGATGATGAGTGCCCCCGCGCCTTCGCACGGCACGAACCCGTCGCGTTCGGCGTCAAAGGGGCGGCTTGCCTTTGCCGGGTCGCCGTTCTGGCTCGTCACAGCCCGCATCACGCTGAACCCCGCCAGGCCCAGCTCGCTGATCCCGGCCTCGCAGCCGCCTGTGACCATCACGTCCGCCCGCCCGCTGCGGATGACCATTCCCGCCTCGCCGATCGCCTGCGTTCCTGCGGCGCACGCAGTGCAGATGGTCCCGTTGTATCCCCGGAGGGCGTACTGGAGCGCCACCTGGGCGGCGGCCATGTTTCCCAGGCTTCGCGGGAAGTAGAGCGGGTCCAGCTTCATGCCGCCCCGCTCGAAGAGTGTCTGCGCACCCTCCTGGATATCAGGGTAGCCTCCCCCTCCATTGCCGATGAGCACGCCGATGCGGTCGCGGTTGGCCGCTTCCAGGTCAAGCGCCGCGTCCTCCAGGGCCTGAGCCGCCGTGGCCACCATGAACTGGCTGAACCGGGCCATCCGCCGCGCCGCCTTCCGCTCGATGTAGAGCGACGGGTCCCAGTTGCTCACCTCGCCCGCGATCTGGCAGGGGAATTGCGCCGAGTCAATGAGCGTGATCGGCCCGATGCCCGAGCGCGCATTGACCAGGTTCTCCCAGAACTCCGCCACAGTCTGCCCCGCGGGCGTCACCGCGCCGAGGCCAGTAATGACAACGCGCCTGCGCGAACGCAAGGTTTCGTTCATGTGTCCTCCGGGGCCATGCTCGCGGCGGACGTCGCCCCGCCATGGCGCCTCGCCGATAGGTTACCAGCATCCCGTCACTGGCGAATTACTGCCGGGCTGTCCGCCCCCCTCAATATCTTGTCGCGACATGACCTGTCGCGGCGCCCTGATTGAATAGGCGAGGCC
>CAYYYI010000016.1:0-1120 GCA_964475735.1 uncultured Anaerolineaceae bacterium
GCCGCCCTCATCAACATCCCCGGCTTCATGATCGTCATCGTCGGCACCTTCGGGGCGACCATGGTCGCCCAGCCGCTCCCCACCATGATCGGCCTGCCCAAGGCCATCATGAAAGCCTTCTTCGGTGGAGGCGGCCACAACTCCCCCGAGACCGTCGAGCTCTTCGTCGGCATGGCCGACAAGGCCCGCCGCGAAGGCCTTCTCGCCCTTGAAGGCGACGTCGACAAGATCCACGACCCCTTCACCCGCAAGGGCGTCCAGCTCATGATCGACGGCACCGACCCCGAGCTCCTCCGCGAGATCATGGAGATCGAGTCCGAGGCCATCAAACACCGCCACGAATCCAACTTCTCCGTTCTTGAGCTCATGGGCGGCATCGCCCCCACCATCGGCGTGCTCGGCGCCGTCATGGGCCTCATGTCCGTCATGCAGCACCTCGATGAGCCAGAGCACATCGGCCCCGGTATCGCCACCGCCTTCGTCGCCACCTTCTACGGCGTGTTCACTGCCAACGTCCTCTACCTTCCCCTGGCCAACAAGCTCAAGAACAACTCCAAGCACGAACAGCACGCCCTTCAGGTCGTCATCGAAGGCCTCATGTCGATCCAGTCCGGCGACAACCCCCGCATCGTGCGCGAAAAGCTCGAAGGCTTCCTCCAGCCGTCTGCTCGCTCCAAGGGCGGAGGCGAGGGCGCGGAGGGTGGCTCCGAGACCCGGCAGCGGGAGGCAGCATGAGCCGCAAAGCCCCCGATCCAGAACCACCGCCGAACCACGAACGATGGATCGTGACCTATGCCGACATGGTCACGCTCCTCTTTGCCCTCTTCGTCGTCCTCTGGTCCATGAGCGATGCCAACACCACAAAGCTCGAACAGGTGCGCACCTCGCTCGACAAGGCTTTCAACGTCGGCGTCCTTAGCGGGACCGATGGCGCCTCCCCCGTCTTCGAGGGCGGCGGCGGCCTGACGCCCTCGCTCTCCGAAATCAAGTCAAACGACCTCGTTTCCATCGCCAAAGAGGTTGGCGAGCTCCGCTCTGGCGACGGATACGGATCGAAGATCCAGGTTCGCAGCGATGCCGAGTCCATCACCATCAGCCTCTCCGACAACCTGCTCTTCGA
>CAYYYI010000016.1:1220-3481 GCA_964475735.1 uncultured Anaerolineaceae bacterium
GACACCCGCCCTGTCGCAGACAACGCCACTCCCGAAGGGCGCGCGCTCAACCGCCGCGCCGACATCGTCATCGTCTACCCAACGGAGGCCGCCCTGGAAGAGGCCCTCTCCGCCGCAGGCAAGGTGAACCAATAATGAAGAACAAGAAGGTACTCATCGGCGTCGCGCTGCTCCTGGCGGCAGCCTTCTGGTTCTACATCAAACCGAACTACATGGATGCGAAGCCGGCCCCAGCCTACACGGACGAACAGATCGCCGCCGCGCCGAAGCCCACCGTCCAGCTCGAAGAGCGCGTGCTCAATCTCAAGGCCCCGGCCACCGCACCGAACTACGTCAAGGCCGCCATCGCCCTCGAATTCGCTGACCCGGACCTCAAGTGGATTGGCCTGGCTGGCCACGGCCTCGTGATAAAGAACGAAGTCTTTGCCGAGGAGATGGAGCCCGATCTCCCCAAGATCTGGGACGTCATCACTTCCATCGTCGGTTCAAAGTCTGTCGATCAGGTCTCCACCAGCGAAGGGCGCGAAGAACTCAAGCAAGAGCTCATGGCCGCTATCAACAAAGAGATCCACCACGAACAGGTGCAGAACGTCTACTTCGTCACCTTCATCACGCAGTAAGGCCAGCAACCATGCCAATCCCGCGCGACATCCTCATCCAACTCCTATCGCCAACCCAGGCCGATGCCCTCGACCAGGGCGGCCGCAGCATCTGGCATGCCACAGCGGCCGCGCTCGGCGCCATCCTGGGCTCCGCCCCTTCCGCCGCCGGCATCGATGCCCGCCTTGTAATGCCCGACGAGATCACCGGCGAGTTCGGCGACCCACACCTCGTTGTTCCCATTGAACTCTCCACCGATCAGGACCAGACAGCCTTCGCCTACCTCGTCCTCCCGACCGCCCCTGCCGCCGTGTTCTTCGATTCGCAGGCCGACGATCCTTCCGACGAGGAGCAACAGACCATCGTCCTCGCCTCCACCGTCCTCGGACAGGTCCTGCAGGTCGTCAACGTCCAGGTGCTCGCGGGCTCTCCCTCTGGCCTCGTCTTCTCGCTCGACGACATTACGGCCAACACCATGACGACCCTGCTGGCAGCCATGGACGAGCCTGCCATGCTACTCACCCTCACCGTTAATGGTGCGAAGCCGCTCCCTCTCACCCTCGTCATCCCTGGCACCTTCCTCGATGTCACAGCCGGCGCCCTCCCCCAGGCTGCCGCCTCCGAGTTTGCCACCCCATCGCTCAGTCTCACCGAAGACGAGATTGCCATGGCCGAGCTCGTCGAGATCGAGCCTTCCCAGCCTCCTGCACCTGAGCTCGCCGGTGTGGGTGCGAGCCGCGAATCCACAGCCCACACTTCTTCTCCTTCCCGCGAACCGACCCCTATCTCCCAGGCTCCCGCTGCCTCTCGTGCCCGCTTCACGCCGCTTCCCGAATCGAGCGGCGGGCGCGCCGCTCACCACATTGACCTCCTGCGCGGCCTGGAGATGAACGTGACCGTCGAGCTCGGCCGCACCGAACTCACCGTCGCCGAAGTCCTCGACCTTGGCCCTGGCTCCGTCATCGAGCTCGATCGCATCGCCGGCGAACCGGTCGACATCCTCGTGAACGACCGCATCATCGCCCGGGGTGAAGTCGTCGTGGTCGATGAGAACTTCGGCGTCCGCGTGGTCGAAGTCCTCCGCCGCGGCGCCTCCGCAGACGAGGAAGCCAGTTGAACAGCGCCCCGAACCGCAAGCGCGTGCTCTGGCTCGCGGCGATAGGCGGCGTGCTGCTGCTTTCTGTGCTGTTTATCACCCTCCTCGCCCCTTCGCCCAACCCGGCCTCCACCGCGCCCGTCATCCGCACCGCAGCATCGCCCGGCGATAGCGCAGGCGCACCGCCCGGCGATGGCGAAACCTCGTCCTCCGGCTTCCGCCTCGGAGGAGGAGACATGGTCTCTCTCGGCCTCCGCCTGGGTCTCGTGGTCATCATCATCGCCGCCTCCATCGTCGCGCTGCGCTGGTGGGGCCGGAAGACCATCGGCCCAAAAAGCGCCTCCGGCTTCCTCCGCGTGGTCGATACGCTCGCCGTTGGCAACGGCCGCAGCATCCACCTGGTGGCCCTCGGCGAAAGGATCATCGCCGTGGGCGCCACCGCCCAACAGCTCTCCTATCTGAGCGAGCTCACTGACGATGAAGCCCGGCGCGTGGTCGACCTCCTGCCCCGGCCCGGAGAGCAGTCCATCACCGGCTTCGCCGCCGAACTCTTTCACAGCATGCG
>CAYYYI010000016.1:3581-6756 GCA_964475735.1 uncultured Anaerolineaceae bacterium
GCCCCGGCCATCCTCGTGATGGTGACTTCGTTCACCCGCGTCATCGTCGTCCTTTCGCTCGTGCGGAACGCCATCGGCATCCCTCAGCTGCCCCCTAACCAGGTGCTCGTCGGGCTCGCGCTCTTCCTCACTGCCTTCGTTATGGCCCCCGCCCTCAAGACCATCAACGCCGAGGCCTTGCAGCCCTACATGAACGGCGAAATCTCCCAGCAGGAGGCTCTCGAACGCGGTGAAAAGCCACTGCGCGAGTTCATGCTCAAGCAGACCCGCGAACAGGACCTCGCCCTCTTCCTCAAGCTCAGCGATTCGCCCAAGCCCGCGAACGTCGGCGAAGTGCCCACCTACGTGCTCGTTCCCGCCTTCACCATCTCCGAACTGAAGACGGCCTTCCAGATGGGCTTCATCATGTTCGTTCCGTTTCTCATCATCGACCTCGTCGTCTCATCGGCCCTCCTGAGCATGGGCATGATGATGCTCCCCCCGGTCATCGTCTCCCTACCCTTCAAGATTCTGCTCTTCGTCCTTGTCGACGGCTGGTATCTCATCATCGGCTCCCTTGTGGGCAGCTTCGCCTAGGAGGTTCTTCGTGAACGAAGCCGTGGTCCTTGGCCTCGCCAAAGAGTCGCTCACCGTGGCGCTCCTCATCGGCGCCCCCATCCTGGGCGCAAGCCTGATCATCGGTGTGGTCGTCAGCATCTTTCAGGCGGTCACGCAGGTGAACGAAATGACCCTGACGTTCGTGCCCAAGCTCCTGGGGGTATTCGTGGCCGTGCTCGTCTTCGGCCCCTGGATGATGCAAACGCTTCTCGGCTTCTCCGCCGGGTTGTTCGCCAACATGGGCGCTTACGGCAGGTGAGGGCACGTTCCGTGGTAGAGCTTTCGCCCGCGTTCACCTATGGCTTCCTGCTCATCCTCATCCGGACGAGCGCGATGCTGGTGTCTGCCCCGCTGCTCAGCCACCGCGGCATTCCTGCCTACACAAAGATTGGCTTCGCCGTCTTCCTGGCCCTTGTCCTTGTTCCGCTCGAACAGGATCGCCTCTCGCCGCCGCCCCAGCAGTTCGGCCAGCTCGCCGACGGTGTCCTTCGCGAGACGCTCTTCGGGCTCGCCCTGGGGCTGGCCATGAACCTCGTCTTCATCGGACTGCAGATGGCCTCGCACATCATGGGTGTGCAGATGGGCTTCGGCCTCGGCGGCGTCATCGACCCCATCACCGGGACCGAGTTCGACACTTTCGGCCAGTTCTACGCCATCCTCGTCACCCTCGTCTTCTTCAGCATCAACGGACACTTCATGGTCATCGAAGCGCTCGCCGAGACCATCCGCGCCGTGCCCCCCGGCTCCTTTGACCCGCTGAACATCCGCTCAGAGGCGCTTGCGCCTCTCATGGCCGGGCTCATGGTCACCGCCGTGCGCATCGCCATGCCCGTGCTCACCGCCCTCTTTATCACCGATCTGGGCATGGGCTTCGTCGCCCGCACCATGCCCCAGATCAACATCCTCATTGTCGGAATGCCCGTGAAGATCGTCGTCGGCGTCCTGGTCATGGCCGCAGCCCTGCCCGCGACCGTCCAGCTGATGAACGGCGTTATTGGCACGTCGCTCGCCGGTTCGAGCTTGCGCCTGCTGGGGGCACGCTAATGGCCGGCGAACGCACCGAAGCCCCAACGCCAAAGCGGCTGCGCGAAGCCCGCCAGAAGGGCAACGTCAGTAAGAGCCAGGAGCTTGTCTCAGTCGGCGTTCTGCTTGCTGCCGTTCTGCTCTTGCGCGCCCTTGGCCCCGCTCTCTGGGACGGCCTCGCCGCCGTCATGCGCGACGGTCTCGGCAATCGCGAAACCGGCGATCTAACCACCGGCACCGCCTTCGCCATGTATCGCGAATCAGGCGTGCGGGTGTTGATGCTCCTCGCGCCACTTCTCGGCCTGCTCGCCGTGGCCGGGGTCGCCTTCAACGTCGCCCAGACCGGGCTGCTCCTCAGCAGCTCCGGCATCCAGCCCAAACTCTCCCGCGTCAATCCTGGCGCCGGTCTCAAGCGGCTCTTCTCGAAGGATGGTCTCGTCAACCTCATCAAGACCCTTGCCAAAGCCGGCGCCGTCGCCATTGTCGTGTGGCTGACGATGAGCTCGCGCCTCGCCGAGATCGCCTCCCTCAGTCAGGTGCACGTGCCCGAGGCCACGGCCCGCCTTGCCGGGCTCGCCTTCGACGTCGCCATCCGCGCCGCCGTGGTCCTCTTCCTGCTGGCGATCGCCGACTATGCATGGCAGCGCCGCCGCCATCTCCAGCAGCTCCGCATGACCAAAGAGGAGCTTAAGCAGGAGTTCCGCGAGACCGAAGGGGACCCCCACATCAAGGCAGCCATTCGCCGCCGCCGCCAGGCGCTCCTCAACCGCATGATCGCGGCCGTGCCAAAGGCCGATGTGGTCGTCACGAACCCCACGCACTACGCCGTCGCCCTCAAGTACGACCCCGTGACCATGGGCGCGCCCATGGTTGTGGCAAAGGGCGAACGCCTGCTTGCCCAGCGAATCAAGGAGGTCGCCCGCAGGTCCGGAGTCCCCATTCTCGAAGAGCCGCCGCTCGCTCGCGCTCTCTTTGCCGCCGTTCCCGTCGGTCAGTACATCCCGGCTCATCTCTTCCACGCCGTGGCCGAGGTCCTCGCCTGGGTCTACTCGCTCCGCGCCAAAGCGCCCTTCGCGCGCCCTGCCGCGCGCGCGCCACAGGTCGCGAGGTAGGCCATGGCAGCCCAAACTGTCCCCGCCGGCCGCCCGGGCCTTGCCCGCCTCTTCGGCCAGACCGATATCCTGCTCGCCGTCGGAATGATCGTCATCGTCGGGATGATGATCATCCCCCTGCCAACGGCGCTGCTCGACCTGCTCCTGACCATCAACATCGCTGTCTCCGTCACCATCCTCCTCGTCGCCATCTATACCGAAGACGCCATGGCCTTCTCGGTGTTCCCCTCCCTGCTCCTCATCACCACCCTCTTCCGGCTCGCGCTCAACGTCTCCACGTCCCGCCTCATCCTCCTCCAGGCCGACGCGGGCGAAGTGGTCCACTCGTTCGGCAACTTCGTGGTCGGCGGCAACCTTGTCGTTGGCCTCGTTGTCTTCCTCATCCTGGTCGTCATCCAGTTCGTCGTTATCACAAACGGCGCGGGGCGCGTGGCCGAAGTCGC
>CAYYYI010000016.1:6766-29302 GCA_964475735.1 uncultured Anaerolineaceae bacterium
AAGCAGATGGTCATTGATGCCGACCTCAACGCCGGTCTCATCGACGAGAACCAGGCCCGCGACCGCCGCCGCCAGATAAGCGAAGAGGCCGGCTTCTACGGCGCCATGGACGGCGCCAGCAAGTTCGTGAAGGGCGATGCCATCGCCGGCATCGTCATCATCATCGTGAACATCATCGGCGGCCTCAGCATCGGCGTTCTGCAGCAGGGCGCAGGCCCCGGCGAGGCCCTTCAGACCTACGCCCAGCTCACCGTGGGCGATGGTCTCGTTTCGCAATTGCCCGCTCTCCTCATCAGCACCGCCACCGGCATCGTCGTCACCCGCGCAGCGGGAGACTCGAACCTCGGTTCCCAGCTATTCGCCCAGCTCACCGGGCAGTCGCGCCCGCTCTTCGTGGCCGGCGCCATGCTCGCCATCTTCGCCATGATGCCCGGCCTGCCCAAGGTTCCCTTCCTCGCTATCGCAGCGGTCACCGCGGGGAGCGGCTTTGTCATCCGCCGCCAGCAGACGGTCGACGCCATCGCCGCGCGGTTCGTCGAACCTCCCGAGGTCAGGGAGCCAGAACATCTCGGCCCCCAGCAGGTCATCCAGATGATGTCCATCGATCCCCTCGAAGTCGAAGTCGGCTACGGACTCATCCCCATCGTCGACGAGGCCTCGGGAGGTGGCCTCCTCCGCCGCATCACCATGATCCGGCGCCAGCTCGCCCTCGACCTCGGGCTCGTGCTTCCCACTGTGCGCGTGCGCGATAACCTCCAGCACGCGCCCAACACCTACGTCGTCAAGCTGCGCGGCGTCGAGATTGCCCGCGGCACTCTCATGCCCGGGCACTACCTGGCCATGGACCCCGGCGCCGCCGAGGGCGAGGTCCCCGGCGTCGAGACCCATGAGCCCGCCTTCGGATTGCCCGCGCGTTGGATCGCTCCCGCCCATCGCGAGCGCGCCGAGTTGCTTGGCTTCACCGTCGTCGACGCCGAGTCCGTGCTCGCCACCCATCTCACCGAACTGGTGAAGCGCTTCGCACCCGACCTCCTCAGCCGCCAGGACACCCAGAACCTGCTCGAAAACCTCCGCCAGGAATACCCTGCGCTCGTCGACGACCTGGTCCCCGGGACGCTCACCGTCGGCGAGGTGCAGGAGGTGCTCCAGAACCTCCTCGCCGAGCGCGTCTCCATCCGCGACCTGGTGACCATCTGCGAGGCCCTCGCCACCCAGGGACGCGTCACGCGCGACGTCGACCTGCTCACCGAGTATGCCCGCGCCGCCCTCGCCCGCCAGATCAGCCGCCAGTACGCGGACGAATCCGGTCAGATCTTCGTCATCACCGTCGGCCCCCGCACCGAAGACGAGATCGCCAGTTCCATCCAGCAGTCAGAACGCGGCAGTGCCGTTGCCATGCCCCCGTGGCAGGTGCAGCGGCTGCTCGGCGTCGTCAGCGCAGAAGTTGAACGCGCCGCCGGCGCCGGCCGCGACCCCATCATCCTCTGTTCGTCGCGCATCCGGCTGGCTCTCCGGCGGCTGCTCGAACGCCGCCTCCCGAACGTCGTTGTTCTTTCTTTCGCCGAAATCACGCCACAAACCTCCGTCGAAGCCGTGGGGAATATCGAGGTGAACATTGGAACCGAAACGATTCATAGGTAGTGACCTCCGCCGCCTCTACGACCGCATTCGGCGCGAGCTCGGACCCGACGCCATGGTTATCCGCACCCGGAGCCTCATGCGCGAAGGCGCGGATCCGCTCACCGAAATCCTCGCTGCCGCCCCCGAGGGTCTGCCTGGCCTCCCCCTCGAAAGCCAGCAGACCATTCTCCAGTCCCTCCTCGCCCGCCTCGAAGCGGAGCCCCGGCCTCTCACCGTTGGCGATCTCGAAGACCTGGCTGCCCGCGATGCCCTCGACCAGGCCCTCCCTGCCGCTTCGCCCCCTGAGCCCGAGTCCGAGGCCGAGGCCGCACCGGACACGGACTGGCTCACGGGCTTCGTGCCCGGCGCCCCTGCTGCCGCAGAAGACATCGAGGCGGCCTCCGCGAACCATGCGTTCTCCCTGCCCCCGGGGGAACAGGCTCCGCCCCCGGTGGAGTGGGCGCCGCGGCCGGATCCCCTCGATTTCCGGCACACGCGCTCGAATGAGAGCGCTCAAGCGTCCGCCCGTTCCGGAGACTCGACCCCCGCGTTGATTGACAGCCTCGTCGCGGCCGGCCTTTCACCCGGCGCGGCCAGGGTTGTCTTCGAGTCCGCCTCCTGGGAAAGCGATCACCGGCGAGCGGTGGCGGCAACCCTTGAACAGCGCCGGGTCCGTTACCCCGACGAAGCAGCCACAGCCATTATCACCATCCAGGGGCCAGTCGGGGCCGGCAAGACCACCGCCCTCGTCCGCATGGCGCTCGACTGCCTCGATGCCGGGCGAGAGGCGCTCCTTGTCGCCGCCGATACCGCCCACGTCGGGGCGCGTGAACAGGTCCACGCCTACGCCGAGGCCACCGGCATCCCCGTCGCCGACGCCTTCGACCAGCGCGAGATCGCGAAGCTCGTTGCCAAAGCGCGCCGCGGAACCTGCGTTTTCGTCGACCTGCCCGCGGGCGAATGGCAGGCGCCGCGGACCAGCCACGCCCCCGCCTTCAACTACCTCGCGCTTCCCGCACACTGGGAAATCACGGCCCTGGGCGCTGCCCTGGCGCCCTTCCAGGTCGCATCCTTTGCTGGTTGTGTACTCACCTTTAGCGACCTGGTAACCGGCCTGTCACCAGTTCTCTCCGCAGCCATTGAGTCGCGACTGGGCATTGCCTTCATATCCTCAGGAAGGGACGTCAGCTCTGGCATCAGCGTGGCCGATCCGCTCACGCTCGCATCAGGGATGTTCACGATCAGGACGGGGGAGAGGACCGATGGGCGCCTCGCCGCAAGCGCGTAACGATCGCTTCAGTGCCTCCGGGCTTGTGCCCGGAGTGCCAATGCGATTGGAGGTCTCGGTGGGCGACCACGTCGAGTGCTTCGCGACCCGCGTCGAAGAGATCGGCCCTGGCACCATGGCGGTTCTTGTCCCCATGGTTCGGCTGCGCACGCGTCCCCTCTCCAAAGGGACCCTTGTTCATGCCGAATACATCTTCCGCAATCGCCGCTGCCGCTTTATCACCGAAGTCGCCGGGCACAGCGCCGATGGCCTCCACGACCTTCTCTATCTCCCGGCGGCCATCGATACCATCGAGCGCCGCCAGCACTACAGGCTCCAGACCGCCCTCCGTCCCAGGGCGCTCTATCGCCTCGTGGTCGGTCCCGAAGACACCCCGGGCGAAGATGCGGCCTTGGAGGATTGCACCATCGTCGACCTCAGCGAGGGCGGAATCTGCCTGAGCACCCGCGTTCGCCTCGATGAAAGCGAGCGCCTGGGCATCCAGTTCCACCTGCCCGGCGCGGGCGACATCAGTGCCCGCCTGCGCGTCCTCTCCGTTGATGAGCCCGCGAAAGGCAAGCTGAACCTCCGCGTCCACTGCATTTTTGCGGACATCAGGCTGAGCGACCGCGACCGCATCGCCCGCTACCTCATGCGTCGCCAGCTTGAGATGCGCCGGAGGGGCCAGCTGTGACCTTTCGACCCCTCACCGTCGCGCGCTATGGCGTCTATACCGCCCTCGCTGTCGCCGCCATGAGCGTCTGGCTCGGGCTGCAGGCGGGCGCCACCCTCGACTACGCCCTCCTTCGGGCTGTCTTCGTATTCGTCATCTTCACTGCCCTCGGGTTCGCCGCCGAGGCGGTCCTCACCATCGGCTGGCGCCCACCCGCGCCACGGCCCGAGCCGCCCGCGCCCGAACACCGGCAGGAGGAACAGGCATGAAGGGGCTTAGATCATGAGCGCTGCCAGCCACGCACAGGTGAACCGGATGTACGACCGCGAGGCCGCCATCCGCCAGTACGCGCCACTCGTCAAGTACGTCGTTGGCCGCCTCGCCATCGGCCTCCCTGCGATCCTCGACTACGAGGACATCCTCAGCTACGGCACCATCGGCCTCATCGAAGCGCTCGACCGCTTTGACGACACCAAGGGCGTGAAGTTCGAAACCTACGCCATCAGCCGCATCCGCGGCGCCATCATCGATGCCCTCCGCGCGCTCGATCGGCTCCCCCGTTCTGTTCGCCAGAAGGCCCGCCGCCTCGAACAGGTGACCGTCGATCTCTCGGCCAGGCTCGGCCGCGATCCCACCGACGCCGAACTCGCCGAAGGCATGGCCATGACGCGCGAGCAGTTCAACGGGCTGCTTGTCGATTCGAGCTGGGTCACCGTCTCGCTCGATGGCCTGGTCGAGCGAGACGAGAACAGCGAAAACCCCTCTTCAGCCGAGCTCCCCGCGGACCCCAACGCCGATGACTTCACCGGCCGGCTGGAAAAGCGCCAGCTCCTCGATGCCCTCACCACAGCCGTCAAGGGCCTTCCCGAGCGCGAGTGGCTCATCGTCAGCCTCTACTACCGCGACGAAATGACCATGAAGGAGATCGCCCAGATCCTCGACATCTCCGAGTCTCGCGTTTGCCAGCTGCACGGCCGCGCCCTTGGCCGCCTGCGTGCCCGGCTTGCCCGCGACAAGGCCGCCTAGGAGCCCGCCGTGAACGACGCCATCGCCCTTCTCGCTGTTTCCCAGCTCGTTTGCATCGGTGGCCTTGCCTACCTCTACATGCAGCTGCAGTCGCTGCGGGCGAACCGCCGCCGGCCCCGGCGAGCCGATCCGCCGCGCGTCCGCCACATCGATCAATCCGCCTCCATTCCATCGCGGGCGGCGCAGAATGCCGCGCGCCAGGCTTACTCCTCTACCCCCTCGGCGCCTGCCCCGCGCAGTGCCGATGCCGCGGCTATCGCCTCGCGTATGAGCGAGCTTGGCATTGACATCCCCGCGCTCGCCCGCCGCATGCGCAAGAGCGAAGAAGAAGTGCGCCTCTTGCTCAGGCGGCAGGGGGCACAGCGGTGAGGCTCCGGCTCTTCCTGGGTGTCGCCATCGCAGCCCTCGGGATGCTCCTGCCAGCATCCGCTGCCCCGGCGCGCGCGAACGGAGTACCACAGCTCGTCAAGCTCACCTACCTCGACGGCGTCTCCAACTTCGGTCCCAGGGATGCCGAGGGCGTCCTTGAATTCAGCTTCGCCGAAGCCTATGCCCGCGTCGACGTCAAGAACCTGCCTCCCGAACCTGGCATCCAATATGAAGGATGGATGGTCGAGCCCGGCGGCAAGTCCCTCTTTGTCGGCGACCTTTCCGTCAATGCCTCCGGGATCGGGTCGTTCGAAGCGAAGCTCACCAACCTCGATAGCTACGACTACGACCTCTTCGTCATCGCCGCCCGCTCTGCCGGCGCCGCCCGTGAAGACCTCCCTGGCAAGAAGTCCATCGCCGGCAGGTTCGTGGTCCTGGCCAATAACGAATCGGCAAAACCCGGCGACATCCGCCCCGGGCTGCTCCCCGATACCGGCGAGGCTCCAGCCCCGGGGCTCGGCGAACGCCTCGGATACTCCGCTCTCGTCATGGCAATCGTCGCCTGCTGCGCCCTTGCCGCCATCCGCCTGCTCCGCCGGGGAGGTGCACCGTGATCAAAGGAATCTACACAGCCTTCACGGCAATGGCCGGCGCCTGGCATTACCAGGATATGCTCGCCAACAACATCGCCAACTCCACAACAACGGGCTTCAAGCGCGAGGTGGCCGTGAAACAGGCCTTCTCCGATGTCCTCCTCTCCCAACAGGTGCCAGTCCCCGCACCGCTCAGCGCCCGCATCCAGCAGGTTGTGGGCCAGATTGGCGCCGGCTCGTTCGTCGCCGAGTTCTCAACCGACTTCGCGGGCGGGGCCCTCGAATCCACCGGCGGCGACCTCGACCTCGCCCTCGATGCCGGGTTCTTCGCCGTTGAAGCGCCCGGCGGTCAGGTCTTCTATACGCGTGATGGCCGCTTCGGCCGCGACGCCAGCGGCAACCTGGTCACCAGCCACGGCTATTACGTCCTCGATGCCGATGGAGAACACATCAACCTGCCCTCGGAGCGCGTCTCAATCACGCCGGGCGGCGTCATCTCCACCCCGCCAGGGGACATCGCCACCCTCCAGGTCGTGGACTTCGCCCCCGGTCAGCTATCCCGCGCCGGCGAAGCCTACTTCACCGCCACTGATCCCGGAACTCTCATCGATGGCGCCGTCCGCCAGGGCTACCTGGAGGCGTCGAACACCAACATAGTCGAAGAGCTCACCAGCCTTCTCGCCGTGCAGCGCACCTTCCAGGCCAACCAGACCCTCCTGGCTCGCCTCGATGGCACGCTGGACCTGGCGGCCGGCGAACTCGGACAACTTGGAGCCTAGCCATGACAACCATCCTCGGCGCTGCTGCGAGCGGCCTCGCGCACTACTCCCTGGTGGTTGATGCCGCCGGCAACAACGTCGCCAACATCAACACCGCTGCTTTCAAGCGCTCGCGCGTGCTTGGCCAGGGCTCGCCTTCCACCTCTGCCGAGCCCGGAATGCCTCGCATGGGCGTTGCGCTCTCGACCGTCGATGTCGTCCATTCGTCCGGCGCCGCCTACCGCGGCGAGGACCCGCTCCACTTCGCCATCCAGGACGATTCCTTCTTCGTCGTCCTGCACGATGATGGGTCGGTCCTCTACACGCGCTACGGAGCCCTTTCCGCCGATTCCGAAGGCGCCATCACGGCCCCCGGCGGACGCCTGCTCGATCCGCCCCTGTCACTCCCTGAAGGCTCCACTGCCCCCGCCATCGATGCCGGCGGCGTCATCACTGCCCTGAACGCAGAAGGCGCCCGCGAAGAGATCGGCCGTCTCACCCTCGTGCGCTTCTTGAATCCGCAGGGGCTCCAGGAAATAGGGGAGGGCCTCTATCGCGAAACGGCCAACAGCGGCCCCACAATCGAAGGCAACCCGGGAGATGAAGGCTTCGGACCCATCATCACCGGCGCCCTCGAAGGATCCAACGTTGACCTTGCCGGGGAGTTCACAAGCCTGCTCGTTGCGCAGCGCGCCTACCAGGCCTGCGCCAAGACCTTCAGCGTCGGCGACCAGATGCTCGCCCTGGCAACCGACCTGACCCAGTAGGAGAACCGCCATGACCCGCATCGATGGCCTCAACCCCCTTTCCACCAGCCGCACCCAACACGGCGCCGCACCCGGTGGCGCCGACGCCGCCGCGCACCGCCGGGATGATGCCGCGCGAGCTGGCGGCCCCCAGGATGCGATCAACCTCTCCAGCCGCGGCCGCCTGGTCGCTGATGCCGCCCGTGCCGTTACCGAAGCCCCGGAAGTGCGCGCCGAGCGCGTCGCCCAGATCAAAGCCGCCATCGCCAACGGCGCTTACCGCTCCGACGCCCGCGAAATCGCCGCCCGCCTCATCGCCAGCGGCGCCTTCGGTCCGGACTAGAAAGCCATGGACTCCCGGCTTCCCGCACTCGAATCTCTCGCGGCCCAGCTCACCCTGGAAGAGAGCGTCCTGAACGATCTGCTAAGGTCCGCCGAAAAGATGCGCGATGCCTTGATCGCCTCCGACTTCGCCCTTCTCGAAGACGTCAACGCTGCCATGCAGAGCTCCGCCTCCGAGCTGGAGCAGCTCGAAGGGGCCCGCCAGGCGCTCCTCGCTTCGCTTCAAGATCCCCCGGCCACGCTCGACCAGGCCTTCGCTCTTGCCGCCGGGCTTGGGCTTGTGGGGCTATCCGCCTGCCGTTCGCGCCTTGCCAGCGCTGCTCTCTCGCTCCAGCAAGCCCAGGAGCGGAACGCGCGGCTTGTCCTCGGCGCGGTTCGCCTGCGCGAGCGCTGGTTCAACATGCTCGCCGGCATGGTCTCCCCCACCTATGGAGCGGGCGGCCGCCAGAACCCGGCGCCCGGCCGCCGCTTCGTTTCGAAATCCGCTTAGGAGGAAGCGTTGGCCCTGTCGATCGGTCTCGATACCGCCGTCAAGGCGCTCAGGGCTCACCAGCTCGCGGTCGACGTCGCCTCCCACAACATCGCCAACGCACATTCCCCTGGCTTCTCACGCCAGCGCCTCCTCCTTCGGCCCATGGGACTCGACGGCTCCGACCACTTCAGCCGCGATGCCCTCCTTGGCCGCGCTGGCTTCGGCGTCGACGCCAGCGATGTCAACCGCGTGCGCGATGTCTTCCTCGACTTCCAGCTTCGCGCCAACCTCGGCGCCCGCGACCAGAACCAGACCCTCTCGCGCGCCCTCAAGCAGGCCGAGCTTGTCTTCAACGACCCCACCGACAACGGCCTCGGCGCTCTGACGGCCAGGTTCTGGGCTGCATGGCACGATGTCGTCAACGCGCCCGAATCCCCGGCGGCGCGAACCACCCTTGTCCACTCCACCAGCACCCTGGCCACCCGCATTCAGCGCGCACACTCCGATCTCACCGCCCACCGCAACGACCTGAATCGCGGCCTCGGAATGATAGCCCAGCGCACCAACGCCGCTGCCACCGAGATCGCCTCCCTCAACTTCCAGATCAAGCAGGTCGAGCTCAACGGCGACACGGCCAACGACCTCCGCGACCGCCGCGACCTCCTTCTCGATCAGATCTCTGGCATCGGCGACATCTCCTACAGCGAGCAGCCCGATTCCAGCGTCGTTGTCTACCTTGGCAGCCACGAGCTCGTTTTCGCCAACACCGCCCGCGAAGTGAAGGCCGTGGCCGACCTGGGCAATCCCGGGATGGACAAGCTCATCTTCACCATGGACAACCAGGATGTGGCCACCAATGCTGGCGAGCTCCGTGGCCTCCTCGATGCCCGCGACACCGCCATCCCGGACCTCATTGCGAAGCTCGATGCGCTCGCCTCCGCGCTCATCACGAACGTCAACGCTGTCCATGCCGCCGGCTTCGGTTTGGACAACTCCACCGGGCTCGCCTTCTTCACCGGAACCGGCGCCTCCGATATCGCCCTCGACACCACCCTCGCCGCCAGCCCCCACCAGATCGCCGCCAGCTCGGCCCTCAACGCTCCCGGCGATGGCTCCAACGCCCTCGCGATCGCGAATCTGCAGCTGGCCGCCACCATGGCCGCCGGCACCCAGACCTTCGACCAGTTCTATGGCAACATCGTCAGCGTCCTCGGGGCAGACGTCGTCCGCGCCGCCGGTCTCGCCGAATCGGCCGATCTCATGTCCTCTCATCTCGACCAGCTCCGCCAGTCCGTCTCCGGCGTGAACCTCGACGAAGAGATGACCAACCTCAACGCATCACAGCACGCCTACCAGGCCGCCGCCCGCGTCATCACCACAATCGATGAAATGCTCGAAACCCTCATCAACCGCACCGGGATTGCAGGCAGGTAGCCACCACCATGCGCGTGAGCGAGCAGTCCCGTATCACCGCCCACATGCGCTACCTTGGCGCCGTCGCTGAACGGATGGACCGCGTTCAGCAGCAGCTCGCCACCGGCCGCCGCATCGAACGCGCCAGCGACGACCCTGCCGGCGCCGCCCTCGCCCTTGAGCATCGAACGAACATTGCCTTCGAAACGCAGATGCGCCGCAACCTCCAAGACGGCGTCGCCTTCATGAACGTCACCGAAGCCTCGCTCGGAAGCGTCACCGATGCCCTCCACCGCGTCCGCGAGCTCACCGTCCAGGCCGCCAACGATACCCTCTCGTCCACCGACCGCCAGGCCATCGCCATGGAAGTCAACCAGCTCATCGAGCACATCGCCCAGGTGGCCAACAGCGATTTCGGCGGCGCCTACATCTTCAGCGGTCACGCCACGCAAACCCCTGCCTACCTGGTTACCGGCAGTCCCCCCACTGCCGTAACCTTCCAGGGCGATGGCGGCGAACGCATCCGCCGCATCTCCAAACAGGACACCGTCGCCGTTAACGTGCCCGGCTCAGCCGTCTTCGGCACAATCTTCGACGATCTCATCACCCTTCGAGACAACCTGGACCTTGGCGCCCCCGCGGCCACCATCTCAGCAAGCCTGGCCGCCATCGATGCAGGCATCGATCGCACACTGATTTCCCGCGCCGAGATTGGCGCCCGCATCAACCGCTTCGAGGCCGCGCTCCGCCAGTCGGAGCACACAGACACAAACCTCCAGGAGCTCCGCGCCGGCATCGAGGAGATAGACCTTTCCGAAATGGCCGTTCGCCTCACCGCCGAACAGAACGCCCTCCAGGCTGCCCTGGCGGCCATCAGCAGCGCTTCCGGCCTCTCGTTGATGGACTACCTGCGCTGACATCGCCTGCGCGTTCACCGCTCTGACACCAACCTCCACCCATTTCGCTACTCCATCCACCCAAATGCACCCTATCTGACGCCCCTTCGCTTCCGCATGCCGCTTGCTCCGAATCGATAACCACCCTGAAGGCCCGTCCACGAAACCATACGACTGTGGCGGGAAGGACCCTTCGGGGAACCGGCAAGGAAGGACAAGGGGCAACCATGAGTCTTCAAATAGCGACGAACGTTGCTGCGATCAATGCGCAGCGCAACCTCTCCAACACGGCGCTCAAGATGGGGAAGGTGCTGGAGAAGCTCTCCAGCGGCTACCGCATCAACCGCGCCGCCGACGACGCCGCAGGCCTCGCCATCAGCGAGAAGATGCGAGCCCAGATCCGCGGCAACGCCCAGGCCGTGCGCAACGCCCAGGACGGCATCTCCATGCTGCAGACGGCTGAAGGCGCCCTGGACGAAGTGCACAGCATCCTCCAGCGCATGCGCGAGCTTTCGGTGCAGGCTGCGAACGGCACCTACGCCGACGGCTCGGCCGAGCGCACGTCGATTGGCCAGGAGATCAACCAGCTGAAGCAGGAGATCGACCGCATCGCCACGTCGACGAAGTTCAACGGTCAGAACCTGCTCACCGGCACCCTCACGGGAACGCTGGGCGGCGCCACGGGCACCGACCTCATTGTCGGCGACCAGCTGACGACTGTAGCGGTGGCTGCGGTGACCAAGATTGACGTGTCCGGGGCGAAGGCGCAGACCTACACCTTCACTTCGGGTGGTGCGGGCAGCCTCACGCTCACGGGCGCAGATGGCAGCGCGCAGACGCTCTCGGGCATCACGAGCCTGGCAGCGAACGAGACGCGGACGCTGAACTTCTCGAACATGGGCGTTTCGATCACGGTGCAGGCGAACGCTTCGGGCAAGGTGGTGGCGGACCTGATCACCGACCTGACGGCGGCGGCGGACGACACGATCGTGGTGACGGGTTCGGGTGCCTCCTCGCTGCAGGTGGGCGCGAACAGCGGCGACAGCCTGAGCATCTCGTTCACCAACATGCAGACCGGGCAGCTGGGCGCGGGCTCCGACCTGTCCACGCTCATCACCGACGACACCAACGTGAGCACGCAGGCGAAGGCGAGCACGCTCATCTCCGAGCTTGACGGCGCCATCTCCGATGTGAACGCCCAGCGCGGCACCTTCGGCGCCGCCCAGAACCGCCTCGAGCACACCATCAAGAGCCTGAGCGTGGCTGTTGAGAACCTCAGCGCCGCTGAGAGCCGCATCCGCGACGCCGACGTGGCCGAGCTCTCAAGCCAGATGGTGAGCCAGCAGATCCTGCAGCAGGCCGGTATCTCCGTCCTGGCGCAGGCCAACCAGGCCCCGCAGTCAGCCCTCTCGCTCCTGCGGTAGGCAGCACAACCGGCGCAGCCGGACCATGGAGGGCCCTTGCGCAAGCGAGGGCCCTCCCCGTTTGCCCGTAGCTACGGCCAACATACCGGCGTCGGGGAGTCCCCGTCGTCGAGTCCCCTAGGGATGCCGGTGGCGCTCCCTGATCTTTCAACGGCAGAGGGCCAGGGCTATCAAGCGCTTACTCCGCCATGGCGATAACCCCCGTGAACCCCATGTCCGCCAGAGACACACCATGGTGGACGTCAGGCTCAGCCGGCGCGGCCGGACTGAAAGGGAACCACGGGAGGACACCAGAAAATGGCATTGCAGATAGCGACGAACGTTGCTGCGATCAACGCGCAGCGCAACCTCTCCAACACGGCGCTCAAGATGGGGAAGGTGCTGGAGAAGCTCTCCAGCGGCTACCGCATCAACCGCGCCGCCGACGACGCCGCAGGCCTCGCCATCAGCGAGAAGATGCGAGCCCAGATCCGCGGCAACGCCCAGGCCGTGCGCAACGCCCAGGACGGCATCTCCATGCTGCAGACGGCTGAAGGCGCCCTGGACGAAGTGCACAGCATCCTCCAGCGCATGCGCGAGCTTTCGGTGCAGGCTGCGAACGGCACCTACGCCGACGGCTCGGCCGAGCGCACGTCGATTGGCCAGGAGATCAACCAGCTGAAGCAGGAGATCGACCGCATCGCCACGTCGACGAAGTTCAACGGTCAGAACCTGCTCACCGGCACCCTCACGGGAACGCTGGGCGGCGCCACGGGCACCGACCTCATTGTCGGCGACCAGCTGACGACTGTAGCGGTGGCTGCGGTGACCAAGATTGACGTGTCCGGGGCGAAGGCGCAGACCTACACCTTCACTTCGGGTGGTGCGGGCAGCCTCACGCTCACGGGCGCAGATGGCAGCGCGCAGACGCTCTCGGGCATCACGAGCCTGGCAGCGAACGAGACGCGGACGCTGAACTTCTCGAACATGGGCGTTTCGATCACGGTGCAGGCGAACGCTTCGGGCAAGGTGGTGGCGGACCTGATCACCGACCTGACGGCGGCGGCGGACGACACGATCGTGGTGACGGGTTCGGGTGCCTCCTCGCTGCAGGTGGGCGCGAACAGCGGCGACAGCCTGAGCATCTCGTTCACCAACATGCAGACCGGGCAGCTGGGCGCGGGCTCCGACCTGTCCACGCTCATCACCGACGACACCAACGTGAGCACGCAGGCGAAGGCGAGCACGCTCATCTCCGAGCTTGACGGCGCCATCTCCGATGTGAACGCCCAGCGCGGCACCTTCGGCGCCGCCCAGAACCGCCTCGAGCACACCATCAAGAGCCTGAGCGTGGCTGTTGAGAACCTCAGCGCCGCTGAGAGCCGCATCCGCGACGCCGACGTGGCCGAGCTCTCAAGCCAGATGGTGAGCCAGCAGATCCTGCAGCAGGCCGGTATCTCCGTCCTGGCGCAGGCCAACCAGGCCCCGCAGGCAGCCCTCGCGCTCCTGCGCAACTAAGGCCGCAACCACCGGCATTCTCCGAGGGGTCCGACCGCCAAAGGCCGGGCCCCTCCGTCTTCACCGCGCGTTCGCTCCCCGGCCTCAACCTCGTAGGCCCACGACTGCCACCACAACCGTTCAAGAATACGCGTTGTCCGCACGATGATTAGGTAGGAATCCCGGAGGAGGGATGCCATGTGGGGTCTTAAGCTCTCTGGGGTGGAGCCCCTCCGCATACGCACCGAAGGCGCCCACTGGGAGCAGCAACGCAGCCGCGACCAGCAGCAGCCGCGTGAGCGCAGGCGACCAGCCCGCGAGCGCCTCCTTGCCGCCATCCTTCCCGGGGTCGCACCCGAGACCTGCGAATTCGTCGTCGACCTCGACCACGAGGGCGAGCCCGCTGGCATCGCCGTTCGCGAATTGGCTACTGGACGTATCCTCGCCAGGCTCTCGAACGAGCAACTCGGCCGTCTCGAAACACCTGGTGGCGCGGGCGGCCTCTTCTTCGAGCGAAAGGGATAGCCATGAGTGATCCGGTGCGCATCGGCGGGTTCTTTTCCAGCTTCGATACCGAAGCAGTCATCGCGCAGCTCACGAAGGTGCGCCAGGTCAGGATCGACAAGCTCAATGTCGAGGCACTTCGCGCCGACGCTCGCAAAGCAGCCATCGCCGACCTTGTCACCCGCTTCTCCTCTCTCCTCTCAAAGGTGAAGGCGCTGTCATCCTCCACCTCGGCCTCGGGCAAGAGCACAGCCGTGAGCGGCACAGGAGTCAACGCCGCTGCTGACCCTACGGCCGCCATCGGCAGCTTCACGGTCGACGTAACGAAACTGGCCACAGGCACCAGCGCCACCGGCTCAGCCATCACCGCCGCTCTCGATGCCGCCTCGCCCCTTGACGAGTCCAACTTCCAGACAACCCCCACCAGCGGCGCCTTCACCATCGGTACGTCGGGCGGAGGCAGCGCCACCATCAAGGTCGGCGCGCAGGCCGTCAACTCGGCGGCCCTGCTGAATGCCTCTAACTTCGCGACCGCGGTCACCAGCGGAACGTTCACCATCTCCACCAGCGGAGGCGGCCCGGCTGTCATCAACGTCGATATCGCCACCCAGTCCCTCGATGACATCGTCACGGCCATCAACGGCAGCGGCATCGGCGTGACTGCCTCCATCGCCAACGATTCCTATGGGCGCGCCAACACCCTCGTGCTAACCTCCACTAACGGCGACATCACCCTCGGCGACAGCGGCGATACCTCGAACTTCCTCTCCGCCACCAACCTCTCCGGCGCGACCGGTACGACAACGCTCACCGCCACTGCCCCCATGTCCTGGCAGATGTCGCTCAACGACGTCATTGCCGAGATCAACGGCGCGGGCGTTGGTATCACCGCCTCCATCACGAACGACTCCAACGGCAAGGCGAACATCCTCAGCCTCTCCGCTGCGACCTCCATCACCCTCGGCAACGCCACCGACACCTCGAACTTTCTCTCGGCCACAAACGTCCTCGCCTCCCCCGGGACGACCAGCCGGGCGAGCACCCGCGGAATCGCCCGCATGAACCCTTCCCAGACCATGTCCGGCGCATCCTGGCAGGGTGGCCCGCCGGCCGCCGGGGCGCACTCCTTCACCATCAACGGCGTGACCATCAACTACGACACCTCCACGGACTCCCTGAACGACGTCCTCAATCGCATCAGCTCCAGCTCAGCCGGCGTCACCGCGACCTACGATTCGGTCAGCGACACCATCCGCCTTCAGCAGACGAAGACCGGCTCGATGCCCATCACCCTCGCGGACGATGGCGCAGGAGGCGACTTGCTTTCCAAGACCGGGCTCCTTGCCGCCACGCAAACCCTCGGCGAAAACGCCGAGTTCGCCATCAACGGTGGTGCTGCCCAGTACTCAGATTCCAATACGGTCCTCGCCCAGCCGGGCGTGACCCTCACGTTGACCGCCCTCATCGACCCCGGTACGCCCGCAACCGTCACCGTCAGCCAGGACGTCAGTTCCGCCTCCTCGGCCATCAAGGGATTCGTCACCGAGTTCAACAACGTCATGACCGCCATCGACACCCTCACGAAAGCCGACGGCTCCGAGACGGACAACCAGTCCGGCCTGCTCAGTGGCGACGCCTCCATTCGCCAACTCAAGTCCACTCTCCGTGGCTTGCTTACCGGCGCCGGCCAGAATGTGCCCGGGAACTTCACCAGCATGGGCCAGGTAGGCCTCAGCTTCGGCGCTGTTGGTTCCGCGGTCGGCACCACAAACGCACTCACATTCGATGAATCGAAGTTCTCCGCCGCCCTGGCGAGCGATCCGGTCTCCGTCCAGTCCTTCTTCAGCGCACTCACGCTCACCCCCACGCTCGATCCCGCGGGCACCGGGTCCATCTCGGGCATCAGCGGTACCTATACGGGCACGAAAGCCGGCTCCTACGCCATCACCGATGACGGCTCGGGAAACCTTACCGCTGTCTTCACCCCTGCCGATGGCGGGCCAACTACCACAACCACGGCCAGCGTCATCGCCAACGGCTCCACCACCTCGCTCATCCCCGGCATCACGGTCTCCATCGGCGCCGCGCTCCAGGCGGGCAATCACACCGTCACCGTCGCCGCATCGAGCGCGAGCGTGATGAAGCAAATCGAGACTTTCCTCGAAAACCAGGCCGGCGCCGGGGGTATGCTCACCCTCCGCGAAGACTCCTATGAGGCCGTCTCCAAAGACATCCAGGCGCGCATGGACAACATCCAGGAGCGCATCGACCGCGAGATGGACAACCTCCGCCGCAAGTTCATGCTAATGGAGCAGGCGCAGGCCCGGGCTCAGAGCATCATGGCTTCGCTCGAACAGGCCATGGTCAAGCTCTCCGCCACCAACAATTAGCGGCCCCAATGGGCAGTTCCCCGATTCACGCCCGCGCCATTCCGATCGATGCTCATTCCAGATAACACCAGCAGCAGACGAGGAAGAGCCAGGGAATGACTACCAATGCCGTCGATGCCTACCGGACGCAGGGCATCCTTACCGCCGACCCGGTCACGCTTACCACAATGCTCTACGACGGCGCACTGAAAGCCATCCGCAAGGCGCGCCTTCACCACGAAGCAGGCAATCAGACCGGCTTTGCCGACCAGGTCGAGCGTGCCTCGCTCATCGTCGGTGAGCTCCTGGCGACCCTCGACATGGAACAGGGAGAGCTGTCGCGCAACCTTAGCGGCGTCTACACCTACTGCCTCCGCATCCTCCTGGAAAGCACCCTCGGTGATGTCTCTAAGCTCGACGAGGCTGAGAAGCACCTCGGGCGCATTGCCGAGTCCTGGAAGGCCGCTACCGCGTCCCTGCGTGATTCCGAGAGCCGTCCCCGGACCGGCGAAGCCGCGGCCTGAGATGCCGATGAGAGCCCGGCTTCGCGCTGCCCTTGAACTGGCCGGACAGCAGCTGGTCGCGCTCCAGCTTGGCGATGTCGAGGCCTTCCTGGACGGCTCCGGCGCCCACCATGCTGCCTGCGAAGCGCTCGTGCCCCTCCTGTCCGCAGAACCGGTTGAGCGGGAAGATTCTCTGCTCCTTGAACAGCTCGTGGCCGCCAACCGCCTCGTCTCTGATGCCCTTGCGGGAGCCATGGATGAGGTCTCAGGCCGCCTCGCAAACATGAACCGCGCCCGCGGCGCCACCGGCGCCTACCTCGCGTCCTGGCAGAGCGGACTTTCCGGCGTCCGCGAAGCCTGACCCACCGCTCCCGTTCACCCGATTGCCTCTATCGGCTCCGAGCCGTCACTTGCGCAACCGTCAAGCGCCTCGAACCCTTGCCGATGCTACCGGTAGAGCTTCCTGGGCCGGCCCAATGCCGGAAGGGAGCGAAACTCGGGGAGGGATGTACCGGCATGGGCAAGAGTGGCAAAGCAAAGCGCCTCACGGTTTCCTCGATCGTTGCTGCGTTGATGGTCATTGCTGCGGGTGGCACCACCTGGTACGGCCTTTCCGCTGGCGATGGCTCCGCGGCCGCTTCCTCTGCACCGCTTCCCGCCATCACCCTGCCCGCTGACGAGACCGTCTCCGCGGCTCCGGCCAGCCTCCCATCCGCTCTCCCCGGTGGGCTTCCAACTCGCATCGTCGCCCCCTCAGCCGGGATTGACGCCCCCATTTCCGAAGTCGGCGTGGTTGTCCAGGACGGCCGCCCCTCCTGGGAAACCGCCTGGCAGGCCGTAGGACACCACATGGACTCTGCTCGCCCCGGCCAGCCCGGGAACATGGTTCTTACAGGTCACGTCTCTGTCGCTGACCCGGACAATGTGCCCACTTTCAAGGCCCTCCGCAATCTGAAGCCGGGCGACATCATCGAGGTGCACTCCGGAAATGAGGTCTACCGCTACAGCGTCACCGGCGTTGCCGTAGTCTCCCCCTCCGAGACCCGGCTTCTCCGCTCCGACCACACGTCACGCATCACCCTTATCACCTGCACGAAGGACCTCAAGCAGAGGCTCGTTGTCGTGGGGATGCTCGTGTGATGCGCGCATTTCACCGTTGTAACGGCTCGCTCGAAAGGAATATGATGGGTGAAGGGAAGGACAGGCATGCCGGACGTCCGTAAGACCAATGCGCCAGGTGCAGCTCGAGGCGTTGTCTACGACCTCGCGGCCGCTCGTGCAAGGGCATCGGCGGCATCTTCTGAGGGCGCGGACTCTGCCGGGTTTACCGGGCGTGGCCGTGAATTGGCCCGCGCTGACGCCGCCGTCCGCGAGTCGCCCGAAGCTCGCGCCGAAAAGGTCCGCGCTCTTCGCGCCCAGGTCCAGGCCGGTGAGTACCGCCCCGATCCCCGCGAGATCGCCAGAAACATCCTTGCCCACGGGCTGTAGTACTCCCGCGTCCCTTGATGCGCGCTTTGTGGCTATCCCGGTGGGCCTTCACTCCGCCTCAAGTCGGGATACCACCGATTAGCCTTGCGCCGGGGCGCCTGTACCCTGAGCGCACATGTTCCGGGAGCGAAGCCAACTCCGGCCTTGCCGGCGCTGGCATCCGGGCCGGCTGCGAGGTGGTTGGTCTTGCCGAGCGTACTCATCATTGCCCCTGACGTGCCGCCTGCCGTTGAAGGACGCACCCTCCTCGGCGACAGGCTGACGGTCGAGGTCACAGCTTCTTTCGAACGCGCTCTCGCCGACGCGGGCTCCCGCGTCTACGATCTCCTCGTCCTCGTTGACCTGGGCGTCGATGAACAACAGGCGATCGTCAACAGGTTCCAGCAGCACCGCCGCTGGAGACTCGTGCCCGTCCTCTACGTCATCTCTCCGGGCGCGACCGGCCTGGCTGTGCCGGGCAGCTACCGGCCCGAAATGGACAGCATCGTCCAGGGAATGCTCGGCTCGTCCGCCGTCGAGCGCCGTATCCGCTCCATGGCCCGCGAAGGCATCGCCGAAGCAGAGCTCGTCGTGGCCGGGCCCTTCGAGCTCGACCCCGTCCGCGCCCGGTTGCGGCTCCGCGATCTGGAAGTCGCACTCACCGAGCGCGAGTCCGAAATCCTCGCCATCTTGCTCGGCCGGGCCAACCGCACCGTCAGCGCCGAAGAGATCATCGGCCGCGGCTGGGGCGCTGGCGCCGACGAGCGCTACCTCCAGATCCTGCGGAGGCACGTTTCGAACATCCGCCGCAAGCTCGTCGATACCCCCGCCAACCGCGCCGTTCGCACCGTCCGCGGCGCCGGCTATCGCTTCGACACCCGCATCGCGGGCTGAGGTCCGCTACGTCCGTCCCCGGAATGTTGGGTCGCCCGGGTCGATCCAGCAGTCGGCAAGCCGGTGCTGGTATCCGTCGGCCGCATCGAGCGGTAGCCCCCGAACGTAGGGCCACGCCAGCGCCACCACACGCTCGCTCACGAAGTTCACGCCCACATTCAAGTCCAGCAGCTTGCGCTGGATCTGGTAGCCGATCTCCTGCCGCTTCTCCTCGTTCAGCTCCACCCGCTGAGACGCAATCAGCGCGTCCATCTCCGTGTCGCGAAGCGGGAACGTGTTCTTCGTGCCCTCGCTGTGAAAGTACGGATATACCCAGTCGTCCAGGTCCACCCACCCGTCATCAGGCCCCGCCGCCCAGGGCGCGTTGAGCGTCAGCAGCCGCTGGCCAAGCTCCGCGGACGGCACCGGGTACACCTTCACGTCGATATCGAGCGACTGCTTCAGCTGGTCCCGGATAATGGATCCCATCCCCAGGTTCGCCTCCGCCTCGTCAACCACCAGCAGCGCCAGCGGGTCTTCCGGCAGTTTCTTCTCCGCCTTGAAGGCGTCAAGCAGCGCCCGCGCTTCCTTGATGTCCTCTTCCCGTCCACTTGCCCCGGGCCGGTAGCCTGCCCTTGTCGCCAGCTCCGCCTGCGGCAGGGTCCAGCGCTTGATCGGCCAGCTGATCCACGGGTTCACTTCGCCCGAGCCCGCGAAGAACTGCTGCAGCATCGCCCGCCGGTCCAGCGCGAAGCTCACCGCCGACCGGAATCGCTGGTCGTTGTACGGGGACTGCGGCGTGAAGAACCGCATGCCGAAAAAGCGCGACTGCCCCACCGTGTCATCGCTCAGCGCCGGGATTACCGCCCGCAACTTGTCAGCCTGGGGCCGCCCCACAAACGCGACGTCGAGCTTCTTCGTTCGCAGCCACGCCTCCACTTCGGCCGTGTCACGCGGTTGCAGCACGTCCACACCATCGAGGTACGGGCGCCCGTTCCCGCCATGCCACGCCGGGTTGCGCGCCACGCTGGCGAACTTTCCTTCCGCCCACTCCACCCAACGGAACGGGCCGCTGCCCACCTGGTTCTCGAGCGTGAACCCCTTTGCCGCCACTTCCGGGGCGACAACAAACGAATTCACGTCCGCGAACTGGCTCAGCATCGCCGCCATCGGCGACTTCAGCTTGATCGTCAGCGTCTGAGCGTCCGAAACCGCGATGGAATCGACTGAGGACCACTTCGCCTTCCGCACAAACGAAGCGTCGCCCTGAATCTGGCGTTCGAGCGTGAACTTGACGTCCTCAGCCGTCACCGGCCGCCCGCTGAGCGGAGCGCGGTCGTGCCAGCGTGCCGCGCTGTTGAGCTTGAAAATGTAGGTCTGCGCGTCCGGCTGCTCCGGCAGCGCCGCCGCCAGGTCGACGACAATCGAGCCCTGCCCCATGTCCTGGTAGGCAATCAGACGGCTGAACACCATTGCCTGGTGCCCGTAGAACGGCGCCGATTGTGTCTTCTGCGGGTCGTACTTCCCCTCCGACCCATCGCCGGCGATAACGAAGCCCGTGTACCGCAGCGCCCCCCCGGGCTGCACCCCGGGCGGCCGCGTCGGCGAAGGAGTAGCGCTCGGTTCGGGCGTTTCTTCGAACGGGGTGATCTGGTCCGCCGCGCCCTTCTTCTCCCCCCCGCTGCAACCCGCCGCCGAAAGGCCCGCCGCCCCCGCGGCGCCCACCGCGACGCCAAGGAACCACCGGCGCGTCCGGCGCCGTTGCGCTGTCGGTTCACGGTCCATGCTTCAGACCATGGTACCGGCCGGGGGGTTTACGCACCGGTAAGTGCCCACCAGAGGAGTTGGCGACCTTTGGCTACCCGCTCGCGGGCCCGGAAGGCCGTAGGCGGGCCGCGGCGAATTCCGCATTCTCTGTAGTGGAGGACGGACGCAACGAGGAGGCGCGACAGGAGGTCCCCATGCAAAGCTCGGCCTATGGCCCACGAGCCGGCGTCATCCACGCTTTCGTTCCCGCTCAGTTACTGTGGTACGGGGCAGGAGTGGTTCTCGCCTTTCTCACCCCCTATCTTTTCACGTCGGCGCTCGACCTGAACCACGACCTCTACTACGGCGTCTACTTCGCCGTGGTGGCGGCCTTCCTTTTCGCCTACGCCGCCCTGACGAAGCCGGACATGGCGGCATTGATCAGGGGCAACTGGCGCTGGAGCCTTGCCCTGGGCATCGTCGTCGCTGCTGCGCTCGTCATCCGCGTTGTCACCGCCGAAGACTCCACTCCGCGGCCCGGCGGCGCCTACCTCGTCTTCTCGGTTGCCTGGCGCGGCGTCCTCTACGGGGTGGTCGATGCCCTGCTGCTCACCGCATTCCCGCTCGCCGTGGCCCATCAGTTATTTGGCGGCCGCCTCGTGGGGCTCACCCGGCGGATCGCTTTCGGTGCTCTTGTCCTGGCGCTCGTCATGGTGATCACGGCCACCTACCATCTCGGCTATCGCCAGTTCCGCGAGGACGGCGTCACCGCGCCCGAAACGGGCAACGTCATCATCTCTTTGCCGGCGGTGCTCACCGCAAACCCCCTGGGGTCAATCGTCGCGCATGGGAGCATGCACGTGGCCGCGGTAATCCACGCCTACGAAACTGATGTCTACCTTCCGCCCCAGACCTTTGTGGATGGGAAGTCAGTGCAGCCCCCGGGCGAGGTGCAACTGTCCGAGGGTGACACCGGGCGGCGCGTTGACCTTGCTGTCGGCGGCACGCTGATCGTCGCCCTGCCGTCGAATCCCTCCACCGGCTACGCTTGGGCAATCGTCGAGCCTCTCCCTGGCCCGCTCAGGCAGGAAGGCGAGCCCCGGTTCGTCCCCGCCGGCTCGACCCAACCGATCGCCGGGGCGGGCGGAACAACAGTCTTCACCTTCGTCGCGTCGGAAGCCGGCCTCGCCACTCTCAACCTCGCCTATCTCCGGAGCTTCGAAGATGCCCCTCCCGAGAAGACGTTCTCCGTCCAGGTTGAGGTGCGCTGAGCGCGCTTCCCTCCTGGCCGTTGCCGCACGAAAACGGGGGCGCCATTCGGCGCCCCCGTGGATTCTGTCCGTCGCTTCCCCTATGCCACTGGCTCGTGGATCCGGCGCACCTTCCGCACCAGCTCCTGCTCCTCCTCTGTAAGCTCGTTCCAGTCCTTACGGATCTCTTCCTGCAACGGGAAGATGTGGATCGCGTCCCACCCGCACACGTCCTCGCAGAGACGGCAGCCCGTGCACTTCTTCAGGTCAACCGTGCTCACCCCGAAGAAGTCGTCGATCCGCTCGTTGCGCTGCAGGCTGAGCGCGTCAAACGGACAGATGTTGATGCACAGCTCGCAACCCGAGCCGATGCACTTGTCTTCGATGATCACCGAGTGTGGCCAGTCGTTCTTCTTCAGCCCCTTGCACACGAAGTCGGACGCATCGAGGATCGCCTCCGGTGGGCAGACCACGCCACAGGCCCCACAGTCGATGCAGAGCGTCGGATCGATGACGTGGAGCTGGTTCCGCTCGCCGGTGATGGCGTTTGTGGGACAACGCTTCGTGCAGGCCGTGCAGCCGATGCACGTCTCGATGATCTTGTATGCCAAGGGTTTCCTCGCGCCGCCCTGTCTGGCCTCGCGCCGGGGGCGGACTCGCCTCCAATTCTAGTTTCGCCCCGCGGGGGCGGCAAACCGCCGCGCCCCGCCGTATGATGGCTGCGATGGAGGACCGATGACTCCCCGGCG
>CAYYYI010000017.1:0-29122 GCA_964475735.1 uncultured Anaerolineaceae bacterium
GCCACCAGTCGAATGGCGGCAACGCCGCCCCGTGGGCCAGCGACTCCCAGGCGCCCCCGGCCAGGCCCACCGCCCCGCCCAGCACCGGCGTCCCCTCCCACGCAGTCCACGTGTTCACCGACTGCAGCCGCTCGACCAGCTGGTGTGCGCCGTCCAGGTTCCCGATTCCGACGAGAAGCACCGCGCCCAGGATGCCCGCAGCAATCGCTCCAGGCCTCCATTTCCGGCCATTGACCATGGATCGCGCCGGGCGGGCAAGCGCTGCCAGGTTGTGCACGGTGGAGGCGGCCACCGCCGCTGTCATCGCGGCAAAGGTCGGTACCCCCAGGTTGAACGCGATTTCCGGGACGATGCGGAGGGCACGCATGGGCACGGACAGGAAGAACCAGCCCATGTAGTAGTAGTTCATCGTGCCTCCCGCAAACCACGGGTCGTAGGGGGGCATCTCGGTCGACCGCGCCACCGCGGTCAGGTAGGCGAGCTCCATGGGCTTCTCGCCGCCCTGGGGATGGTGCCACAGGTCCGGGTTCCAGTAGCGCAGGGCGAGGAATGCGAAAAACGCCGCCAGGAAGGTGGCCTCCATCGCCAGCCAGGCAGGCCAGCGCTCGCGAGCCTCCCGCCACAGCGTTCCGCGGCGGGCGACTCCCAGCGCTATGCCGCCGGCCAGCAGCGCCGCATAGACCCCCCAAACCATCTCCCCCGAGAAGTGGATGGCCCCCCACGCCACGAGCAGCCAGGCGGGCAGCGCCACGCCCGCGAACCCCAGCAGCTTCGAGAGCCCGTACCCGCGGTCGGGCAGAGCGCGGAAGAGCCACGAAACCCACGGCAGGGCCGCGAATGATGCAAGCTCCAGCCAGAGCAGCCACCAGAGCCAGGGCGCAGAGCTTGCCCAGCCGTCCCGGTCGAAGATCTCGCTGAACGTCCCGCCTGACTGCTGGACGCGCGCCTGCTCCGGCGTGAACTGCAGCCCGTTCGTGCGTCCCTGCTTCGGCAGCAGGTCGACCGCCCGTTCGGGGTGGGCTTCGTTTAGCAGGGCGATGGCGCGCTCCGGATCCCAGCGGTCGTTCTTCTTGTAGATCCGGACCTCGGGGTGATCGTAGACGGTGAAGGATTCTTCAGCGCCCGAGTCGTTGATGCTCAACCCGAAGAGCGATGGCCTGACGGTGAAGGTGGCCACCAGGTCGAAGCCAAGTTCGCCGCTATCAAGAAGCTCGTAGTAGCGAATCGTCGCCGGGTACTCGCGTTCGAGGCGAGGGACCGAATGGCGCACCCGGTTGGAGCTGATGGATACGTAGTCCGCGCCGTCGAGGCCGATTCTGCTGGTTCCCGGGACACCTCGGACGAGCTTCTCGATCTTGGCGGGCGAATCTGTCTCGTAAGGCTCCGTTTCGACTATCCGGTAGTCGCCCCAGCCATAGCCGGGCAGCGGGTAGGGGATCGTGTCGTCCCACACCTCCCCTGTTATCGCCGAGCCCGCGGGCACGTTCTCGAAGATCCAGCGGCTGGCCTGGATGCGCGGGTGCTCGCTCCGGTAGACGTTCTGGAAGGCCGCCGCCCAGAAGACCGTCCCGCCCACGACCAGCACAGCTGCTGCCACGGCCACCCACCGCACGACGCGCTGCGAGACCCGCCCTCGTCCCCGGAGCAGAGGCGCGCTCCCCAGCCACGAATTCGACCAGCGGAGCAGCTCCACCAGCCCCCAGCCGGCGAGCACGCACAGCACCGGGTACATGGGTGCGAAGTAGCGCATCCAGGCCACGAATCGCGGACCCTGGAAGGCGAACACCGCCGCAGCCAGTGCGAGCGGGAGCAGGAAGGTAAGTTCCCGGCGCTTGAACATGAGCACGGCGGCCGCGCCCAAGCCCGCCCAGCCCGCCACGCCCAGCGCGGGCCCCAACCCGAAGAGAACCATGTTCTGAAGTGGCCAGAGCACGGCCGTGCGCCCCGCGAACTGAACGAACGGCGGGAAGTTCGCGCTTCCGTTCTGGCGGTCGATTTCGCCTTCGATGTCCGCCCGCCACTCGGGGTTGATGGCCATGTCGAGGAACCCGGGCCCCTGGAACGCATACGGTTGCGCCACTCTGAACACGAGCATTGCCACCACGGCTGCGAGGCTCAGCAGGGCGAGGTCTGTCGTCCAGTACCCGCCGGGCGCGCGCTTCTCCCCCCGCCAGCGCAGGCCCAGGCGAGGGAAGTCGCGAAGCCCGATGCGCGCGCCCGTGGCCAACACCGGCCCCAGGGCAAGGGGCCAGGCCGTTACCTTGCTCGCCAGCCCAAGCCCGATGGCCAGCCCTAGCAGGAGGATCAGAGCGCCGCGAGCCCACCAACGCTCCGCCTTCACGCTCGCCGCAGAAACAAGGAGCGTCGCCACCCCGAAGAAGGTGACGTACGGGTCCATCGTCCAGAAGTGCGCGAGCTGCGTGGGCAGCACGGCGAGGGCGTAGAAGAGCGCGGCCAGCAAGCCGGCCCGCGATCCAAACAGAAAGAACGCCAGCGCGAAGACGAGGGCGATGCTCCCCACGTCGAAGGCGGCTGTGACGGCGCGCCCCCATTGAACGGTCGTGTCGTAAGAGTTACCCGGGCCCGCGGGGTCGTCCCCGGCGAGGGTGGCGATGCCCTTCACCAGGAACAGCGGAAACGTGCCGTAGACATAAGAATGCGTGTCAGGTGTGTTGTAGGGGTTGAGTGGGCTGCGCGCCGTGTCGAAATAGCCGCCGAGGCTGTCCGGCCAATCGGTGCGGTCGGCGACAAACGAGAGCGCGCGCTCGTCAGGGTGCATCTGCAGGGGATGCTCCGCCCCCTCGGGCTTGTCCCACCCCAGGCCGTGGAACCGCAGGGCAGTCCCCACAAGGAGGATGAGCATGAGCGCCAACGGCCAGCGCAGCACCCACCGGCGGGCCCAGGTCCGGAGCCTGCGGGATGCGCCATCAGCGGGGCTCATCAGCGCTCCGGCCCACCTGGTTCTCCCGCGGTTTGTCGTGAAGATGGTTCACGCCTGCCCGCAGGATACATTGCCCGGCCGGCGTTGCGCCCTGCGCCCCCGCTGCCGGCCGAAGGCTTCCTACAGGCCCTTCGACACCAGGAACGCGCAGAGGTCGCTGATGCGGCACGAATACCCCCACTCGTTGTCGTACCACGCGGCCACCTTCACCAGGTTGCCCCCGACCACGTTTGTCGACAGGCCGTCCACGATACTCGACCGCTCGTCGCCCTTGAGGTCCATCGAAACCACCGGGTCCATGGTGATGCCGAGGATGCCCTTCATCTTCTCCGCCGCCGTTTCCGCGATGATCTCGTTCAGGCCGTCCTTCGTCGTGTCCTTCTCCGTCAGGGCCACCACTTCGACGATGGAAACCGTCGGTGTGGGCACCCGGTAGGCGAGGCCGTCGAGCTTGCCTTCGACTTCGGGGATCACGAGCCGGAGCGCCTTCGCGGCGCCCGTGGAAGTGGGCACAATGTTGAGCGCCCCCGCGCGCATCTCGCGCAGGTCGCTCCCGGCCGCCCGGTCGAGGATCTGCTGCGAGTTGGTGTAGCTGTGAACGGTCGTCATCTGCCCCTTCACCAGGCCAAGGTGGTCGACGATGACCTTGACCACCGGCGCCAGGCCGTTCGTGGTGCAACTCGCGTTCGAGATCACGTGGTGCTTCGCTGGATCGTAACCGCCGGCGTTCACGCCCAGGACGATCGTGAAGTCCTCGTTCTTCGCCGGCGCGCTGATGATGACCTTCTTCACCGTGTCGCGGCGGTGAGCGGCCGCCTTCGTCGCGTCGGTGAAGAGCCCGGTGGACTCGATGACGATCTCCACGCCCACCGAGCCCCAGGGGATCGCCCCCGGGTCGCGCTCGCTGAACACCTTCACGACCCGGCCATCGATTGAAAGGCCGCCGTCCACTGCGCGGATGTCCCGCTCCCAGCGGCCGTAGTTGCTGTCGTACTTCAGCAGGTTTGCGTTCGTCTCGCTGGGGACGAGGTCGTTGATCGCCACGACTTCGAGCGCGCCGCCGTGACGCTCTGAAATCGCCTTGAGCACCTGCCGTCCAATGCGTCCGAAGCCGTTTATGCCAACCTTTGTCGTCACAGGGAAACCCTCGCCAACCGTGTGTGGATTGTGCGCTCCAGACTAGCGAGTTCGCTGTAACCGGGCTACCGCGTCAGGCGAGTTTCACTGCCGTGCCGCACGCCGTGATCATCAGCATCTGACCGCCGACCGTCTCATAATCGACCTTCACGCCCACCACGGCGTCGGCGCCCATCTCGCGGGCGCGCTCCACCATCTCCTCGATCGCCGTATCGCGGCCCTTGCGCAGTTCCTCTTCGTACTTGCCCGAACGGCCGCCGACGATGTTGCGGAACCCCGCAGCGATGTCCTTGAAAACGTTCACACCCAGGATGGTCTCGCCTGCTACCACGCCCAGGTAGCTGCCAATCGCGCGCCCTTCGACGCTGCCAGTTGTGGTGACGGTGAGACTCATGTTCGCGCTCCTCCCGGGTTGTGGGGCGAGTGTAACACCTCGTCCGAAGAGACGATATTAATACCACCTGTACATCCATAGGGTCAGTCTATGCCTATGACCCCCAGGCATAGTGAAACCCCCCTACCGTGTCTCGGCGGGCGCGACGACACTCGTTGTGTGACCAACACGGGAGTAGCGAAATGATTCGGCGAATTGTGGTATGCCCGGCCTGTGAACTGCGGTTTCTTTCAGCCCGCCAGCAGACGTTCTGCCCTGGCTGCCACCAGCTTGTCGAGCCCTCCGAAGTCGCCTGACCGGCCCGGTCAGGGGCTGACCTATCCCTCCAGGCCGAACCGCCGGAGGGCCGCCCGGTAGTCATCGGGCGTATTGATATCCACTTCGCAGAGATCGTCTGAGGCAATGTCAACGGTGGCGTCAGAGTGAGCGCGCAGTACGCCGCGCATGCCCTCGGTAGCGTCGTTCGCTTCCATCAACTCCTCGCGCAGCGCGCCGGCCACGACCACCGGGTGGCCATGGCGCCCCGCCACGACCGGCCGTGTCACTTCTGCCCCGTTGCGGCCGCGGTGGGCGTCGATAAGCGCCCGGATGAACTCGGCCGGGCGCGGTTGGTCAACGTTCATGATCACGATTGCCTCGGCGTCGCGCTGCACGGCCTTTGCGGCGATGCGAACCGACTCCGCCCGCCCAGAGTGGAAGTGCGGGTTGTTCATGACGCGGCAATTCACGCGCGCGAGCGAGCGGCGGACTTCGTCACTCCGGTTCCCCAGCACGACGACTACCTCGTCAACCCCCGCTTCCCTGAGTTGCCGGATCTCGTAGCAGATCAGGGGCTCTCCACCCCAATCGAGAAGCGCCTTCGGGCTGCCCATGCGGTCGGATGACCCCGCCGCGAGGATGATGCTGGAAATCATTTCGAGGCTCCCTCGTGTCCTGAGTCTAGCCCGGCGCCAGACTGAGGGCGAGACAAGCCCTAACTCCACGACGGACTGGCATCAGGGCCGCGCGAACACCGTCTTCCCACCCTTGATCACATAGCGCACGTTCTTGAGCGCGGCGAGGTCCCGAGTTGGATCGCCCGCGACCACCAACAGGTCCGCCCGGCGCCCGGCTTCGAGCACCCCGCGGTCGCGGAGCCCGAGCAACTCCGCAGAGGCAGAAGTGGCAAGCCTGAGCGTCTCGATGGGACTGAGCCCGCCGAGGCCGGCCAGGACCTCCAGTCCACCGGCCAGGTCGTTGTGCGGCACCTGGGGAATGCCGCAATCGGTACTTGCGATGACCTTGCACCCGGCCTCGAAGAGCCGCTTCGTGAGTTCGGAGCGCTGGGCGTAGAGTCCATCGTCGGGCCAGCGGCGATAGCCGATAGAAATGGTCGGCGAGACGATTGCGCCCACTTCGGCAATGCGGCCGATGAGGGCGTCGTCGCGGTCGATGCCGCCGCGCCCGGCGAAGGAGCAGTGCTCGAGGCAGTCAACACCTGCTTCCACTGCCACCCGGATTCCGGCGGTGCCGTGGCAGTGCGCGGCAACGCGCCGCCGCAGCCTGTGAGCCTCCTCGACCACAGCACGAAGCTCATCCACGGTGTACTGGGCGGCGAGGGTGTTCGTTCCGCGCGTCATCGAGCCGCCGGTGGCCATCACTTTGATCCAGTCCACGCCCGCCTTCACCATGCCCCGGACGGCCTTGCGGAGCTCAAGCTCCCCATCCGCTTCCCCGCCCATGAACCAGCAGTGGCCGCCTGTGGTGGTGATGGGCGCCCCGGAGACGAGAAGATCCGGTCCGGGAGCGAGACCGCTCGCGAAGGCGTCGCGCATCTCGATGGCGAGGGCGGTAGGCGCCCCGAGATCCCGGACGGCTGTGATGCCGGCTTCGAGCATCGCCCGGCCGTTGGCGGCCATTCGCAAGAGCATGCGGGCGGGCGTGTCCGTGTCGTAGATCTCTCGCCAATTCGAAGCGGCGTTGAAGCAGAGGTGCGCGTGGCCCTCGATCAGCCCGGGAAGGACGGTGCAACCGGTGATGTCCACCGTGGACGCGGCGCCCGCGTCCACCCCGATGAAAGAGATCTTGCCCTGGTCAACGACTACCGTGGCCTCATGGGCCACTTCCGTTATTCCGTCCCAGACCATGCCACCGCGCAGTGCCAGAGCCGCCATTGTGATTGCACCTCACCCGGCTCAAATGCGAGCCGCACTAATTCGAACGCATACCGCCGACAGGTGTTGACGATCTCTACCGCACTGGCTCGAAGCGGTGGGCGACTCCGAACTCGCCCGCCAGCAGGTTAAGGAAGTCCCGCACCGGGGGCGCGAGCAGACGGTTTCGCAGCACGTGCACGCCAACCTCCCGCTGGGCCGGCTGCTCCATGTCGCGAATCTCCACTCGCGTGAGCGTACCGTACGCGACCTCGCGCTCGACGGAGATTACCGGCAGGATGGCTATGCCCAGGCCTGCCTCCACCATGTGCTTGGTGGTCTCCATCGAATCGAGCTCCATCACCGACTCAGGCACTACGCCTACCCGCAGGAACATGCTGTAGATGAGGCTGTGGTAGCTCGAGCTCCGCTCGAAGAAGAGAAAGGGCTCGTGCCCCGCTTCCGCAACGGTCACGCGCCCCTTCGATGCAAACGGGTGCGACGGCGGCACGACGAGGGTCAGGTCGTCGTTATACAGGTGCACTGATTCAATCTCGGGGTGCTGCGTGAGGCGCGTGATGGCAGTGTGGACCTCCCCCGCCAGCAGCCGCTCAATGATGTCCTCACTGGTATCAGCCATGAGATTGACATGGACGCGTGGCCGCTGCTCCCGAAACCGCTTCAGAATCCCCGGCAGGACGTACGTGGCGATGCTCGAGCTCGCGCCGATCCGGATGCTCCCCACGTCGCCATGGCGGACCGATTCGATCGCGTCTGTGCCTTCCTGTACCGCTGTTAGCGCGCGCTGCGCGTGCGGCATGAACGCGTGTCCGGCGTCTGTCAGTGTCACGCTACGGCCCGTGCGCTCGAAGAGCCGTTCCCCTATCTCCCGTTCCAGCGACTGGATGCGCGCCGTCACCGATGGCTGAGTCAGGAAGAGCGCTTCCGCCGCGCGGCTGAATGACCGGTGATGAGCTACCTGCAAGAAGGCCTCTAGTTGGGCGAGTTCCACATTTCCCTCCACTGCCACCCTCCGGGGTGGCCCGTCAATCGTTGAAGAAGTCCCTGTTTGCCTGGATGAACGTCCGCCAGTCTTCCGGCAGGTCGGCGTCGAAGAATATCGCCGAAACAGGGCACGCCGGTTCGCAGGCGCCGCAGTCGATGCACTGGTGCGGGTTGATGTAGTACTGGGGCGACCCCTCCGCTGCCTGGATGCAGTCCACCGGGCAAACGTCGACGCACGAAGCATCCTTCACGTCGATGCATGGCTCGGCGATGACGTAAGGCAAGTCGTTCCCCCTGTCAGGCCGGCGCCACGCCCCGCTTGTAGACGACGACATCGCCTTCCACCCGCGCCTGGCAGGCGAGGCGCAGGCGGGGGTCTTCGGTCGCCCGCGGCCCCCGTTGCCTGAGCAAGTTCTGGCGCTCGTACCGCCCCATGGCGCTGAGACGGCCCACGCCCGAGATCACTTCCATCGCGCAGTTGGTGCACTCGCCATTTCTTGCGCAGCCAACCGGCCAGAAGAAACCCCGGGCGGACACCGCATCGAGCACGGTCTCACCGCAAGGGGCCTCAACTTCGATCCCCAGGGGCTCAACCCGGATGCGGGGCATGGGTGAATTCTATCACGTACCCCGGCTCAGCCCGCTGAGCCGGCGTCAAGGCAGGTTTCCCGGCCGGCTCACTCCAGAAAGCCCCGTTCGCCGCCGCGTTGCGATGCGGAGGCTGCGGCCCGTCGCGGAGGATGGCGAGCACCTCGCTCCACTCGCTGGCGAAGCCCACGGGGCGGCCCAGCGCCGCGCCAACCTCGCCGACGGTCATGCTGTCCAGGAACTGCCGCCCGAAGTAATCCAGGCTCGTTCGCGGGAGGATAAACACGTCTGCGTCGGCCCGGCGAAGCTGGTCCACAAAGTCCCGGCCGCAGAGCAGGCCGCTCACGTTCACGCGTTCACCGAAGACGGTGTTGGTGACGGCGGCAACCCGCACCTCCGCGCCAGTCAGGTCGCAGAACTCAGCGGCTATGCCTGCCAGCACCGGCGCGATCATCGTTCCGCAGCCGATGGTTGCGCGCCTGCCCACGAGGTGGTGGTCCCGCCCTCGCCGTGACTGCCGCCGCTTGGTGGCGTGCCAGTCCTGGAGCATCGAACGCACCATGCCGATGCCGTTCTCGTACTGGGGGTACCCGTCATAGGCTGCTGCGCCGGGCACGTGCTCTCCCGCAGCGAGATAGAACTCGTCGCTGCACTGCACAATCGTCCGCCCGAACCGTGCCCGGAATGCTCGCTGCAGTGGACGGATGAGCCCCACCACTTCCTTCGCATACTCCGCCGATGGGCGGCGAAGGTCGATGCCGTCGCGGGCCATCGCCCGCTCCTCGAGCTTCGGGCTTGCTCCCACCGGCACGACCGAGATGGTCTGCACCACCGGGTGAAGTTCGCCCAACTCCCGGATAGAGCGGACCAGGCTCTCCCCGTCGTTCACGCCCGGGCAGAGCACAATCTGCGTGTGCGCGACGATGCCCAGTCCGCCGAGCTTCCTGAGCTGCTCCAGGACGTCGGGCGCCTTGGGGTTGCCAAGCATCCTGCGCCGCAGACCCGGCTCCGTTGCGTGGACCGACACGTGCAGCGGGCTGAGCCGCTGCTCCTCCAGCCGGGCCCAGTCGCCCTCATCGAGGTTCGTGAGGGTCACGAAGTTCCCGTGGAGGAAGCTCAGCCGGTAGTCGTCATCCTTCAGATAGAGCGACTTCCGCATTCCCCCGGGCAGGCCCTTCAGGAAGCAGAAGAAGCAGCTGTTGTTGCAGGTGATCACGCTGTCCCAGGTAGCACGTTCGAATTCGAGCCCCAGGTCCTCGTCTATCTCCTTCTCGAAGACGAGGAGTTCGTCGAGTCCGTTGGCCTTCCGTACCAGGACTTCGACCTCCGGCTCGGCCGCGTTGAACTGCACATCCACCACGTCGCGCGGCATGCGCCCGCCCACGGAGACGATCGCATCTCCCGCCTCGATCCCGGCCTCTTCCGCCAGCGAGCCGGGGCGCACCGCCGAAACCACCCCCGGTGCCGGGGAACGCCTCATTCAGCCACCAGTTCCCGGATCCGCGCTTCGACCCGGTCCACCGAATCGTCGGGGGTAGAGGCTCCCGCTGTCAGCCCGATCCGCTTCACCCCCACAAACCATGCCGCGTCCAGGTCCTCGGCCCCCTCGATGTGGTAGGCGCGCGTGCCCTGCTCTTCGCAAACTTCCTTCAGGTGGCGCGTGTTCGCGCTCTTCCGCCCGCCGACCACCACCATCACGTCGACCTGCCGCGCAAGCATGGCGGCGGCCTCCTGCTGACCGGTGGTGGCGTGGCAGAGAGTGTTGACCACATGCAGTTCGAAGTTGCCGTCGCGCTGCAGCAGCATCAGGTTCGCGACGAAGCGGGCGAAGTCCTCCATCTTGTGGGTGGTCTGCGCCATCACTCCCACCTTGCTGGGGAAGCCGCCGGGGAACCCGTTGACGAACTCGCGCAGGTACTCCAGGTCCGCGCTCTCGGCGATGGAGGCGTGGGAAACGCCGCTGCGGTCGGCGGTCCAGCCCATTATTCCGCGCACCTCCTTGTGCCCTCGATCGCCGAAGATGACCACGTGCCAGCCTTCGCGAACGAACTTCTGCCCGTACCGTTGGGCGCGCGTGACGATGGGGCAGGTGGTGTCGACGATCTCCAGGCCGCTCTCGCGCAACTGGCGGACAACGCGTTCGCCCACGCCGTGCGCCGTGATCGCCACCCGGCCTGCCACGACCCGGCGCGCAGTCTCGGCGCCGATATCGCCGTCGACCTCGTCGGGCCCGGGGAGCTGGAGCACGCCCGATCTTTCGAGCCGTTCCACGACAAACGGGTTGTGGACAATCTCCCCAACGCTGTAGACGGGGTTCTCGGGCGTTGCCTCGGATTCCATTATTTGCACGGCGCGGCGGACGCCCATGCAGAAACCCATTTCACTGGCTCGTAGGATCTGTACCATCGTCTGTCCGGGAGGAGTCTCCCGATCCAGTATAGGCGGCGAGGTATTTCGCCGGTAATAACTTGCAGATCTCTGCAAACAGACGATCGGTTAGCTCGTTCACCTGGGCCTCGGTGGGCCGCTTCACCCTCTCGATGGCCATCGGCTCCCCGATCACGATCGTGAAGCGGGGACGCCGCAAGGCATTCAGCGGGTTGCCGAGCACCTCAGTCCCGGCGATGGCGCAAGGGAGCACGGTGGCCCCGGTTCGAAGGGCGATGAGCGCCGTGCCCGGGTGAGGCTTGCCCACGAGGCCTGTCTTGCTTCGCGTCCCTTCCGGGAACATGCCCAGCGCCTCGCCGCGCTTCAGGATGCGCTCGGCGTTGAGCATCGCCGCCACGTCGGCATCAAAGCGGCGCACCGGGAACGCGCCGTAAAGCCGCGTGAACAGCCCGAACGGCCACTTGAACAGCTCGACCTTCGCCATGTAGCGAATTCGCCGGCGAGCGATCCCGGCCGCCAGGATGGGCGGGTCGGCGTTGTTCAGGTGATTCGAAACCACCAGCAGACCGCCAGTGGCCGGCACGTTCTCGCGCCCAACGACCTTCCAGCGCGCCACGATCGTTAGGAACGCCCGAAGCGAGAGTGTCGCCGGCCAGTAGAAGGTGGGCACGTACGTGGAAAGCCTCAGGAAGCGACGCATCGCACCTTCTCCAGCACGAGTGCGACGACCTCATCGACGGTCATGTTCGTGGTGTCGATGACGACCGCGTCGGGGGCCGCGCGAAGCGGGCTCGCTTCCCGCGAGCTGTCAATCACATCGCGGCCCACGATGTCACGCTCGGCCTCCTCCGCCCGCTGGGCCTGGCCCCAGTGGCCGGCCTGGACCGCGCGCCGCCGCGACCGCGCCTCCTGGGAAGCGTCGAGGTAGAACTTCAGCGGCGCATCGGGCAGAACCACCGTGCCGATGTCCCGTCCCGCGAGCACCGCCGGGCCGCTGTGGGCGATCTCGCGCTGCCTGCGAACGAGGGCCTCCCTGACGGCGAGGATGGTGCTATAGGCGCTCACGTTAGCCTCGACTTCAGGCGACCGGAGCCACTCCGTCACGTCCTCGAGGCCCAGGAAGATCCTCGTTCTACCGGCGGCTTCGACGCGCATGTCGAGGGTCTGGGCAAGGGCCGCACACCCGGCTTCGTCGTTCGAGGCAATCCCTGCACGTAGCGCCGCCAGCGTGAAAGCCCGGTACATCAGTCCCGTGTCCAGGAATGCGTACCCGTAGGTCTCGGCCAGGGCGTGCCCGAGCGTCGACTTCCCGGAAGCTGCGGGGCCGTCGATGGCGATGGGCGATGGGAGCTGCGTCTTACCGGACACGTCCCGCGGATCGTATGCGATCGCGAGCCAAGGGATCAGGGCTGCTCAGCGGGCTGATGCGCTTCCGCCGCCTTCCCCGCTGCGTACAGGCCGGTGACCTCCTCGGGCGTGAGTTCGCGGAAGGCGCCGGGCCCGAGAGTCCCCAGGTGAACGGGACCGACGCGGATACGCCGGAGGTGAACGACGCGCCGGCCGAGCGCCTCGATCAACCTGCGCACCTCGCGGTTGCGCCCCCGGCGAAGCTCCAATAACAGCCACTCCCCGGCTTGCGGCGCCTCTTCTCCCGGGCCAGGTGTGGGCGGCGAGGCGCGCTTCGCCGAGGCTGCCTGCAGCCGCTCGCCGCCTTCCTCCACGCCGCGGACCATTCGCTGCAGGTCGCGCTCCCCAAGCGCGGTGTCGATGCCCACCAGGTACTCCTTTTCCACCTCGTAGCGGGGGTGCGTGAGGAGGTCGGTCAGGCGCCCGTCGTTGGTGAGCAGCAACAGCCCCTCGCTGTCGCGGTCGAGCCTCCCCACCGGGTGCAGTTGGATATCCCCGATAGGCACAAGGTCGAGCGCGGTCTCCCGGCCGCGGTCGTCGCGCGCGGTCGTGATGAAGCCCACGGGCTTGTTGAGCATGAAGTACCGGTACCGGCCGCGGAGTACGGGCACGCCATCGACGGTGACCTCGTCCGTTTCGGGGTCTGCCCGCGCGCCGAGCGTGTCCTGGACCGTTCCGTTCACGGCTACCCGCCCCGCCAGGACCATCTCCTCTGCGACGCGCCTCGAAGCGACCCCCGCATTCGAAAGGATCTTCTGCAACCGTTCAATCGCCACGCGTTATCCTGCGCCGGATTGCTGGAGCGGCGCCTTTCGCCAGGCTGCCGAGGCCCAGCAGCCCGGCGCCCGCCACTCCGCCCAGCAGGACCCAAGGTAGCGCACTGGAGCCCTTGCCGCCCGGTTCAAGGACGGGCGCAGGCCCCGGCACGGGTGCCATGGTCGCACTCCCCGCTGAGGTCTCCGGGGTTTTCGATGCGGCTGCCCGGCCCGGGAATGTGTTTGCCGCACCGGGCGAAGGCCGATCGGTGAGCGCCCAGTTCGTGGCCGCCTGGTCAGCGCGCGGGTCACGAATCCCAATTGTCATTCCCGGCTCAGGCACGGGCGGGGGCGGATCGAAGATCGAGTTGTCGTCTCCGAACGAGATGGCGTCCACAACCGTGCCGCCCGGGGCGATCAGGCGCACGGTGTCCCCCGTGTTGTTGAGCCCGCCTCCGATCTCGCCATCGGGGACCCGCACGGCGGCCACGCCTTCGGGCAGACTCGCCGACTTGCCGGCGACGACGACGTAGCCGCCCGCGGCAAGAACAAATGACGGCAGGGTGTCCATCTTCTTCGCGTCGCCAATCTGCCAGCCGGCAAGGTCGACCGGCTCCGCGCCAGTGTTCACGAGCTCAACCCACTCAAATGCGCTGTCGCGGCCGGCCTCCTCGGGGTCGCTCAGCACCTCCGAGAGGCGCACGCTCGCCGGTCCGGTGAAAACAGCGACCGCGCCCGGGGCCGTGACTCCGGCAACATCAGCCGTCTGGCCGCCGGAGGGACTTGACGGCGACGTCCCGGCGACGGCAGTGGTGCCAGCAGTTGGGACGGTGGATGTAGCGGTTGGATCCGGCTCCGGCGCGCTGGTCTCAGCGAACTCAACCGCGTCAAAGGCCGCCGTACAGTGTCCGCCGGGCTGCAGCATCAGCCGCACCCTGACCGAATTAGCTCCTTCGGGCGCCTGGGCCGTCACAGAAAGCCGTGCCCACGTCCGGCTGGCGCTGCGCTCGGTTTCCGCCTGCGTGATCATCGTGCCGCTGCCGTCCTCGCTCACGTACCAGGAGAGCCTGAGGAACACCGCGCCCGTCCCAATGGACATGCGCCCCACTGCCGTCGCCCGGTACCACCTTCCCGCTTCGACGCGCACCGTCTGGTAGATCCACTTGGTGGACTGCGTTTCGCTGCTCAGCGTGGCTGCAGATGAGCCTTCGAACGCGCCACCTTCGAGCCCAAGGGTGCCGCCGTACTTGTTCCAGTAGTGGGGCTTTCCCTCCGTCGCCGACTCGAATCCGCCATTCAGGAGAGCCCATGCGCTGCCGGCCGGGTGCTTGCCGGGCGGCCTGGTCGGCGTCGATGTTGGCGGGAGCGTGGGCACTTTGGTGGGGGTGCCGATCTTGGTGCTCTTGCCACCCGTGGGCTTCTTGACGGTCGGGACCGTGGTTGCGGTCTTAGTTGGTGATACCTTCACGGTCGCAGTCGCGGTCGAGGCGGCGCCGGAACCGCCGCCGCTCGTGGCGACCGCACTGGCGGTTGGGGGCTGTGTCGGGCTGATGGCGGTCCCCGTCGGAGTGTTCGTGGGGGTGATCGGCGTCGCCGTGGGCTCCGGAGCCGACGTTGGCTCCGGAGGCGCCACCATGGTTAGCGACGCCTCGTCCGCCAGCCCTTCCACTGACGCGCCCCCAGCGAGCGCGAACTCGATCCTGAACGTCACACCTGCCGCTCCCGGCGGGGCTACCACGGACGGCAACTCCAGCACCCGGTAGTCGCCGCCAAGCGCCGACCAGGCCGTCGCGTATTGAATGCCCGGCTCTGTGTTGCCGTCATCGCTGAACTCGAGCACGAGCCGCGCTTCTGTGCCCGGGTCCCCGGCGACATGAACGGACGCCTGGTAACGCGCTCCTGGCTCAATCGCAAGAACAGTCTGCTGGACGGTCACGCGGTCCGCCCCGGTCACCCGGAGGGCCGTTCCCGCGACGACTTTGGTGGTCTCGGCTGAGGCAGAGCCGTCCTGGGGGACCCAGGAATCTGGCTTTCCGCTGCTCCATGACTCGAACCCGGGGTTGGCCAGCAGTTGGGTCGCTTTCGCATGGCGCGGTGCGATCGACAACGCGAAGAGCCCCAGACCTAGGGGGAGCAGCAGCGCCGGCAGCCAGGTCCGCCCCATCGCGGGCGGGATACTATCAGTTTCCGATTCGCGAGTAAAACATCCTGTATTGTCTTGTCGCTGCCGTGAGAAAGCGGCCGGGTCAACTGCCGGGTGAATATGTCCGGCGATCCAGGAAGGCCGCACGGCCGTGCTGCCGACCTTCGCCCCTCGCCGCGCGAGGCGATACCCTGACAGCCGACATCTCGTTGGATTGACTGCCATGCCGAAGCTTGTCCTCGCCTACTCCGGTGGGCTCGATACGACCACCGCCATCAAGTGGCTCTCCGTCGAGCAGGGCTACGACGTCATCGCCCTGAACATCGACGTCGGACGGAGCAAGGAGCAGCCGGTCGTGGAGTCGCGAGGCATGGCTGCCGGAGCGCTCAAAGTTCGCGTAATCGATGCGAAGGAGGACTTCATCCGCTACTTCGCGCTTCCCGCCCTGGCGGCGGGCGCCATCTACCAGGACGCCTATCCGCTCGCGACGGCGCTTGCGCGGCCGCTCATGGCCAAGCTGCTTGTCGACGTTGCCCACGAAGAGGGGGCCGCCGCCGTTGCGCACGGCTGCACCGGCAAGGGGAACGACCAGGTCCGCTTCGACGTTGGCATCCAGACGCTGGACCCGGCCCTGCAAATCATTGCGCCCACGCGTGAGAACGCGATGGCCCGCGAAACCCAGATCGAATACCTGAAGAAGCACGGCATCGACATCCCCTGGGGCGACAAGGGGCCGTTCAGCATCGACGAGAACATCTGGGGCCGAAGCGCCGAAGCCGGCGTGCTGGAAGACCCCTGGCAGGAGCCTCCGCCCGCTGCTTACGAATGGACCCGCTCCGCCGATGACGCACCCGCAGAGCCCGCTTACATCGAGGTCACTTTCGAGCACGGTCTGCCGGTTGCCCTGGACGGCGAAGAGCTGGCCCCTGTGGAGATGGTTGAACGCCTCAACGACCTGGCGGGTCTCCACGGCGTGGGCCGCATCGACCACATAGAGGACCGCCTTGTCGGCATCAAGAGCCGCGAGATCTATGAAGCTCCCGCCGCGGTCACGCTGAATGCTGCCCACCGGGCACTGGAAGCGATGACCCTCTCGAAGCAGCAGCTCCGCCTGAAGAAGCTCATCGCCACCGAATACGCCGAGCTCATCTACAACGGCCTCTGGTTCAGCGCCCACCACCAGGATGTGGCCGCCTACGTCGCGAGCACCCAGCGCCACGTGACCGGGACCATCCGGCTGAAGCTGCACCGTGGACAGGCCACGGTCGTGGGCCGCAAGGCGCCGAAGTCGCTCTATGACCGCGGGCTTGCCACCTACGACCGCGGCGACACCTACGACCAGTCGGCCGCCGTCGGGTTCATCAACATCTGGGGGCTCCAGACGCGCGTTCAGGCGCGCGTGCAGCTGCTCAGCGCCTCGGCCGAGACGCTGAAGATCGCCACCCCCGGGGAGTAGACGTGGCCAACGGGCTCGAAGGGAACGGCTGGTGGCGGTGCGCCGTCTTCTACCAGCTCTACCCGCGCAGCTTCCAGGACTCGAACGGCGACGGCATCGGCGACCTCCAGGGGATCATCGACCGGTTGGACTACCTGAACGGCCGCGACGATTCCCTTGGCGTGGACGCCATCTGGCTGTCGCCTACTTTCCCTTCGCCGATGAAGGACTTCGGCTACGATGTCTCCGACTACCTCGGCGTGCACCCCGACTTCGGCGACATGGCGACTATGGACAGGCTCATCGCCGAGTGCCACCAGCGCGGTATTCGCGTCCTGCTTGACTGGGTGCCCAACCACACAAGCGACCAGCACCCGTGGTTCATCAAATCGCGCCGCTCTCGGGCAAACCCGAAGCGGGACTGGTACGTCTGGCGCGATGCGAAGGCGGACGGCTCCCTGCCCAACAACTGGCGCGCGGCCTTCGGCGGGCCCGCCTGGACTTTCGATGAGCAGACTGGCCAGTACTACCTCCACTCCTTCCTGAAGGAGCAGCCCGATCTGAACTGGCGCAACCCGGAGGTTGCGGCGGCCATGCACGACACGCTCCGCTTCTGGCTGCGAAGAGGCGTCGATGGCTTCCGCATCGACGTGATGGGCATGATCGTCAAGCACCCGGAGCTGGCCGATAACCCGCCGAACCCGCATTGGCGGCCGGGATCGCTCGAGCCGAAGTATCTCTGGTCGTCCAACCGCAACCACCCGGACGTGTACGAGGCGGTGCGCGGCATCCGCGCGGTGTTGGACGAGTTCCCCGGCAGCATGGCGGTGGGCGAAGTCTTCGGTTCGGCCGAGGAGATTGCCCGCTACTACGGGCGCCCCGGCGAGCTCGACGGACTGCATCTCGCCTTCAACTTCCAATTCATCCACGAGATCGGCCCTGTCTTCACGCCCTGGACCGCCGCCGCCATGCGCCGCATCGTCGGCGACGCAGAGGAGGCCACACCTCAGGGGGCCCTGCCCTGCTGGGCTTTCGGCAACCACGATCGCTCCCGCTTCATCTCCCGGCACAATGACGACGGTTTTGGCCCGGAGCGTGCCCGCGCGGCTGCCATCCTGCTCCTCTGCCTGCGCGGCGTGCCGTTCATCTACTACGGCGAAGAGATTGGCATGACTGATGTGGACATACCGGAAGAGCGGCTACAGGACCCCGCCCGCTTCCGCACGCCCGGCCGGGACCCCGAGCGCACCCCGATGCAGTGGGACGGTTCGTCCACCCGCGGCTTCTCTTCCGCCGAACCGTGGCTTCCGTACGGCCCGGCCGGGATCAGCGTCGCGGCCCAGCAAGGCGACCCCGATTCGATGCTTTCGCTGTACCGGCGAGCAATCCGGGCGCGTCGCGCGTTCCCGGCGTTGGAGCAGGGGTCATCGCGCATCCTGCCTTCGCACGAAGATGTGTTCGCCTTCGAACGGTCGCTCACCGGCCACGCGGCCCTGGAGGTCTTCGTCAACACGGCGTCTGGCGAGCGGGAGGTGCAGCTTGAGCAGCCCGGCCGGGTCATCCTCGCGACAGACATTGGGCGCGAAGGCGAAGCGGTCGCCGGGCGAATGGTGATCCGGCCGCTCGAAGCGCTGGTCGTGGAGCAGGCGTGAGCCGCGGTTTTCGTTGGTGCGTGGAAGCGATGGTATGCTCCCGCCAATGAGCAAGATGCGACGGGTGCCCGTCACCACAGGGAAGGACCGGAAGACGAAGGAGCGGCAAGTTCCGGATCCCGCTGGCGACCCGGACGAGCCCGAACCGCCGGGTGAGTGCGCCTGCTCTCGCCTGGACCCCGCTGACTGGCACGAAGTGGAGAGCGATTGGGGCGACATCGTCTTTGCGAAGGGAGCGGTGACCGCCTTCCTTGGCGTCCCGGTCGGTTACGCGGGCGCGCGAGCTTTGCTGGAGAAGAAGGCGGCGGCGGCCGGCGGCACTGTCCCCGGCGATGCAATGTTCCTGCTGGGCAGCGGCCGCTTCCGGCGCACCGTGCTGCTCGAGGTTGAGGACGTGTCCCGCCGCGCCAGGGGCATCTACTCCCCGGGCGGAATCGCATACAGCCGCCTTGTCGAGGCTCCCTGGGGCGAGATGAGCCGGGTGGTCAAGGAGACGAAGCAGGCGGCTGAGGCACGCTACGGGCGCCGCCCCGATGACATCCTCGTCTGGTACCTGACGTGCCGGGAATGCTCACGCGAGCGGAACTTCGAGACACTCGTGATCGCTCACTACCGGAGGGCGTGATGGATTCCGGCGAGCAGTTGGAGCTCTTCGGCCGCCTGCTCGCGGCGCTCGCCCTCGGCGCAGTCGTGGGTCTGGAGCGGGAGTACCGTGGCCACGAGGCGGGTATCCGCACCAGTGCGCTCGTGTGCGCGGGCGCAGCTGCGTTCGGCGCCATCAGCCTGGAGTTCTCCGAGGATGCCCGTGTGGCCGCGGCGGTTGTGCAGGGCATCGGGTTCATCGGAGCGGGCCTGATCTTCCAGCGCGGGGCCGCCTTCCAGGGCGTGACGACCGCTGCCACAGTGTGGGTGCTGGCAGGAGTCGGACTCATGGTCGCGCTGGAGATCTGGCTGACGGCGGTGCTGCTCACGGTCTCGGTGGTTGTTCTGCTCGAACTGGCCCCCGTCTCCGACTGGGTGTTCGTGGCCGGACGCAGGCGCCGGGCAGGCCGTCCCGCCCGGAAGAGGGACGCGACGCCCGGTGAGGAGAACGCTCCTGGCCAAAGTTGACCGCTCAGCCTTTCCGGCCGACCATGAAACGACCCCTACCCGGAGTCTTCCCTTGAACCTTCGTATCCCCGGACCGACCCCCTGCCCGGAGGAGGTTCTGCTTGCGGGCGCGGCGCAGATGATGAATCATCGCGGCCCCGAGTTCGCCCAGATCCTGCGACGCGTGACCGATGGCCTGAACTGGGTCTTCGGCAGCTCAGCCGACGTCCTCTCCATGACCGCTTCCGGCACCGGCGGGCTCGAAGCCGCTGTCGTCAATACCCTCAGCCCGGGTGATCGCGTCCTCGCCGTCTCCATCGGCTCTTTCGGCGACCGCCTTCGAAGCATCGCCACCACCTACGGCGCTGACGTCGTGAGCTACGCCACCGAATGGAGCGAAGCCGCCGACCCGGCCGTGATCGCAAAGCACCTGGACGGCGACCCGGCGATCAAGGCGGTGCTCGTCACCCACAACGAGACTTCGACCGGTGTCACCAATCCGCTCGAAGCGATTGCGAAGGAGGTTCGCGCCCGCGACCGCCTCATCATCGTTGACGCGGTCAGCAGCATGAGCTCGATCCCCTGCCCGGTCGAGCGCTGGGGCCTCGATGTGGTGGTGAGCGGCTCGCAAAAGGGCTGGATGGTGCCGCCCGGCCTCGTCTTCATGTACATGAGCGAGCGCGCCTGGGCCGCAAACGCAGCGGCCAGGATGCCTCGCTTCTACTTCGACGCCGCGAAAACCCGCGACTCGCTCGCCAAACTGCAGAACCCATGGACCCCGGCCATGTCCGTCTACTACGGCATGGACCGCGCCTTTGAGCTGATGCGCGCAGAGGGGCTCGAAAGCATCTTCACGCGTCACGAGGCCGTCGCCGGCTATACCCGCGAGCGCGTGAAGTCCTGGGGCTTGAAGCTGGTGCCCGTAGACGAGCGCTTCGCCTCCAATACGGTTACCGCCGTCTGGTGGCCTGAAGGCGTCGATGGCAAGGCGATCAGCAGGCGCGCGCGCGAGGAGTTCGGAGTCGTGCTCGGCGGCGGCCAGGGCAAGCTCGATGGGAAGATCTTCCGCGTGGGGCACCTGGGCTGGTTCACAAAGGACGACATCGTCGAAGCGCTCGACGTACTCGAACGTCTGCTCCAGGACGCGAAGGCGGCCGTCTAACCAATGACCGATAACCGCCCCCGGATCCTCATCGCCGACCCGGTAGCCCAGGAGGGCATCGACCTGCTTCGCACCGCCGGCCAGGTGGACGTGCGCACCGGTCTCAAGCCCGATGAGCTAATCGCCATCATCGGCGACTACGACGCACTCGTCGTCCGCAGCGAGACCAGGGTGACCCGGCCGGTCATCGAGGCAGCGAAGAAGCTCGCGGTCGTCGGCCGCGCGGGCGTGGGCGTCGACAACATCGACCTCGAAGCCGCAACCGGGCGCGGGGTCATCGTCGTCAACGCGCCCCAGGGGAATACCGTCGCCGCTGCCGAGCACACGGTCGCCCTCTTGTTGGCTCTTGCCCGGCACGTTCCCCGCGCCGACGCCTCCATGCGCGAAGGGAAGTGGGACCGCAAGTCGTTCCTCGGCACCGAAGTGCGCGGGAAGACTCTGGGCATCATCGGCCTCGGCAAGATCGGCTCTGAGGTTGCGCGCCGTGCGGTTGCGATGGAAATGCGTGTCCTCGCGCATGACCCATTCGTGCCCGAGGAGCGCCTGCGAGCTCTTGGCGTGGAGCCGGCCACCCTCGAACAGGTCATCAAGGAGTCCGACTTCATCACCGTGCACCCGCCCCTGACTGCGAGCACGACCGGCATGATCGACCGGGAAGAACTCGTCATGATGAAAGACGGCGTGCGGCTAATCAACGTCGCGCGCGGCGGCATCATCAACGAGGCGGCGCTCGCTGATGCCGTGAAGTCCGGGAAAGTGGCGGGCGCTGCCATCGATGTCTTCACAGAAGAGCCCCCGTCGCCGGACAACCCCCTGCTTCGCGACCCGCGCATCATCGTCACGCCCCACCTGGGAGCATCGACTGCAGAAGCCCAGGAGCGTGTCGCTCTCGACGTGGCTGAGCAGATCGTGGAAATCCTCCAGGGGAAGCCGGCGCGCTACGCCGTCAACGCGCCCATGCTCGGCGCCGAGACGCTCCAGGTGCTCGGGCCGTACATGGCCGTGGCCGAGCAGGTCGGCCTGATCGCCACCCAACTGGTCACTGGCACTCTGACGTCGATTGAGATCGACTACTTTGGCGAGATCGCCGAACACGACATTGCCCCGCTGCGGGCGGCAGTCATTCGCGGGCTCCTCAGACCCATCAGCGAAGAGAACGTCAACATCGTGAACGCGTCCCTCATCGCTCAGTCGCGGGGCTGGAACATCGACGAGCGGCTTCGTTCTTCTCACGAAGTGTTCCACAACCTCATCCACCTGAAGGTCGGGACGACAGAGTCCGAGGTCAGCGTCGGCGGCACCATCGAGCACGGCCAGCCCGACATCGTCATCCTGAACGGCATGGACGTTGACCTGGTGCCTGAACCCGATATCTGCCTGCTGGCCTGCGACAACGAGGATCGCCCCGGCATGATCGGCAAGGTCGGCACGCTGCTCGGCAACTCCGACATCAACATCCGTTCGATGCAGGTCGGTCGCCGCAGCCGCCGTGGCCGCGCGCTCATGATCATCGCCGTCGACGAGTGCCCCACCGACGAGCAGCTTCGCGCGATTGAGGGGATCGACGGCATCTACAACGTACGATTGGTACGCTTCTATTAGTCTCGCCGGCAAGGCCCACCGGCCGCCGGGACGGCGCTACGAATACAGCGGGTAGAAGACCAGCCCCGTCCCCAGCTTCGGGTGGAAGAAAGTCGACTTCTGGGGCATCCGCTCGCCCTGGTCGGCCAGCGCCATCACTTCGCCGATGCCAACATGGTTGATGAGAAACGCCGTCGCCCCGGGCCCCGATGTCACGGCGGCGAACACATCGGCGGTGTCGTGCGTGTACTCGACCGCCCCTGCCTTCAGGCCGGCATCGCCGATTCCCCAGAGCGGTTCGAGCACGCCGTAGCGGAGCACATTGGGCGCGATGGCGGCCCAGCGTTCGCTCCGCCCGGACGGTAGCCGCGGCGCAAGCGCCCCGGGACGCCGCAGGCGGAGACAGTGCGCCTGCCCGGGTTCGGCGTTGAGCGCGATGATTGTGCCCGGGCCTTCGGCGAGGAGTGCATCGATCGCCGCCTGGTTGTTCCGCATATGGTTCAAGGTCCCGGCGGGCTCCACATCGAACGCGTCAGCGAGCATCGTGGCCCAACCGGCAGGGGCAGGTCGCGGCACGATGCGGTGGATGGGCCTGATCACCAGGCCGGGGTCATCTGCGGCCACTATGGCCGTCATGGCGAAGCGCGCCGGGTGGTCGCGCGGCAGTTCGCCTTCTCGCTCCGAAAGCCGCTGACGGTACGTCACCGCCGTCTCGTAGCGGTGGTGGCCATCGGCGATGTAGAAGCTCTCTGCCAGCAGGGGGGCCAGCCGCCGCATCTCGTACCGGCCGCCTTCGACCACCCACAGGCGATGCTGCTCCCCGTCGATGGTCGCGCCCTCGGCGTCGGGCCCGCGGCTGGCGATGGTGTCATCGATGAACTGCCGGAGTTGCCCGGCGCGGTCGCGCGCAATCATGAAGACCGGGCTGAACTGCGTGCGCGTCGCTTCGAGCAGCTTCAGGCGGTCGTCCTTCGGGCCGGACATGGTGAACTCGTGGGGCTTGACTGCCCCCTCTTCCCAGGGCTGGGCCTCCACGGCCGCCATCAGCGCGCGGCGCGTGAACGGGCGGCCGTCCTCGGAGAATTCCTGCTCATAGACATAAAACATGTCCGCCGGTTCTCGTTCGAGGTAGCCCGCGAGGAGCCACTGTTCGAGCAGCGCGGCCACCTGCGCGTACCGTTCGTTGCCGCCCTCGGCGAGCTCCAGGTGGACAGCGTTGCGGGCGTTCCGGCTGGCAAGTTGTGCTTGCTGCGTGGGGGAGATCACGTCGTAGGGTGGGGCCAGGAGGTCGCTCAGCGCGCCCGCGGCCGCCGTGTATCGCAAGCCCCGGAAGGGGAGGAACTGCGGCATCAGCCGATGCCCCCGCGACCGCCGCAATTGAACGAGCCACCGCCGGAAACTAGAATCGTGAGACCCCCATGCGCCCTGACCGCGCCTTTGAAGACGCTGACACCCTTGAAGTTGAACCTGCCGGCCGCGAGCTTCGCGCCCGCCGCTACTGCGTGTTCTGCAACATTGTAGCGGGCCGCGAGCCCGCAAACGTCATCTACGAAGATGACCGCGTCATCGTCTTCCAGAACATCCTGCGCTGGGCGCCGGTGATGCTCCTCGCCATGACGAAGGAGCACCGCACCCAGATGGAGCTCTGGCAGGACATCGGCGAGGTCGCCCGTGTCGCTGCGGAAGTTGGCGCCCAATACTGCCCCGATGGCTACCGGCTGCTCTCGAACTTCGGTTACGACGCCATGCAGAGCCAGGAGCACGGGCACGTTCACATCGTCGGCGGGACTCACCTCGGCCCCTACGCCTGAGCGGCGGCGACCGCCGCGCGCTGGTGCGCGAAGAGCTCCACGATGCCGTCACGCGCCAGGTCAATCAGCCCGTCCATCGCCGCGCGGCTGAACGGTTTTCCCTCGGCCGTCCCCTGCACCTCCACGAAGTCGTCCTCGCCGGTCATGACGACATTGAAGTCCACTTCGGCGGTCGAGTCCTCCTCGTAGCAGAGGTCGAGCATCGCCACGCCCTTCACGAGCCCCACAGAGACCGCCGCGACCTGCGACTGGATGACGGATGCCGGGACCGTGCCCGCCTTCGCCAACCGCGCTACCGCAAGCTGCAGGGCCACGAATCCGCCCGTGATCGACGCCGTGCGCGTGCCCCCGTCGGCCTGCAGCACATCGCAGTCCACCGTTATGGTCCTCGGCCCAAGCAGCTCCAGGTTCACCACGCCCCGGAGTGAACGGCCGATGAGCCGCTGGATCTCCTGCGTGCGCCCACCGGGGCGGCCGCGCTCGACCTCACGCTGGCTGCGCGTGTGGGTGGCCCTGGGCAGCATCGAGTACTCCCCCGTCACCCAGCCGCTGGCGGTTCCGCGCAGGAAGCCGGGCTGCCGCTCTTCGACGCTCGCCGCGCACAGCACCCGTGTGCGCCCGAATTCGATGATGCAGCTCCCCTCGGCGAAGTCGAGGATGCCGGGGGTGATCTTGATCGGCCTCAGGTCGGCCGGGGCCCGGCCATCGATGCGAACGGTCACTTGCGCTCCAACTCCAGCGGGTTGTTTGAAGCTCCACCGTAAGCGGCGAGGCGAACTGGCGCAAAGCTGCGCGTTCAGCGCTCCTTGCGCACGGAAAGGCGCTTCCCGTCGCTCGAGACGGTTACCCGGCCGTGCTGGTCGGTACGAAGGATGAGCGCGCCGTCGAGGGCGGCGAGCGTCTGAGGCGCCGGGTGCCCGTAGCGGTTGTCCGCCCCCACGGAGATGAGCGCCACAGATGGCTCGACCGCGAGCAGGAAGGCCGCCGCCGTCGTCTTCGACCCGTGGTGTGGGACCTTGAGGATATCGGCCGCCACCGGTCCCGCCGCGAGCAGGGCGCGCTGGGCCTCCGCCTCCAGGTCGCCCGTGAGCAGGGCGGTCGTGCCGCCGTAGGTGATTCGCAGCACGAGGGAGGTGTCGTTCACGTCTTCGCCCGTGTAGCCCGCAGGGGGCCAGAGCACCTCGAAGCGGACACCGTCGTCCTCGAACGAGTCGCCTGCCTTCAAGACTTTGCGCGAAGGCGCGCGCGCTTCGTAGGCGCGGAGGGTCGCCGTCGGGTTCTCGGCGCCCGTTTCGAAGGCGGTGGTCACGCGGTAACGGGCGAACAGCGCGGGCAGTCCGCCCACATGGTCATCCTGGGGGTGGGTGAGAAATACACCCTCGATGCGCCGCTCCCAGTGGGGGAGGGCCGCGCCCAGTTCGCGCGCAAGCTCGATGCCGCTCGGGCCGCCGTCGACCAAATAGCGGTGGCCGTTCGGCGTAGTGATGAGGATGGCGTCGCCCTGGCCGATGTCGAGCGCTGTGATCTCCAGCTCGCCCGGACCGTCGGCGGGCGCGACGCCCATAAGCAGCACCGCCATCGCCACGCTTCCGCCTGCGGCGGCGAGCGAGAACCGGCGCACCGCGGGAGCATGGCGGTTGCGACCGCCACCCGGCGCGGCGGGAGCGATGTACCGGTAAGCGGGCCAGCCGGCGATCGCCATGACGCCGTATGCGCCCAGCGCCATTGTCCCGCTCGCTCCCGGGACGTCTGTTGAGGCGAAGGGCACGCCCGCAAGCGTGCGCGCGAACCAGGTGAGGAAGGCGAGCGGGTAGTACGCCGCCAGGCCCACGAGCCATCCTGCCTCCGGCCAGGCTGCACCGGTGATGGCGGTCAGAGCGCTCAGGGTGAATACGGCGACGAATACGGGCTCGGCCACGAGGTTCGCGAACGGGCCCACGATAGAGACCCGGCCGAACGTGACCAACATGATCGGCAGCGTGGCCAGGGTGGCGGCCAGCGAGAGAGCCCCGGCCAGCAGCACCAGGTCGGGGACGAAGGCGGCCGCGCCCGCCCGGCGCGTCCCTTCGCGCAGCAGGTAGTGCAGCCACGGGCCGAACACGATCAGCCCCGCCGTGGCGGCCACGCTGAGCTGGAAGCCCGCATCGACCGCCGCCGAGGGGGACCACGCGGTCATCACGATGGCCGCGAGTCCGAGTCCCGCCAGCGCGCTCTGCTGGCGGCCCAACGCCGCTCCCAGCAGGAAGACCCCCGCCATGACGGCCGCCCGCACGACGCTCGCGCTCATCCCTGCGGCCACCACGTAGAACGCGATCAGCGCCGCCGCCGGGAGCAGCGACCACTTCCGCCCGATGACCGGCACGGCCACGATGAAGACCAGCGCCGCCACCAGCGATACATTCGATCCCGACACCGCCACGAGGTGCGCCAGGCCGGTCGTGCGGAAGTCCTCATAGACCTCGTCCGGGAGGGTGGCGTCGCGGCCGAAGGCGATCCCGGCGCCCAGCGAGGCCTCCGGTTCGGGCAGCGACCGCTGGATGCCGCGGTCGAGCGCCAGGCGAAGGCGGGCCACGGCCGTCGCCGGCTCCCAACCGCCTGGCTCGGACACAACTTCGACCTTCGGGCGGAACATGGTGGCGACGACGTCCTGGCGCGCGAGGTAGGCGCGATAGTCGAAGTCATCGAACACAGGCGGTTCGCTGAGCTTCCCTTCGAGGCGGAGGCGCGTGCCGGGCAGGTGGTCCGCGTACTGGTTGAGCGAGGCGCGCAGCCGCCCGTTGGTCTCGCGCCAGCCCTCGCTTGTGCGGATGCGTTCGACGCGGACGCGGAAGGCGGCGGTGGTCTGCCCGTGGTCGGCTTCGGCGTCGACCACGCCCTCGACGGCCACGGTGCGGTCCACATAACGGGCGAGGTCCGGTACGGCGCGGTCCTCCCAGCCTTCGAAGCGCCACCCGCCGCCGAGGGCGAAGAGAATGGCAACCGCCGCGACGAGCGCCGCCTTCCCTCCCATTCGCGCCAGCACCGCGGGCAGGGCCGCCGCCAGCCACGCCCCCGCCATCCACCACGGCGCGCCCCACAACGCCACGGCGGCGATCCCCGCGAGCCACGCCAGCGCCCAGACCACAAGCGTCACGGCGGTGGACGGTATCAGAGTTGGGGGCGGGTTGGGTAGAGGGTTGGCGTCACCAGATGCTGACTACCCCGGGGCCGCAGCAGTCAGCTTCCGGCTACGAAGCATGGCGAAAAGACGAGGAGGAGCGTGGAGTGGAAGCGGCGGTCAACTAACCGGTCGTCGGTCATCATCATCGACTCTCATGACCCGCATAACTCCCGTACGAACGAGACAACTTCCAGCCAAGCCGACTCGAATGGGATGAACTCGCCAGGGAGATCGGTGGACAGCTCATCGTAGCCGTACATCGACCGCATGCGGATGTCATCGTCGAACGACTCCACCGAAAACTCGATTTGGCGAGCATGACACTTTTCAGTCACGTAACGCCTTACAAGCTCTAAGTCTAAGTCGTGCCGATTGTTGACGATGATTCGCGCGACATCATATACATCTTGAGGACGATGGCGATTTCTAATACTCTGCTGAAGAATGGCGCGCAATTTCTCGGCAAGAATGTCGTTCAGTGTGCAAATTGTCAATCCATGCGACTTATCTTTAAGAAAACTGAGCAATACAGTTTCACAAATCACGTCATTGAAAGTGATGTCAAGTGGCACGACATGAGTTGACAATTTAGGTGATTCAAGGAAATCCGGAAACAGTCTGTCTAAGGGCAATGCGTATCCGACCTTGACTCTATATGTGGGTAGAGTTCGGTCAAGATTGGATGGATTGCGCTTTACACTCGATACCTTGCATTTCACGCCGAAAGCTTGTGTCTCGGTGCGTACAACCTTATCGATGGTAGCCCGGATGTATTCCTCATCTTCCTGCAGATCGATAGACGTAAAATCCAAATCAAAGGTGCTTCGGGGAAAACCGTAGCCGAATCGAAGGGCGTTGCCCCCTTTGAACGCCAAACGTCGTGCAATATCGCCAGCAGATAGCGCTTGGAGGATGACAAATTGAACAAATCTGCGCCGTGTTTCGTCCGAGGTCGCTCCGTGGGCCACGGACCAGGCATCGAGGTCGGTGAGACGCAGGGGATAGGGGCGCTCCAAGAGGTCGTCAGGCATCGAGGATCGACAGCACGGAGCTAGGTACGTTGAGAGACAGGTTCCAGCGGTCAGAGAATGTCGGGGCGTAAGGCACGCCGGAGACGAGACGCATTGAGCCCCCACGTTTGAGGTTCTGTCTCCACGAGTCGAGTGTCGGATGCGACTGGCCAAGCCGTTCGACCAAGTAGCCCACTCTCTGGCGCATGATGGGGCTGTGCGTGGGAACGTAGGCCAAGAGCCGTCCGAGGTCCCACGATTCCGATGCCTGATGCCAGGCCCGCAGGACATTCGCGATGCCCTGGGCCCTGGTGGGAGCGGCGAGGACATCGAGCAGGGTCTTCTCGATGTCGGTGATGTAGATGCTGGCGCCCTGACTGTAGGCTACGGTGATGCCGTCCTCACTTCTTGGCCGGCTCCAAACAATGGGAACTTGGCGGATCATGCGCGGGACCTGGCCCTTGGGCAGTGGCAGCTCGAACCAATCTTCGGGCGAAGTGCCCAATATGGGGCGCTTTGACTGGGGGAGTGGAGTGCTTGCGTAGATGCGGGAAGGGATGATGTCAGTCAGCCCGTGATGAACGAGTGCGGTGAGATGGGAGAAGAAGCAGCGCGGGTTTGCTTCCTGGAGGATCTGTTCATCCGAGAGCGGAATGGCAGCGGCGTAGGGAGCCGTCACGACATAGACGTTCTTGACCTCCTGAACGTGATCGAGATCGCCTCGCTCCAACAGCCGCCGTACAACGGTCGCAGCGCGATCGGGTGAGGGGATCGGCTGGGGCGGATTGGATTGGCTGGCGATACGGCGCAGGAGGATTAGAATCCGCCAGGAGGCCACCGCGCGGCGGCGCTCGGACGCCAGCGATCTCAGGACGTGCGATGCGAGAACGTCTCGTTGCGCGATGGTAGTACCCTCACGTCGGCGCTTGCGCCTTCGGGACGCAGGTCCGGTCTTGATGTTCCCTCGACGTGCCATCCAGGCTTGGTTCGGTCCCCTGACGAGGAATGGAAGGACACGCGAGAAAACTGGGCATGTGGGCCTGTATCGTCCTTAGGACGATACAGGCCGTCGTGTTCTTTGTCAAGCCCATTCTTGGCCAGCACGGGTCCGAGCGAACCGAGCATCGTTGGCGGTGGCGTTGCAGACAGCACTTGGACCTTCACGCGGAACCGGAGCTTGCGAGCAAGATCGAGCCACCGATGCAGGGCAGCCAAGCGGCGTCTGGGCGATGTGGCGCGGTCTTGAGCCAGGTCGGCAGTCGCCCCCTCCCCACTCTCGTTTGACGGCCGCCCCTCCTCTACGTAGATTCGCCACCACAGCCAACCGCAAGG
>CAYYYI010000018.1:0-10882 GCA_964475735.1 uncultured Anaerolineaceae bacterium
GCCCGGTTCGGCGTACTGGGCCTGGACCTCGCCGAAGCGAAGTTGCTGCCCCGGCTCGACGAGGTTGCGCGTGCGCGGAGCCAGCCGCTGCCCGTCAAGGAAGGTGCCCCATTCGGAGCCGAGATCCTCAACAAGCATGTGGCCGGATTCGATGACGATGCGGGCGTGACGGGCGGAGATGGAGGGGTCATCAATGACGATGCCATTGTCGCCGGCGCGCCCAACCGTGAGAGCGGGCAGGTCTATCGGGAATTCCCGAAGCTGACCATCCCTCCCGGTGGCCCGAAGGCTGCCGAACTTCATCGCAGTCCATCTCCGTGACGACGGCGGGGCCGGAGCGTGGCTTGAGGATACCCGCGGCGAAGGGGCTTCGCCACCCGAGCCGTATCGACGCGCTTCGCGAGCAGGGCTATCGTGCGGACGGAGCCAGGAATGGAACGCACGCCGAAGACCTCCCGGCCAGGGCAGCATGCGCGCAGGACCGAGACGCCGTACCGTGATCGCAATGGGGCGGAGACTTCGCTAATTCGCCAGCCCGGGCAGGCGCTGGAGTGGGCGAACCTGCCGCTTCATTCGACGGCTCGGGCTCTCCGGCAGGCGGCGATTAGCGGCGTGCAGCGCGCCGCGGGCAACGTTCGCTCACCCCGGCTGCTGGTGGGTGGCGCGATTCAGCGCGACCACCACACTCCCGAGGCGCGTCGCGAGCGGGCGGCGAGGGGTGGGGGTGAGACGGAGGAGGCAGAAGGCGGCCCCGGTGGCGAAGGCCCAACGGCACTACAGATCACGGCGTCGAGCCTGGGTGACGCTGCCCGGCAGATGGTTCGGTATCTCCGTCCCGGAGCTCCGGTCCTGCTCCTCGTGGTGAATGGCCGGAGCCTGCGCCCGTTCGATGAGGCGGGCAGGCCGCTTTCGCGGCGGGTCTTCCGGCTTCAGCACCCGACGCCTTTGAGTCCCGGGGTGTACGGCCACTCGAGGGCTGGCGCCCGGACGCTCCACCGGGTCATGATCGGGGCCGACGGCCGCCTCGCTGTTGCGGGGCGGGCAGCCCGTGGCCCAACTACCCCAGAGCAGGAGGAGGCGAGCCGGGCCAGGGGTGCTGAGCCCGGGCAGGTGTTCGCCGACCTCGCTGTGTCTGCCGACCAACAGGAACTCGAAAGCCTCGGGGGAGGGAGGACCACGATCTACGTGGTTCCCTCTTTCCCCCGTCGCCCGCGGGGACCGTACGGGGAGGAGACGGGTGAGGAGCTCGGGCTGACGGGGCCGCCGCCCGAACCGGGGGAGGAAAGGGCGCGTGGCCGCCGCGCGACGCGGCCGGCGTGGCCGGCGACAATCAGGGGCGAGGAGCTCCAGGCCCCCGGTGGGATCGGCACATTCTCCATGATGCTCGACTACCGCAGCGCAGGGCCGGACCTGCTTTCGCAGGCTTCGGCGGCCAGCAACCTGGTGCTCTACCGCTGGAAGATCTGGGACGTCACCCGGCGGGCGCGTGAGCGCGGTGTGACGACGACGGAGGGCGCAAGCGCGCTCGTGGAGGGCGGTGAGGCCGGCGCCGGGCAAGAGGTGGAGCAGGGGGCCGCTGCCGGCGCCCGCAGGGGGCATGTGATCCGCGAGCAGGTGGAAGACATCGAACATGGCGCTGAGGACTTCGGTGCGGGTGTCGCAGCATTCCCGGTGGTTCTCGGGCCGCTCGCCGTGCTTTCGGTAGCGTCCTCGGCGCTGGTGGCCGCTGGTGGCGAGCTCATCGACACGTTGGCCGATTCGATGGGGGGCTTCAGCGAGGAGCGGGAGATCCCGTGGCCCGAACGGGAGGGGGCCTATCTCATCCAATCCATCGCCTACCCGCGGCCGCAGGGCGAAAACGGCGAGATCCGCTATCTGCCGAGCCGGGCGCGGAAGCTTGTGTACGTTCGCAACCCCAGGCGGCTTGCGCAGGCCGAGCTAATCCGGCCCGAACGGGAAATCGAGGAGATCCAGGAGCGCTTGCAGAACGAAAGAAGCCCGGAGCAGCGGGCGCGCCTCCAGGAGGAGCTTCGGACCGCGCAGGTGACGGCGCAGGGCTCGGCCATCGATGTCATACGCAACGGGCTGGAGAGGGTGAGGCGGCAGCTTGCGGCGCTGCCTTCGTGGGATATCTACCGCCGCAGGGACCTGGAGCGGGAGCGCGACAGGCTGCAGTCCCAGCTCGAAAGGGCGATCGAGCGCACCGAAGGCGGCACGAACGTCACGCGGCCGCGCGGTGTGCTGGTCAGCCGGGTTTCGGGCCAGAGGTACCCGCTTCTCCTGCAACTGATGGATCTTGGGCGCCGGGGAGAAACCTACCGCTACCGGCTTTCGGACATGACGGACCGCTCCGGCGGGGTGTACGAGGGGGAGGGCGCGACGCGCGATGCGGCGGTCGATGATGCCATTCGCGAGATGGCGAATGAGTGCGGCTATGGGCGCGGGCTGCTTGTCATTCGCATTGCGCCTCCGGCGGGCGAGCCCGGTGAGCACCCCACCGCGGGCGACAGGCGGATAGAGAGCGCCCCTCGGGACCTTGCCCTCGCGCGCGCCAAGCTAAACGACCTGGTGACAGTGCTGACGGCCCTGGGGATGTTTGTGCCCGGTGTGGGCGAAGTGGCGGCGGTCGCGGGAGCCCTGCTGGCGGCAGAGAGGATGGTGAACCGGTACCGCCGCGGGACGCTCGAAGCCGATGCGGAGTCGTTCACGGACGTGGTGTCGATACTTGGCGGTGTGGCACAGGTGGGGCAGACAGTGGGCCAGTTGCGCCTGGCGCGTCACGGGCAGCGTTTCACGCTTTCGCTGGAGCGCGGGGATGCCGCCGCGGCGATGGCGGCGGCCCGCGGCGGCGAGCGGGCGCGGGGACTGGTGCGGGGCGCAGAGGTGGCCGGCCGGGCGATCGACCGGATCGACATCGTGACCGGGAACCTCCAGACGCTGAACGACCTCCTTGAGGTGAACGAGGAGGAGCGCACGGGGCAGATAACGCACACCGAGGCGCGGCGGCGGCGTAGCCACATCGCGGCGCAGGCAGTCCATTCCAACGCCATGGCCATCCACGGGGCAATTCGCGAGGCGGGAGCGCCCGAAGGCGGGCCCGAGGCCGGGCCGCCGCGGCCAGAGGATGTGGGGGAAATCCCGGCTCGCGAGCGGCGCGCCCCGGAAGAAGCCCCGCCATCGCCCGAACCGGAAGAGGGCCGGGCTCGCCCTGCGCCGGAGGCCCCGGAGCGGCCCGGGGCGCCGGAGACTGAAGCGCGCCGCCCGGCGGAAGCAGAAGAGGAAGAAGCGGGCCGAGCGCGGCCTTCGGCGGCCCCCCCGGCAGCACCGGAAACGACACCTGTGCGGCATCCCCTGGACGAGGCGGTCCGGCGGTTCCGGCAGACACTTCAGCGCGGGCGCGCGGCCGAACGGGCCGTGGCTGCAGAAGATCTCGTCCGGGCGGCCGGCGACTGGCGGGGCGAACTGCGGCGGGTTGTGGCTGAGATTCCGGATGCGCAGCGTCCCATGGCCGAGCTCGCCCTGGTTGAAGCGCGGCAGAGGATTGTCGATCGGACTTTCGCCGACGTGCAGGGCGAGTTCCCGGGGGTGTTCGTGTTCAACGCGGGCACGGTGTCGTTTGCGAGCGACATCGACATCACGCTGCGGCCGGTGGAGCAGCGGCCCGGATTCTCCGGCGAGGCACGGCCGCTGCCGGAGCAACTGGCAGAGTCTTCGCGGGCGTCGCTGCGCTTTGGCGAGCTGCTGCGAAGGGCCGTTGGGGGCGAGAGCGACGCGGTGATAGATACGAACGTGTACGCCTACATTGGCGAGCAGTCGTTTGCGCCACGGACGGCGGGCGAACGGCGGACGTCGGCGGCGCTGGCGGGCGAAGTGGGCATGGCGGAGCAGCGGCGGGGCCAGGGAGCCGAGCAGTGGGCGCAGTTCCGGGCGCGGATGGAGGCAGAGCTCGCGGCAGCGCGCTCGCCTGAAGCGGCGGCGGCGCAGCGGCAGCTCCTGCGGCAGATGGAGCGGGCGGAGGCGTACTTCGCGGCGCGCGAAGCGGAGCGGACAGCGGCTGAAGCGCGCGTGCGGCAGGAGAATCCGGGGGCCTCGGATGCGGTTGTGACGCGGATGGCGCGAGAGGCGATCGTGGCTCAGAAGCGCGAACGGCTGGCGGAGCTGGCGGCGGCGCAGCCACCAAACTTCGCTGAGGTAGCGCGCCTGCAGTCGGAGATCCTCTGGTTCGAGCCCGAGGCTTACGCGACGGGGGCGGCTTTCGAGCAGGCGGTTGCGCACGGGCAGTCGTTGCGGGCGGCGGGTTCGGAGACGACGCGGACCGCCATCGATGAGCAGCGCGCACGGCTGGAGGAGTTGCGGGCGGCGACGCCTCGCGACGAGGCGGCCATCCGGCGGGCTGAAGAGGACCTGGCCTATCTCGAACGGCAGATGGAGACGGGACGGTTCCCCGAGGAGGCGGTGCAGGCGGACGTGGAGGCAGTCCAGGAACGCGAAGCGGAGCGGACCGCCGGGCGTTCGCCGGCGGAGTCGCTGGCGCATTCGGCGGGGGCGGCCTCGGCGAACTTCGGGATGATGGTGCAGCACATCGAGGCGGCGGGCGACAACCTCGCGGCGGCTATCAAGGCGGCCGGGAAGTATGGCGGACGCATCCTGCGGGCCGAGCAGATGGCGGGCGTCGACCCCAGTTCGCCCGAAGCCCGGGTGCTGCTCGACCTGTTCATGGAGAGCCGTTGGACGGTGTTCGAGGGTTCGCTGGCGTCGGCCACGGTCGACCGGATGCTGGTGCGTTACGCGCGGCAGGCGGGGATGCACGACCAGATCACGCGCTCGCCGGGGCGGCCGAGCACGGTTTCCGATGCGGTGCGGCGACAGTTCGTGGACAATATGCGGCGCTGGGCGGAGGGCGCGGTGGGCGAGCTGCACAGGATGGCCGCAGAGACGGTCGAGCGCGAGCGGGCGGAGGCGGAGGTGATGGGGGCGGAGGCGCCAACACGGGGGCGTCCGGGCGGGGGCGAAGGACCGTCTCTGCGCGGTGAGGAAGCCGCGGCAGCCCCTGCTCCGCGACGTGCGGGAGCGGAGCCTGAGGGAGCAGCACCAGGGGGGGAGGCTGTGCCCGGCCGCAGAGGAGAGGCGCGTTCACATGCGGAGACGCTGATGGAGTTGGACCGGCTGACGTCGGAGGGGGTGGGGACAGAAGCTCCAGCTCCCGCTGCAGTGGCGTCCGCCCGCGAGCGGGCAGCCAGCGGCGCGGCGACGCGAGCAGATGTCGAATTGCTGCTGCAGCAGGCGGTGGCGGACTTCCGGACGTACCGGCTGGCCCAGCTCGCGCAAACGCCCACGGGAGCGCCGGAATCGGGCCGGCTCGGAAGCGATCAGGTGGCGCTATCCTGCGGGCCGGGACGTGATGTTTCGGCGGAGGCGTTCCAGTCGCTCACCCTGGGGAGCGCGGAGCTGGTGACGATCGACCGCTTCCAGGCGGGAGACTTCATCGCGGAACAGAGTCACGGGTTCGCCGTGGTGACGTTTGGCGGCCCGCCGCCGTTGCGGTTCATTGTCGACCCGACGTTCGCCCAGTTCGCCGATCCCGGGCACCCGGGGCGTTACACGGCCAGGCCGATGCTCGCGGAGGGAGAGGGCGCCGCGCTGGCGCGGGACCTCGTGCGGGATGGCTTCATCGCACTGACGTCGCCCGATGTGGCCAGGCGGTATGCGCTGGGCCTGGGGGCGAGCCCGGAGCAGGCGCGACAGATCGCGCAGGCGCTCTGGGGGGGAGAAGGCGCTGTTCCGCAGGGGTCCATCCTCCGCGAAGCGATTGCGAACGGGGAGGTGCTCCGGCGCGAGACTCCGGCTGAACCGGGTGAGATCCCGGACCTGGACATCCGTTCGCTGGCCGGGGATGCGGAGCTGCTGGACGAGATTTCGACCATGCTCGGCCGAATGCCAGCGGGCGACCCGTTGCGGCCGCGGCTGCAGGAGCTCCACGACCGGCTGACGGCCCTCGAAGAGGTGCAGCGGCGCACGCCCATCCGGAGCCGCGCACCCGCCCCCGTGCCCGCTCGGCGCTGACGAGAGCCGGCTACCCCGGCGGCAGGTTCTCGGCGCGGGCGATGGGGAAGTAGTGGTGGTGGTGGACGCCGGTGATTTCGTAGGCGGCGGTGCCGCGGCGGCCGTCGTCAGTCCGCACGAGCATTTCGAGTTGGCCGCCGCCCAGGGGGCCGTAGCGCGAGTGAAAGCGCCCCTCGGCGGCGATGCCAATGGTCCGGCCGTCTTCGAGGGTGACGCGGACGTCGCCGGCCAGCCCGATTACGGTCTCGCCATCGCGGCCGTAGCTCACGCGGGCGCCGCTGGCGTCTGTCCAGTGCAGGTCGTGGGTGAAGGCGACGACGGGGATCGGGTCGCTGCCATCGGTGGGGGCCCAGCAGCCATCGGTGTAGACGCGGGCGCCGTTGGCGTATTCCCAGTTCCAGACGGAGAACATGCCGTCGGGGAACTGGATGGCGAGCCACATCCACATCGGGCAACGCTGGTGATTGCGGATGCCCCAGGAGTGGTCGCGCTGGCCCCACCAGTCGCTGACTTCGTGGCGTTCGCCCTTGTAGGTGAAGGAGCCATTGAAGAAGCCGGACTGGATCATGTGGGACTGGTCCCAGATGAGTTCGTGCCCGGCCTTCATGGTGCCGCGGCGAAGGGCGTGGGCCTGAGTGCGGGCGGTGAAGGTGAGGTCGACGCCGACGGGGGCACTGGCGGGGTCGACATGGAGCTTCACGGTCTTGAAGGGCTCGACGATGTCGATGGCGACGGGGCCAACCTTCATGGTGTGGGGGTCGCCGTCGTAGGGGCGGGAGTGACGTGCGAAGACGTATTCGCTGCCGATGCGGCCCATCTGGAGGGAGTCGACCTCCTCGCGCTTTGGGAAGTGGGCGAGGGTGAGCACGACGACGTCGCCGAGGGCGTCGGGGCGATGGGCCACAAAGTAAAGGCTTTCGCGCCAGTGGTCGTGGAAGGTGACGACGTTGGGGAGGGGCTCAGGAATCTGGTGGTAGAAGTACTCGTCGGCGGCGGTGAGGCGAGGCATCAATATCTCCAGAGGTGGTGGAGGGGGCGCTGTCCGGCCGGGCAGCGCCCCCTGGTGCGGAACGAAAGGACCCTGGCGGCTAGTTGTAGTTCCCAGAGTAGCGCTTCGCGAGTCCTCAGCGATACGCATCGCGCCGATGCCGCACGCGAACGACGGTGACAGTGCTTCCCGCGTCATCGACCTCGTAGATGACGCGATAGTAGCCGACACGGACTCTCCACGCGGGCCGGCCCGTGAGCTTCGTTGCGCCACGCGACCCTGGCTCTGCTGCGAGGCCGGAGATCTCATCCGCGATCCTCCGCAGGGCCTAATGGGTGCTTACTCTCCGGGGGTCGCGCTCAGCTGCCGGCGTCAGGAGGACTTCGAAGTCCATCCCCACTCAGTCTCAATCGCGCGGATGGCATCAAGGAGGTTGCGCCCAGACCCTGTTTCCCGCTTGCCTGCATCGTAGGCGCGGATATCCGCCAGCTCCTCGAGGTCTTCGACCATCTGCTCGTATTGCTCGATGTCGAGCAGCACGGCGACTCGCTGACCTGCTTCGTGGACGACGAAACGTTCTTTCCTGCTCTGCATAATGGTGCCTGCTAGCGGGACTGGACCCCGCCGTCGAAATACCCCTTCGCCGCTCGCTAGCGGACGGTGCCCGGGGGTACTCTATGATGATAGCCCATGACAGACGGCGGCAGCGGCTCCGATCAGACCGAAATCGAGTGGCAGTTCACCGCCCTCGATGTGCGTCCGGTGGCGCGCTGGCTCGAATCGGCTGCGGTTCCCGGTTACGCGGTGACGCCAGGCCCAGAAAAGCAGCTCCACGACGCCTACTTCGACACGGCTGACTGGCGCATCCATCGCGCCGGGTTCACCTGCCGCGTCCGCGAGAAGGGCGACGGGGCCGAGCTGACGCTGAAGTCGATGGCAGACCCCGCCGGGGCCATGCGCACGCGCCGGGAAATCACCGAGCAGTTACCCGCCGAAGGCGCGGAATTGCTGGCCGCGCCCGGACCTTGCGGCCAGGTGCTGCGCGCGTTAGCGGGGAAGCGGCCGCTGCGCGAGGCCTTCCGGTTGCAGACGCGGCGGCGCATCTTCAACCTCGCCGACGCAGAGGGCGTGGTGGCGGAGATAGCCCTCGACGAGACTAGCATTCCGGTGGGTGAGGACGTGCCCGTGCGGCTGTCGCGCGTGGAAGTGGAGGTGGCGCCAAACACGGTCGATCGCGCGCGCCGCTTCGTCGACCTGATGGTGGCCATGGCGGCCCTGACGGCTGCCGGGCCATCGAAGTTCGAGGCGGCGCTCATTGCGACGGGCCAGGCGCCTGCGCCTCGTGTGCCTGACCTGGGCTCCGTCGACGTGCGCCCCGGGATGACGGCAGGGGAGGTGGCCTTCGCGGTGATGCGGAAGCACTTCGGGGTCTTCCTGGCGAACGAGGCGGGAACGCGGCTGGGCGAAGATATCGAGGGGCTTCACGACATGCGGGTGGCGGCGCGCCGGCTGCGGGCGGCGATGGCGGCCTTCCGGCCGTTCCTGCCGCTATCGATGGAGAAGTCCCGGCAGGAGCTGGGGTGGGTGGCAGCCGCTCTCGGCGTCGTACGCGACCTCGACGTCCAACTTGAACGGATGGCCGAGTGGCGCGCCGGCTTCACAGAGGAAGAGGGCCACGCGCTCGACGCCATTGAGGCGCTTCTCACCACCCGGCGCGCTGCGGGGCGAAAGGCGATGCTCGCCGCGCTCGACTCCCGCCGCTACGAGCGTTTCATCGAGCGGTTCGCGGCGATGCTGCGCCGGGGGGCGCCGAGGAGCTTCGCTACCGGCCACACCCCCATCCTGGCCGCCGCCCCGGACCTCCTGGAGAAGCACTATCGCCGGGTTCGGAGGCTAGGCGACGCCATCACCGCCGGTTCGCCCGCGGCCGAGTACCACACGCTGCGGATCGACGCCAAGAAGCTACGCTACGCCCTGGAGTTCGTGGGGCCCATCTACGGCAAGCCGGCGGTGGAATTCAGCCAGCGCGTAACGGCGCTGCAGGACGTGCTCGGCCTTCACCAGGACGCAGAGATCGCCGTGACAATGCTGGAGGAGATGGCGCGCGACGAGTGGCGCCGTCTCGGACCCGCGACGGTCCTCGCCATGGGCGCGATAGCGGAGCGGTACCGGCGGCATGCCGCCGAGCTTCGCGCGCAGTTTCCATCGGTGTACAGGCCCCTGCGCGGCCGCGATTGGCAGCGCCTGCGGTCGCTCATTGAGGAGCGGCGCCCACGGCCCGCGCCCATCACGCCCGCGCCGCCCGCCCGCCGGAGGGCCACCGCGGCGAGGCGATCGCCCGGACAGTAAGCGTCGCAGCCTGTATTCTCCGTTTTCGGGAATCCGCCCCTCCACAGGGCCCTGCGCCCCCACCGGAAATCGGAAATCGCACTCCCGGGAATCGTTCATGAGCGTCCTTGTCGATGCGAATACGCGCCTGCTCGTCCAGGGCATTGGCACCGAAGGCGCGAATCATATGCGCCGCTCCATCGCCTACGGCACAAACGTCGTGGCTGCCATCCACCCGCGCCGAGGCGGCGAAGAGCAGGACGGGGTGCCGATCTTAACTACCGTCGATGAGGCGGTTCGCACCACCGGCGCGAACGTGAGCATCATCTTCGTGCCCGCTGCAGGCGCGGCCGACGCCATTCTCGAAGCGGCCGATGCTGGCCTCCCCCTGATCGTCTGCATCACCGAGGGCATACCGGTGCTCGACATGGTGAAGGTGAAGGCCGGGCTGCGCGGCTCGGACACCGTCCTCATCGGGCCGAACTGCCCGGGCGTCATCACTCCTGCGGGCAAGGCGCGCGTGGGCATTATGCCGGGGGACGTGTTCCTGCCCGGCGAAGTTGGTGTGGTGAGCCGCTCGGGGACCCTGGTCTATGAGGTTGTCGCGCAGCTCACGGACGAGGGCATTGGCCAGAGCACCTGCATCGGCGTCGGGGGTGACCCGATCATCGGCACGCGGCAGGTGGAAGCGATCCGGATGCTGAACGAAGACCCCGGCACGAAGGCGATCGTGATGGTCGGCGAGATCGGCGGGAGCGCCGAACAGGAAGCCGCCGCGTACATCAAGGAGCACGTGAAGAAGCCGGTAGTGGCCTTCATCGCGGGGGCAACGGCGCCTCCCGGGCGGCGCATGGGGCACGCCGGCGCCATCATCAGTGGCGAAGACGGCAAGGCCGAGAACAAGAAGGCCGCGCTCCGTGCCGCCGGGGCTTACGTTTCCGATTCGCCCGCCGAGATAGGTTCGACCATGAAGCGCGTGCTCAAGGAGAAGGGGCTCCTGTAGGCGATCGTGGTCACCGGCGCGTTGAGTGGTAGCACGGCTGGTGATAGGTTGTAACTTCGCGCCGGGAGCACGGCCCGCCCTGCGGGCAAACCCATCGCCCGGTCTGGAGACCCATGCGGGAATACGAACTGACGGTCGTCTACGACCTGGCCGTCGCGGAAGCTGGCGGGCAAGATGCCAGCGTCGCCCACCTCACCAACGTTGTCGAAACGCGCGGCGGACAGGTCCTGAAGGTGGACCATTGGGGCCGGCGCCGCCTGGCGTACCCCATCAGCCATGCGCTCGATGCCGACTACGTGGTCTCGCGCGTGAACCTGGAGCCCGTGGAGATCTCCGCGCTCGAGGCAACGTTGAACATCGACGAACGCGTGTACCGCCATCTGATCGTCCGGGCCGATGAGCTGCCTCCACCGCCGCCACCCCGCGAACCGCGCCAGCAGCCAATGGCCGCTCCTGTCGCCCAATCTCCCGCAACCGCCGAGCCCGCTGCCGAGGCTCCC
>CAYYYI010000018.1:10982-21790 GCA_964475735.1 uncultured Anaerolineaceae bacterium
CCTGTTGCTGAAGCGCCCGCGGCCGCTGAGGCGCCCGCAGAACCTGTTGCTGAAGCGCCCACAGCCGCCGAGGCTCCTGCAGCGCCCGCAGCCGAGGAGGCTCCCGAAGAGCCAGTCGCTGAAGAGCCGGCAGTCGCCGAGGCGCCCGCGCCTGCGAAGCGCGCAACCAGGGCACGCGCGAAAGCAGAAGAGGCTCCCGCACCGGCAGCGGAGGTGGTAGAGTCCGGTGCGGCGACCGCGGCAGAGCCGGCCGGGGAACCGGAAGCCCGGGAAGACGCTGCACCCGGCGCCGAGACTTCCGACTGAGATCGAGGAGGCCCCGGCCATGGCAAGCCTGAACAAGGTCATGCTGATCGGCAACGCCGGCAAAGATGCCGAGCTGCGCTATACCGCAAACGGCACCGCCCAATCGCAGTTCAGCCTCGCGGTGAACTTTCGCCGCAAGGGTGTTTCGGGCGACTGGGAAGAAGCCACCGAGTGGTTCAACATCGTTGTCTTTGGGGACCAGGCTGAGCGGATTAGCCAGTACGTAACGAAGGGGAAGCAGGTGTACATCGAAGGGCGCCTGCAGACCCGCACCTGGGACGATGACCAGGGACAGAAGCACTACCGGACTGAGGTGATCGCCAACCAGGTGCTCTTCCTTGGTAGCCGGGACAACCAGGGCGGCGGGGAGTGGAGTGGCGCGGGCCAGGCTCGTGGCGGCTTCGCGGGCGCCCGCCGCGGCGGGGGAGACGTCGAACCCGACGACCTGCCCTTCGAATGACGATTGCGGGGCGCACAACGGTCCATTGGGCCTGAGCGCCCCGCACAACCCCGGCGCGCGGATTCGCGCGCAAACCCAGCGGGAAGGAAACCATCATGGCATCGGAAGAACGAACAGCACCAGAGTCCCCGGGCCCGTCGAGCGGGCCGGGTGAGCGGCAGGCAAGGCCGCCCCGCCGTTTCGGCAGCCGCCGCAAGGTGTGCCGCTTCTGTGCGGACCATATCCGCGGCCTCGACTACAAGGACATCGGCCGCCTGCGCCTCTACATCAATGAGCGCGGCAAGATAGAACCGCGCCGCAAGACCGGCGCCTGCCTGCGCCACCAGCGCCTGGTGGCTACAGCGGTCAAGAGGGCCCGGCACCTTGCCCTGCTCCCCTACACTCTCCAGCACGTTCGTCAGACTGGTGTCTTCCCGTCGCGCGGCTAACGCCACGCTGACGGGAGTACAACAATGTCACGGCGAGAAAGAACAACCGCCCTCCCCCGGCCAAAGCGCCGCGAAGTCGCCGACACGCGTCCGCGCTACCTGGGCATCCCCATCGACGAAACAACGATCAGGTTGGGGATTCTCGGCGGCGCCGCCGCGTTGCTGCTGCTGGTGCTGGGGCTGATTGGCTGGAACTGGTACACGGACAACTTCCGGCGGCCGAACGAGGTCGTCCTGAAGGTTGGCTCCGAGCGCGTAAAGCTCAGCTACTACGCGGACCGGATGGCCCTGTACTTCCAGTCCAATCCGAACGAGTCGGCGGCCATCAACGCCGAGAACCTGCTGCGCAAACTCGAGGAAGAGGCGCTCATTCTGCTTGTCGCGGACGGCCTCGGAATCACCATCACGGACGCTGACATCACCAACGCTATCGCCGAGTCGTTGGGAGTGCCCGTGGGTGGTCCCGGCAGCTCCTTTGACACCCTCTACCGTAACCGTCTGAAGACGCTGGCGATGGACGATTCGACCTACCGGCGCATGACCAAGGCGGGGGTGGCGGCCGAGAAGCTCACCGAACGGTACGAGCAGGAGATCGGCACCACCGGCGAACTTGTGACGGTGCGCAGCATCCTCGTCGATTCGAAAGAGAAGGCTGAGGATCTCCTCAAGCGCATCGAGGGCGGCGAGGACATGGGCACCCTCGCGCAGATGGAGTCGGCCGACCTGACATCGCGCCAGCAGGACGGCGTGATGCTGCCCACCGCACCCGCGCTCATGCCGAAGTCAATCCAGGATGCCATCGACGGGAAGGGGGAAGGCGAACTTGTCGGGCCGGTCGAGGTGCAGCAGTACTGGTGGCTAATCCGCATCGAGGAGCGCAACCCGGCGGGCGTCTACGACGAGGCCGACAGGGAACAACTGGCGCAGATCAAGCTGGGAGAGGCGATCGAAGCGATGCGCGCCCAGACAACGGTCACGCGCTCGCTCAGCGCCAGCGATATTGACTGGGCGCTCGAAAACGCGCAGTAGCCCCGTGACGAAGGAGATCGGCGTCGGCCTGATTGGCGTCGGCACCGTCGGTGGCGGCGTGGCGCGCGCGCTGATCGAGCGGCGGGAGTACTTCGCCCGGCAGGTGGGGGCCCCCCTCGTGGTCCGCCGGGCCGCAGTGCGGGACCTTACCAAGCCTCGCACGGTCGACCTGCCCCCCGGAGTCCTCACGGCGGACGTGGACGACATCCTGGGCGACCCATCCATCGCCATCGTCGTCGAAGTGATTGGCGGCGAAGAGCCCGCCGGGACGTACATTCGCAGGGCGCTGGCCGCGGGAAAGCACGTCGTCACGGCGAACAAGGAGCTGATGGCCAAGTCCGGCCCCGAGTTGCTGGCGGAGGCGCACCAGCGTGGGCTCGACATCATGTTCGAGGCCAGCGTTGGCGGCGGCATCCCGCTCATCGCCCCCCTGCGGCGCGACCTGCTGGCGAACCGCATCACCTCCATCCGGGCGATCATCAACGGCACGACCAACTTCATCCTCACGTCCATGGCGCAGGACGGCACCGGCTACGCCGACGCCCTCGCTGCCGCCCAGCAGCTTGGCTACGCCGAGCCCGACCCGGCGAACGACGTTGAGGGCCACGACGCCGCCTACAAGCTCGCCATCATGGCGAGTCTCGGCTTCCGCACGCGCGTCCGCCCGTCCGACGTCTTCACCGAGGGCATCACGCGGCTTGAAGCGGTCGACTTCCGCTACGCGGCCGAGCTGGGCTACGTGATCAAGCTGCTGGCAATCGCCGAGCGCACGGATGGGAGCATCTCCGCCCGGGTGGCGCCGGTGTTCGTTCCCCAGGCCGAACCGCTGGCGAAGGTCGATGGCGTCTTCAACGCGGTGCAGATAGTGGGTGACCTCACGGGCACAGTGCTCTTCCAGGGCCGCGGCGCTGGCGCGGCGCCGACGAGCTCGGCGGTGGTGGCCGATATCCTCGACCTGGCCCACTCGCTTGTTTTCGGCAGCCGCGAACGCAAGTACTGGGACCCCGAAGGGGACATCCCCGTCGAGAGCATGGCCCGGGTCGAAACGCGGTACTATGTGCGCGTGACGGTCAGTGACCGGCCGGGCGTGCTCGCCCAGATCGCCCATGTGCTGGGCGACCACGGCGTGAGCATCGCCGCCGTGAACCAGAAAGAGGCGAATGCCGACGAGCAAACAGCGGAGCTCGTGATCATGACGCACCGCGCGCGGGAAAGCGCGATGCAGGCAGCGCTCGATAGCATCCGCCAGTTGCCCGTTGTGGTTCGCGTCAACTCCTTCCTGCGCGTCGAGGGCTAGCCATGGCCGGGGACACCCAGGCACAGGCGATCAGCGAAATCCTGGGCTGGCTCGAACAGCAGCTCCGCCAGGTTCGCGATGAGCAGGGGCGTTCGGACGCCCTGCTCGACCAGGTGCGCCGCCAGGTGCACGAGCTCTCGGACCACGTGATTGAGGCCGAGCGAACGGTACGGGAGATCGATCCCAAGCTCGTGCCCTTCAAGGGCGTGCCAGAGAAGATTCGCGAGCTGGAAGAGGGGGCCGAGGGCATCCGTCAGGCTGTCTCCGCCAACAGGGCCGAGACCGAGAACGCCCTCCGGCTTCTTCGCGCAGAAGCTGAGTACGACCGCCAGGAGCGAGGCGAGGCGGCAAGGCGCATTGAATCGGCCACCAGCCAACTGGATCTCGTCGCAGCCGACGTGGCGCAGGTCCAGAGCCAGAGCTCCCAGCTTTCGCAAACGGTGCAGACGCTGCTCGAACGTCAGCGCGAGGTGGAAGCGAAGGTGGAGCAGTTCGGCCTGCGGCTCGACCGCGCCATCGAGGTGAATCGCGACCTGGAAGACCGGATCCGGGACGCGCTGCTCCGGGAGCAGGAGGACCGCTTCGACGTAATCTTCGAGCGGCTGCAGGTGGTGGGCGAGATGGTGAGGCGAAACGAAGAGATGATCGCCACCTCCATCGCCGAAAAGACCATGCGCGACGACGTGCTCCAGGAGATTGGCGTCTGGCGAGAGCAGCACGGCCGCATCGATACGCGCCTGAACGCACTGGAGGAACTGGGGGACAAGCTGCTGGGGACCGCCGACAAGCTCCATGCGGAGGTCACGCTGCTGGAAGGGCGCCACCAGGGGCTGGGCGAGCGCGTGGCCGGGATCCGGCGCGACATAGCAGAGGTGGTCGACCACGTCCGCGAGGAGTTTGCCAAGTACAGCCAGATGATGGAGAAGCAGCGGCGCAAGCAGATCCAGATGCTTGAGCAGGAGCTGCGCGAGATGAAGTTCCACGCCTTCAAGCCGCCGGAGGAGCCGTGACAGGGACCAACCCCCTGCCACGGGGGGTGCTCTTCCGCTGGGCCGACATACTGCCGCTGACGGAGAAGACGCCCCGTCTCACCCTCGGCGAAGGGGACACGCCGCTGGTGCGCTCAGCCGCACTTGAGGGCCTCTGCGGGCTCGACGAGCTCTGGTTCAAGCTCGAAAGCTGCAACCCCACAGGCTCGTTCAAGGACCGCGGGATGGTCGTGGCCGTAGCGAAGGCGGTCGAGGCCGGGGCGAAGGCGATCATGTGCGCGAGCACCGGCAACACGAGCGCCAGCGCGGCCGCCTACGCCGCGCGCTGCGGCATCGATTGCTTCGTACTGGTTCCCGGCGGGAAGGTCGCGGCGGGGAAAATGGCGCAGGCGGTGGCCTTCGGGAGCCGGATTCTGGAGGTGGACGGCAACTTCGACCAGGCGCTCAACGCCGCCCGTAAGCTGACGGCGAAGCACCCGGTGGCGCTCGTGAATTCGGTGAACCCCGACCGCATTGCCGGCCAGAAGACGGCGGCGTTCGAGATCTGCGAGGCGCTTGGCGACGCCCCCGACGTGCTCGCCATCCCGGTGGGCAACGCCGGGAACATCACCGCCTACTGGAAGGGTTTCTGCGAGTGCGCCGAGCGCAACCTGGCGAGCGCGCACCCGCGCATGATGGGCTTCCAGGCGGCAGGCGCGGCGCCAATCGTGCGCGGCGCCCCGGTTGAGGAGCCCCAGACTGTGGCCTCTGCCATTCGCATCGGCAACCCGGCCAGCTGGCGCGGGGCAACCTCAGCGCGCGACGAAAGCGGCGGCCTCATCGACTCCGTTACGGACGACGAAATACTTGACGCCTACCGGCTACTCGCCCGGCGGGAGGGGCTATTCGTGGAGCCTGCAAGCGCGGCCGGTGTAGCGGGCCTGCTCAAGCTCGGGCGGGGAGGCCGTCTGCGCGGCGGCCGGGCCGTGGCCATTCTCACCGGGAACGGGCTGAAGGACCCGGATACGGCCACCGCCCAGTACTCGCCCGATATCACCCACGCCGCGGCGACGGTCGAAGGCGTGGAACGGGCGCTGGGCTGGTGATAGGAAAGGGGAGCCATGGCGGCTCCCCCCGAAGAACAAAGAAAAGGGGCCGGTGGAAGTGTGGAGCGGACACAGCTTCCAGCGCAGCCCGTACTAGATCTAGCACGCGCTAACCGGCGGCGCAACCCCCAAGATCACAATCCGGGCTTGACCAGCACCCTCCGCACTCTAGACTTCACCTCTGGAATGAGACGCCTTCTTCTTCGCGCCACCGTGTTCGCCTTCGCCGTTTTCATCGTCGCCGGGGCAGCCATGCCCGCCCTGGCCGCCGAAGCTGGCCCCCCGGCCGCCTCGCCCGCGTGGGTCGCTGCGGCGGAGGATGAGAAGGCGCCTGGCCCCGATACGGGCCCGCTCCAGGAGCGGGCGCTCTGGTCGGTTCTGGGTATCGCCGTGGCATGTGGCATCGGCGGCGTCTTCTACATGCTGCGACGCAGCCTGGGGCATTTTGCCAACCCCACGTGGATCGCCCCCATCTCCATCATGCTCAGCAAGGAATCGCCCGAATCCTACGGTGACGCTCCCGCGGAAGCGCACGGCAGCCACCACTGATGCCGGCGCCCGGCCCGGGCGTACCTCCCCGCGATCCTCCAATCGTTATCGCCGACTACGACCCGCGCTGGCCGCTGCTCTTCGCTGAGGAAGCGGCCCAAATCCGCGCGGCCTGCGGCGAGGCCGTCGCTGCCATCGAGCACATCGGCAGCACGGCTGTCCCGGGGTTGGCAGCCAAGCCAATCATCGACATGATGCCGGGCGTCCGTGACATCAAGGCTGCCGAAGGGCTTGTCCCGGCCATGCAATCGCTCGGGTACGAATCGCTCGGGGCGTACGGAATCGAAGGGCGGCTCTACTTCCGGCGCGGAGAGCCGCGGAGCCACCACGTTCACATGGTCGAGGTGGGCGGCGAGTTCTGGCGGCACCTGCTGTTTCGCGACCACCTGCGCGCCTACCCGGGGGTTGCCAACGAGTACGCCCGCCTCAAGCGCGAGCTCGCCGAGCGTCTTGGCGCAGACCGCGAGGGGTACACCGATGCGAAGTCCGGCTTCATCGAGCGCTGCTTGGCAGCGGCCGGGTGGAGCGCGTAACTCTGCCCCGTCAGCAGCTCGTCTCCGAGGATCACTTCACGGTCGATGGGACCCTGTTGCAGGCACGGGCGTCGCTCAAGAGCGTTCGCCCACGCGATGAGCAAGAGCCACCCGCAGGCGAGGGCGGCGGCCGTCATCCAGGCGGAAGCGCAGACCGCTCTCGCTCGCGATCACTTCCAGTGAGCGGATGGCGCCTCTGTAGCGTGCGAGGTGCTTCGTGCCGGCCGCCAGTGTCCGATTCGTGATTGGCATCGCGTGCACCTCGCCGGGGTGGTGTCACATCACTTGCTCTGGTGGCGGCGGAAGTCAACGGCAGGCCGGCGCTGGGCCGCGCTCATCATCGCCGCCCTCTCAGGCGGGGGTCGAGGGTATCGCGGAGGGCGTCGCCGAGGAGGTTGAAGCCGAGCACCGTGAAGCTGATGGCCAGCCCGGGGGCCAGCGCAAGCCACGGCGCTTCAATGAAGAAGGTCCGGTTCCGGCCGGCCAGGTCTGCGCCCCAGGACGGCGTCCCGGGCGGCACGCCCAGCCCCAGGAAGCTCAGCGCCGATTCGGCAAGAATGATTGCCCCCACGGCCGAACTCGCCTGTACCAGGATGAACGGCATCACGTTTGGCAACAGGTGAAAGAGGATGATGCGCCGGTCGTTCGCCCCGACTGCCCGGGCGCCCTCGACGAAGTCAGTCCGCTTGAGAGAAAGCGCTGCCGCCCGCAGCACGCGGGAGCCGCCGAAGAAGGCCGGCAGGCTGAGGGCAAGGATGAGCACCCGGAGGTCCCACGCAATGCTGAGGACGTTCCCGCCTTCCGTGCTGGGGCGGCCGAAAGCGGCGATCACCAGGAAGTACAGGATCAGCCCCGGGAAAGCGTGAAAGGCTTCGCCGCTGCGCTGAAGGAGATAGTCGAGCCACCTTCCGTAGTAGCCGGAGAGCAGGCCCAGCGCCGACGACATAACGACATTGATAGCGACGACGGTGACGGCGACCACAAGCGAGATCTGGCTGCCCTGGATAATGCGGCTGTAGACGTCGCGGCCCAACGAGTCAGTCCCCAGCCAGTGCGAAGAGGTAGGCGACTGGAGCGGCTCGGCGATGCTTGCCGTGGGAGAGTAGCGCGTGAGCCAGGGTGCGAAGACGGCCACAGCCAGAAACACGGCGATGAGAGCCAGCCCGAAGGTCCCGAGCGGTTGCTCGCGGACGAAACGGCGCACTGCTCTTCTTCTGCCGTGCGTGACCAGCGCCGCGGTAGACGCTGCCTCGATCGCCTTCGCAGCTGTCACCGGTAGCGAATCCGGGGGTCAATCCGGGCGTAGGAGAGGTCGACGGCAAGGTTGACGAGCATCACGGTAAGGGCGGCATAGAGCGTCATGGCCTGGACGATGTTGAAGTCCCGGTCCTGCACGGCCTGGAAGGTGTAGTTGCCGAGGCCGGGCAGCGTCATCACCCTTTCGAGAATGACGGTGCCCCCGAGCAGGTTGGCGAACACGCCTCCAAGCACGGTGATGATGGGGAGCATGGCGTTGCGGAGCACATGGCGCCAGATCGTCACGCGTTCCGAGAGTCCCTTTGCCCGCGCCGTACGCACGAAGTCGGACCGCAGCACCTCAAGCGTCGCCGACCGTGTGATGCGCGTGAGGTAGGCCGATCCGAGGCCCAGCAGCAGGGTGGGCGGCACGAACTGTTTCGCGCTTCGCCACGGGTCCTCCCAGATAGGTCCCTCGTAGCCAATCGGGGGGCTGTACTGCCAGAGTATGGCCGGGATGAGCAACAGCAGGGTGAGAAGGAAGAAGTTCGGGAACGAATCGCTGAAGACGGCGAAGCCGCGGATCGAATAGTCGAGAAGCGTCCCTCGATACACGGCCGCAACCACTCCGAAGAGCACCCCAAACGTGGCGGTGAAGAGCAGCGAAAAGGCCATGATGTGTAACGTGACCGGCAGGCGGACCTTGATATCGTCCCAGATGGGACGCCCGCCCTTGAGCGAATCACCGGGATCGCCGCGCATGATTCCCGCCAGCCAGTCGGCGTAGCGCACAATCACGGGTCTGTTGAGCCCGTTCTCCTCGCGGAACTCCTCCACGGCTTCGGGCGTGGCGTTTTCGCCGAGCGTCAGCGTGGCGATGTCGCCCGGGAGAGCGTTAAGCCCGAAAAACGTGATCACACTCACGATGAAGATCGTGGGGATCATCCAGAGGAGGCGGCGAACCGTGTATCGCAGCATCGTTCAGGAGGGGGCCAGGCGGTGTCCGCCCGGTCGGGCCCTCAGCGGTCCAGCCACATCTGGGGCTGCTGCGGATAGAGCATAAGCTCGGGATCCGGGTCGAAGTCCCTGATGTAGGAGCGGTTGACCCGGAAGACGCGGGCCGAATAGAGAGGAAAGTACGCAGGCCAGAGCCCCAGCAGCTTCCGCTGAATCTCTTTGTAGAGGGCGACGCGCTCGGACGCGTTGATGGTCACCTCCGTCTTCTCAATCAGCGTGTCGACTTCGGAGTTGTTGATCGAGTACGCCTCCCGTACTCCCAAAGACTTGCTGTGGTGGTCGCGGAGGACGCGGCCAATGTCGGCCCCGACGGCCGAAATGGTGAAATCAAAGCGGCCGGGCTCGGCAAAGGTTCGCTGCTGGTACTCGGCCTGGGGCACGTCCGCGAAGGTCGTCTTGATGCCCGACGCCAGCAGTTGCTCTTTGATGAGCGGCGCCAGTGTCTGGTGCTCTGTGGAGTCCGAACGGATCACGAACTCCCACGACTTGTTGGTGTCAAAGCCGGCTTCCTGGAGGAGCCGCTTCGCCTCTGCCGGGTCGTACTTCAGGTAGTCGGTGAGCTCGCTGTCGGGGATCTGGTATCTCTCGAGAGACGGTCCCACGATTCCGCAGAGCTTACCTTCGCCGAATTCGGCGATCTTCAGCAGGGCGTTGAGGTCCAGTGCCCGGTGGACGGCCTTGCGAACGCGGGGATCGTCGAACGGCTTCCGGTTGGGGTTCATGGCGAAGGCGATGGGAGCGGCGAACCCTTCTGTTCCCGTAACGTCCTTGCCGAGGTCGGCCAGGAGCGTGCGATACAGCCGGGGATTCGACGGAACCATGGTATCGATCTGGTTACCGCGGAACGCGGTTTCGCGCGCAGCTTCGTCATCGATCTTCGTGGCGCGCACCTTTTCGATGTAGGGCTGACCGGTTCGCCAGTAGCGCGGGAACTTCACGAACTCAACGAAGCTGCCGGGAGTCTGGGAGCCAAACTGCCACGGGCCCGACCCAATCTGGGTCTTCACCTTCCGCAGGTCACCGTCAGCGAGCAGTTCCTTCGGGATGAGCGGCCGGTCAAACCCCACCGCACCGTCGAAGAAGTAGGCCTGGGGGCCCTTTGTGACGACCCGCACCGTTCGTTGATCAACAGCCGTCACCGAGTCCAGCCGGCCCGCGTAGAAGGCGCGGGCGAAGACCTGCTTGTCGGCGATGATGTAGTCCGCGAGCAGTTTCACATCTTCGGCGGTCACAGCCCGGCCGCTCACGGGAGCGACGTCCTGGTAGACGTGGTCGCGGAGAGTGATGATGTAGGTCGTCTCATCCGCCTGCTCGACCTTTTCTGCTCCCTGCATGATGACGGCGCCATCTCTTGCCTCGCGCCACATGTATTCGTAGATCGTGGAGAAGGTGGTGTAGATGTCGTACCCGCCGGTGTGTGTTGGGCTGAGATGAGCATCCCCACCTGAGAAGGACTTCCGGAACGTGCCGCCCGTCCTGGGCTGCTTGACCTCCGGAGTCGCGGTCATGGCCGGCGTGCCTTCGCCAGCAGGCGAACCGGAGGCAGGGGTCACTTCCTCATTTTCGTCATCATCGCCGCAGCCGGCCAGCATGGCCGCCGTACCTGCCGCCGCGACCCCTGAGACCGCAAGGAAGCCGCGCCTGCCAATCGTCCGGCCTCGCAGCCCGCGGCGCGTCCAATACGTTGAGTCTCTCATCGTGTTCCCTCCTGCTGGTTCGGGCTGTGGCGGAGTTGCGGGCTGCTTGTCCGGCTACCCGTGGAATCGTTTCCGGGGATTGTTTGCGCGGCACCCGGTGGTGTCAACATGGCCGGGCGCCTACCTGCCCTTCCCCGGACCGGAAGGCTGCCGGCCGAAGAACGGACTGACGTACCTGTCCA
>CAYYYI010000018.1:21890-28983 GCA_964475735.1 uncultured Anaerolineaceae bacterium
CCCTTCCCCGGACCGGAAGGCTGCCGGCCGAAGAACGGACTGACGTACCTGTCCACCATCTCCCGTACCACGGGCGCATAGGCCGGGTCGTGGAGCACGTTCCGGTTTTCATCGGGGTCGTCATTCAGGTCAAATAGCTGTACGGGCTCGCCCGTCTCTTCGTAAACGACGAGCTTGTGGTGTTCCGTTCGGAACATGGCGAAGCCGAAGTTCTCGCTGTGGACCACGGTTCGCCGCTCGAATCCGCGGCCATCGACCAGGCCCGCAAGCGAACGCCCCTCACTCGCGGGAACGGCGGCCGCCCCGGCGATCTCGCGGATCAAAGCGGGAACATCAACGTGCTCTACGAGCGCGTCTTCCACGCGGCCCCGTATGCCACCCGGCGGACGGATGATCAGCGGAACGCGAACGGCGCCCTCGTAGAAGACCATCTTCGTCAGCATCATGTGGTCGCCGAGCATCTCCCCATGGTCGGTCGTGTAGATCACCCACGTGTTGTCGAGCATGCCGCGGCGTTCGAGAGAGCGGAGAATTTCGCCAACGCCTTCGTCGATCATGGTCACATTCGCGTAGTAGAAGCGGCGCACCTCGCGGATACGCTCCTCGTTGAGCGTGTCGCTGTGCCCAAACTGCTGGAATGCCTGGATGAAGGTGCGGAGGGGGCCATCGGGCGGCACCTCCGGCGGCACGAGGGTCCCCAAGGCAATGCCGGCATCCCGGTACATCGCCACGTATTCGGCAGGCGCGTCCCACGGGTCGTGGGGGCCCGCGAACCCGACCCACTGGAAGAACGGCTCTTCGCGGTCGTACTCGTCGATCCAGCGCGCGGCACGGCGCCCCACCCACCGGTCGATATGGGCCTCCGCGGGGAGGGGCGCAGACTCGACGTGCCACATGGGCAGGCGATTCACAAGACGGCCGTTGATTTCGATCTGACCGCGGCCATAGCGGCGGACACTCATCCACTCGCGGTAGGTATCGTATAGGCCCAGGTCCTTCAGATAATCGGTGTATTCGCTCTGAATATTCGCGGCGGCGTGCTTGCCCACGCCCTCTAGCGGTTCATCGAAGCCAAATGCGCGCATCGTGTCCACCCGGTCGCGCGTGTCGCGGGTGCGTCCGCTCGTCTTGGTAGCGCCGTGAACGTAGAGGTGCATCTTGCCGATGCAGCCCGTGTGGTAGCCGGCCTGCTGCAAGGACTGGAGAAACGTGGGGAGGTGGGCCGGCACGTCGTCATCGTTCCGATTGATACCGTGGTCGCGGACGTATCGTTCGGTGAGGAAAGATGCGCGCGCCGGCATGCAGAGAGGCCCCTGACAGTAGGCGCGGCCAAATCTGACACCCTCGGCCGCCAGGCGGTCCATGTTCGGGGTTTGCACCACCGGGTTGCCTTCGCAGCCCATGGCATCGGCCCGGTGCTGGTCGGGCATAATCACAAGAATGTTGGGCCGCTTGCCTGGCATCCGGGGTCCTTTGGAAACGTTTCCAACGAATTCTTCGCGATGACGCAACAGGTGTCAAGCGGGATGCGCTGATGCCCTGCACGGTTCGCCTGACTGGAACCGTGCAGCTACTGACCTAGCGCGGAGCGGGCCCGATTGAGCCTCGTTGGACGAACTCCGAGGGCACGGGCGGCGCCGGCACGTGCGACTCGCACTCTTCGACGCGGGCGATGAGCCGTTCCATGACCGCCCTTGCCTCGGCCTCGTAGTCGTGCCGGATGACGGAGATTGGCGGACGGTGTGCCAGGGCCCACGGCGAATCACCGAAGCTCACGAACGAGACGTCATCCGGAACGGAGAGGCCCTGTTCATAGAGACCGGCGAGAAGGAAGGGAGCGAGGATGTGGGTCCCGGCCACGAGGGCCGTGGGACGGCCGGGTGCGGCCATGACCTCGCGGACGCTCTGCGCGGCGGATGCCGTGGAAACCTGCACCACAATGGCCTCAGCGCCAACGCCACCGGCTTCCCTGAAAGTCTGGCGGATGACGCCGAACCTGGACATTGGCAGAGAGCCATCCCGGCAGTAGAGCGGATTGTCGCGAGTGAAGAAGGCCACGCGCCTGTGGCCCACGGCGACGAGGGCCCGGGCCGCCTCCACCTGCGCGGCCCGCTCCAGCCGCAAGCGCGGAGGCTCGCCATCGGCGCCCAGGAGGCTCCGGGGCTCGAAGGGAATCCTGGCGCTGATGAAGTCGCGAAGAAGGCGCGCGGGCACCTGCCCGGCAAGCACCAGGCCGTCCACCCTGCGTTCATACAGACGGGCAAGCTGCGCCTCGATGATCGAAAGCGACGACTGCCCATCGCAGGTGAGGACGCTGTATCCGTGGTCCTGGGCGGCGTTCTCGGCCCCACGCAGCCACTGGAGGAAGACGGGGTTCTCGAGATCGGGGATGAACACGCCAATGGTCATGGTCCGGCTGCTTCGGAGGGCGCGCGCCATCCCGCTCGGCCGGTAGCCGAGCTTCTCAGCCGCAGCCAGCACGCGCTGCCGCGTGCCGGGCGCGGTCGCTCCGCTGTTGTTGATCACCCGCGAAACGGTGGATACGGCCACCCTGGCGTCGCGCGCCACATCGCGGATCGTCGCCGGCGGGCGCGTCACAAGGCTCTCCAGGCCATTTCCCGGCAGGACGCGGGGCGGCATCGGCCGGTAGCATGAAGCCACCTGCGATGCCGGAGCCCGCCAGTGCCACCGCTTTCGGTCATGTTCAAGACGGTCTCCACCGACTGCAACCTCGACTGTAGCTACTGCTATTATCGTGCATCGCTCGAAGGCGCGCGCAGCAGGCGCCGGATCGAGCCGGCCGTGCTCGAAACATTCATCCCCCAGTACCTCCGCTACGTGGCTGACGCTGGCGTCGCGAGCTTCGCCTGGCAGGGCGGCGAGCCTACCCTGGCAGGCAAAGCGTTCTTTCGCCAGGCACTCGCTTTGCAGGCCAGGCATGCCCTTCCCGGGACCATCATCAGCAACGCTATCCAGACGAACGCGACCTTGATTGACCAGGAGTGGGCGGAGCTCTTCGCCGCGTACCGGTTCCTTGTGGGGGTGAGCATCGACGGCCCGCCTGAGGTCCATGACCTGGAACGAAAGGATCGCGGCGGGCACGGCTCGTTCCGGAACGTCATGGCCAGTCTCGACCACATCAGGCGGCACGGGGTGGAGTTCAACGTCCTCTGCGTGGTGGGGCCACACAACGTTGGCCGGCCCGGGGAACTGCTCCGATTCTTCCGACGGGAGGGCATCACCCACGTGCAGTTCATCCCCGCGATGGGGTTCCAGGCGACTGACCCGTACCAGCAGCCCACGTACCTCGTCACGCCCGAGGAGTATGGGGAGTTCCTGGCCGGGCTCTTCGACGAGTGGTACGAGCAGGGGGCCCCGGCCGTGTCTGTCCGCACGTTCGACAACCATCTGCAGTCGCTCCTGGGCATCCCCAACGACTCGTGCGTGCAGAGCAGCCGCTGCGATGCCGGGATTGTTGTGGAATACAACGGCGACGTGTACCCCTGCGACTTCTACATACACCCCGACTGGTTGCTGGGGAACGTGCTGCGCGAAGAGCTTTCGAGCATCTGCGAGTCCCCCCGGCGGCGGGAGTTCGTGATGCAGAAGGAGCCGCTGGCCGCCGAGTGTGCCGCCTGCGAATTCCTCCTGCTCTGTCGCAGCGGCTGCCCGCGAAATCAGCCGCGCCTGTCAGGCGGCGCTCGCCGGCCGGAGTACTTCTGCGCGAGCTACAGGCACTTCTTTGCGCACGCTTCGGAGAGGCTGGCCATGCTCGGCGATCGACTTGCGCGCAGATCTCGTTACCGTGAGCGGACTCGCCCGGGGGTAGGCGGACGGCAACCGAAACCCGACAGGAATGACCCCTGCCCGTGCGGCAACGGGCAGAAGTTCAAGAAGTGCTGCGGCGACCCCGCGTTTGAGCGTTCGTACCTGGCCCAATAGCGGGGGCGCGGACACCACCACTTCGGGCGGGGCCCGTCGCGCTTTAGCTTTCGTTGAAGCGCGTGTAGATGGAGTAATCCTTGCTGTTCCAGAAGATTCGCCCGTTGGGGCCGCCATCGGGCAGTTCGGCTATGAACCGCGCGTGCGGGTAGACGACGGCCGGGTCCTGCCCGCCCGGGTGCATGCCCGTGTTGGTCTGCCCGGGGACCAGGCAGTTCACAAGGATCCCGGGGTTGGCCGGCGGGCCCACCTCCCGCGCCAGCGTGCGGGTGAAGGTGACGACACCAGCCTTCGAAGCGGCGTAGGCGGAGAGCGTGGGAGTGGCAGCCTCCGCAGCCCGGGATGCGACGTTGATGATGCGCCCCTTCCCGCGGGCGATCATCCCTGGAAGCACCACGTGGCAGCATCGTGCCAGACCGGCCAGGTTGACGGCGATGACGGCCTCCCAACGCTCGAATGCCGCTTCGAGGAACGCTCCCTGGTTCGCGATCCCGGCGTTGTTGATGAGCACCTCGATCCCGCCGTGATCGGCGTCGGCGCGCCGCACGAGCGCTTCCATGTCGGCCGCGGAGGCTACGCTCCCGGCAACGGGCACGAAGTTCGGTCCGGCCAGCGCGGCCGTTTCCCGCAAACCTTCCTCCGAGCGTTCGAAGCCGAGGACGGTGTCGCCGTCCCCGGCGAATCCGATGGCAAGCGCGCGCCCGATCCCACTCCCGGCGCCGGTAATGGCTACTACTGTCACAGGTTCATCTCCTCAACAAACTGTCTCACAGCAGCCAGCATTGCGGCGGGCTGCTCCCTGATCGCCATGTGGCCTGCTCCGGGGATGAACGTCAGCGCCGAGCCCCGCAGCCGCGCGTGCAGGTCCGTGGCGTTCTCGCGCGTCCCGTAGAGATCGTCGTCGCCATACAGCAGGAGGGCCGGCACGGTGGCGGTTCCCCAATAGGAGGCGCTGGGCGTCGCGGCAATCGCCGCGCGGAGCGCGGTCGTCCCTTTCGGAATGCCACGGTCCCGCCACACCTCGTCGAGTACCGCGCGAGCGCGTTCGGGCTGCTGTTCGCGGAAGCGGGGCGAGCACCACTGGTTCAACCACGCTTCGTCAAACAGTTCGCGTTCGGTGCGATGGCCCGGAGACACCGCCATCTGCGGCGCCGGCCGGGGCGGAAACTGGCCCCCGGTGCCGCAGATCACGAGAGCGCGGAGCGAGCCCGGGCGATCCCTGGCGAGCACCTGCGCGACGCGCCCGCCGAAGGCATGGCCAACGACGATCGGACGTTCGATGCCCAGTACGCCGGCAAGCGCCACAGCATCGCTGGCAAGGTCCTCGAGCGTGAGCGGCGCCGCCGGGGGCGAGCTTGCACCGCATCCGCGGAAGTTGAAGCGCAGAACGCGGCCCAGCTCCCCCAGGCCGGTAGCGAATTCGCCCCAGAGCCCGATGTGGGCGCCCATGCCGTTGAGCAGGAGGAAGCCGCGCGCGCCGCTGCCCTCCAGCAGGTATTCGATAAGGGTTTCGTTGACCCGGACCGACGGCATGGGACAAGCACCGTCCTTGTGCTGTTTGGCACATTCTAGAGCGACCGTTATAGTTCGCAATCGTCGCGACCTGTAGAGGCGGCAAGCGAGAAGCCGCAAACCAGGGTGACGGAACTCCAGGAGGCAGGTGCTGCGTTGAGCACAGCAGAAGAGCGCATCGCGACAGTCATCTCCGCCTACGACTCACAGGGATGGCATCGCACTGGCAGTGACGTTGATGAAGCGTCGGGGCTGTGGCTTGCAGCCGAGCTTTGCGAGCGTGGAGTGGACGGGACTGTTGAGTGGTATCCCTTCGAACGGCGCGAAGTGGATTCGGCCTTTGTAGAGATCGGAGGGCAACAGCTGGCAGGGCTGCCGTTGTTCGATTCCCCGGGGACACCGGCCGGCGGGATCTCAGGGCAGCTCGGAGCAGAGATCACCCTTGTCATTGCGCCGCCAGGAGGGGGCGCGGGTCTTTCCGCTCAGCTCAGCGAGGCGCGAGATTCGAACGCTGCGGCGATTGTCCTTGTGGGAGTTGGCGGAAGGCCGGGCCTCGCACTGCGTAACGCCGAGTCATTCAGGCGGTGGTACGGACCTCCGGTTCTCCAATTGTCGTCGGAGTATGGCGCGATGCTTGAGGCTGCCGCGCGCGTGCAGGAGTGTGTGCGGATTGTTGCACCGGCCCGGACCACCCTGTGCCGGGCCGGGAACGTGGTGGGTCGCGTTGCCGGGCGCGACGCGGCGCACCCGCCCGTCTGCGTGATGACGCCGCGAAGCGGTTGGTGGCACTGCGCCTCGGAACGTGGCGGGGGAATCGCATTGTGGCTTGAGGTTGCGGGGGCTGTAGCCGCCGCGCGCCCGCTGCGCGACGTGGAGTTCGTTGCGAGCACAGGACACGAACTCGGCCACTGGGGACTGGAGGAGTACCTGAACCGCCGGGCCGGCCTGGCGGCGACCGCGTACCTGTGGTTCCACTTCGGGGCATCGATAGGTGCGGCGATAGAGCCGCGGGCGGGCGCCATCGCTTCTGCACCGGAGCTGGGGGAGAGGTTGATTGCGCACCTCAGAGTTCATGGAGCGCCCCTGCCGGTCCTGGCGCCTGCTGGAACGGTACCGGCGGGGGAATCGCGGAACATCCACCTCGCCGGGGGGCGCTACATCTCGCTGCTCGGCGGGAGCGCCGTATTCCACCTTGAAGCCGATCGCTGGCCGGAAGCTGTGGACCTGCCAGCAGTGGGCCGCATCGCGGCTGCGATGGCCGGGATGATCTGCGCAGCGGCGAATTCAAGCTGAGGGCTTGTCTCAATCTGTAACGGTCGTTATATTCCTGTGAACTCATCGCGGGAGTAACAGGAGGGCAGTCTCAATGAGTAGTTTTGTTGGTGCGCCACTGGGACGGCGGCGGCTTCTCGGGGCAGGCGGTGCGCTGGCAGCAGGCGCAGCCTCTCTTATTGCCGTGGGCTGTGGCGACGACGATGACGATGGCCAGGGTGCGGAAGAGACTCCCGCAACGGCAATCGGGGCAGGAGACACGCCAACGCCAAGCGCAGCGACCCCGGTCAAGGGCGGAACGCTCAAGGCAGGGCAGGTCACGGACATGGTGCTCAACACCGGTTTCCCGTATGTGCTTCTGCCGCAA
>CAYYYI010000019.1:0-28966 GCA_964475735.1 uncultured Anaerolineaceae bacterium
CGCGAGTAGTCGAGCGTGGCCCGCATGAGCGCGAGGTACGCGACCGCGAAGAGGGCAAGTGCCACCACGGCGACGCCCACCTGCACGCCATGGGGCTTTCCCTGTCTTCGCCGTCGAGTCATCGTGCGGGGAATCTAAGCGCCCGGGCCGGAGCCCCGCAAGAACCTCCGGCTCAGGCTGTGGCCGCCTCCAGGAGCGCGATGACCTCGTCGACGGTCGCCACGCGCCAGGCAGCCCAGATCTCACCCTTCTGCCACTCGAAGTAGCGTTCGCGCGCCGCCGCCCGGGCTGCCTTGATCTCATCGTCGCTGGGCTCGTGCCCCAACTGCCGTGCGATGCCTTCGGGCGACGTGTCACCCAGCGCGTTGCGAGTAAGGTGAGCCTGCTCGTTGGCCAGCGCCGGCCGTTCGATGAAGTGGCAGAGCTCCCTGTGACTTGCATCGTAGAACACGAACACAGGGATGGATTCGAACTCCCCATCCTTGAGGTATCCCTCGATCATGTCCTTGTTCTGATCGCGCTCGAACATGCGAAGCTCAATCCCCAGCCCCTCGGCAATACGCTGAGCCACGCCCAGGCCCCGATAGACGTCCGGGCACCAGTCTTCGCCGATGACGACGACGTGATCGGGACCGTTTGGCTTCGCCGCCAGCGCCTTGAGCGCGGCACGTTGTGACTCGCTGATCGATGTGTCGCGGTAGTTCCGCTCAAACAGGTCGCGGTTGCGGATGCCGCTATCCAGGTACTCCTGGAACGTCTTGCCCTCCTTGAAGCGCTCAGCGGTGATTACGGAACCGGTTGCGTGGGTCATCTGCCCCTCCCAAGAGTGATGGTTGTTGGTTGATCCAGCCTACGCTGCTCCTGCGATCGCCAACAACCGCCCGCTATCGGGCGTCCGCGGCCTTCGCTTCGTTCCAGAGCGCGTCAAGCCCCGCCAGGTCGAGGTCCTTCAGGTCCAGGCCCCGGGCCGTGGCCAGATCCTCAACGACGCCGAAGCGGCGGCGGAACTTCTCGTTGGCGCCGCGCAGCGCCTGCTCGGCATCGACACCCAGCCGTTGGGCGATGTTCGCGAGCACGAAGAGGATGTCGCCGAACTCGTCTTCCCGGTGGCCGTCAGTCTCGGCGCGGGCGAACTCCTGCACCTCTTCGATGAGCTTTTCAAGGGGCCCTTCGATGTCCGGCCAGTCGAAACCGATGCGCCTCGCCCGCCCCTGTATGGACTGCGAAGCCGCCAGCGCGGGCAGGGTCGAGGGGATGCCCTCGAGGATCGACGACCGCGGCCTCTCCGCCTTCTTCAGCGTCTCCCACGATTGCCAGACCTCCTCCGCCGTCTTCGCGGTGGCCTCGCCGAAGACGTGCGGGTGCCGGCGGATGAGCTTGCGCGCGATGTGCTCCGTGACGTCGCCGAAGGAGAACTCTCCGAGCCGCTCGGCGACCGCGGCGTGCATCAGCACCTGCAGGAGCAGGTCGCCCAGCTCTTCCGCCAGCTTCGCGGGGTCACCCGAATCGATCGCCTCGAGCGTCTCATAGCTTTCTTCCAACAGGTGCGGGCGCAAGGATTCGTGAGTCTGCTCGCGGTCCCAGGGGCAGCCGTCAGGGGCGTGAAGGCGCTCGATCACTGCGAACAGACCGTCGAAGCGGCGAACATCGCCGATGGCCTCCAAAGGAGGGAGGAAGACCGTGTCGAGGTAGCCCGCCGGGCGGTGGTCAAGCTCAGACAACGGGATGTGGAGTAAAGCCTCGTCGCCTGCGCCAAGGGCCGACAGCACGGTGACGGGGTGGTCCGGCGGGTAGATATCCAGGAGCGCCAGCTTGAGCGAGGTGGCGGCATCACGGCTGTAGACCTGGCTCACCAGCGCCGGGCGCTGAGCGTCGACGCGGAGGTCGAGCGCATCGCAGAGCTGCACGCCGCCCAGGTCCATCCGCAACGCCGTCGCGGCGAGATCCACGTAGCTGAGCCCGGCGTGGAGCGCCACTTCGATCCCCGCTTCGGCGGCCCGGGCCAGCACTTCGGTCACGCTGCGTTCGGACACAAGGGGATGCCCGGGGACCGCGTAGACAACGTCGCCAGCGCGGGCCGCCTCAAGGACCCGCCCGGCGATGGCCGTGTAGACGTCCTCGAACGACGCCCCGGCGCGGTAGAGGTCATCGCAGTCGCGCAGCTTCTTGCCGGGATCGAGCTCGTCCACGCATGGGTGGTGCCGCGTGCGCAAGATCACGGGCAGACCGCTTTGGAGCAGGTTGCGCACCTCAGTGGTGAGTAGTGCGGCCGGGCCGGGGCCCAGCCCGGCGACATGGATCGTCATGAGGGGAGTATAGGCGCGACCCGCCCTACGACGCCCCGCGCCCCCGCAATGCCATCTCGTATGTCTCGACGTACTGCCGGGATGACCGCGCCCACGAGGTGTCCGCGGTCATCCCGTTCTGCTGAAGCCCTTGCCAGGCTGCCGGGTCACGGAAGGCGCGCAACGCGCGGTCGATGGCCGCGACGAGCGCCTCGGGGGTGAAGTCGGTGAAGAGGAAGCCCGTCGCATCCATAGGATGGGCTGCGGGATCGAGGATCGTGTCGGCCAGGCCGCCCGTGCGGCGCCCGATGGGGACGCTGCCGTAGCGCATGGCGATGAGCTGCCCCAGGCCGCAGGGCTCGAAGCGCGACGGCATGAGGAACATGTCGGAGCCGGCGTAGATCCGGCGCGCCAGTCCCTCGTCGAAGCCCTCGACCAGCCTTACCGTGCCCGGGTGGGCGGCTTCGAGCGCCCTCAGTTCGTTCGTCAGCGCCTCGTCGCCCTGGCCAAGAACGGCAAGTTGCGCGCCCCGGGCGATGAGCGCAGGCGCTGCGCGCACCACGAGGTCGACGCCTTTCTGCTCCGTGAGGCGCGTCACCATCCCGAGGAGTGGCCCGTCTGTGCCCGCGAGGCCAATCTCATCCCGGAGCGCGCGCGCGTTCGCTGTGCGGCGCACGGGGGTTCGCGCATCGAAGCGGGACACGATTTGCGGGTCGGTTGCCGGGTTGTACAAATCGTGGCTTAGCCCGTTGAGGATGCCCACCAGGCGGTCGCCGCGCAGGCGGAGCAGGCTATCGAGCCCCTCGCCGAATTCGGGCGTCAGGATTTCGCGGGCGTAGGACGGGCTAACGGTGGTCACGACGTCGCTGTAGTAGATCCCCTGCGCCAGGTAGTCGTTGAACTCGTCGGGGCCGCGGTAGCGCAGGTTGTGGATGGTGAGCACGGAGGCGACGCCGCGCAGCGAGGGGTCGCTCCAGGCCAGGTTCCGCAGGGCGAAGGCCAGTGAGGCCGTGTGCCAGTCGTTCAGGTGGAGGATGTCCGGAGTCCAGCCCCACTCTGTCAGCAGCGCCGCCACCACGCGGCAGAAGAACCGGTACCGCAGCAGGTCATCGGCATCACCGTAGACGTTCTCCCGGGCGAAGTAGTGGGGCTCGTGCACGAGAGTCACGGCTGTGCCGGCGTGCCCGGCGACGGTGACAAGCTCGACGCTGCGCTCCGCTTCGAAGTCGGCCACCTGCATGGTCTCGCGCTGGCTGGCCGTATTGCAGGCGTCACTGGAGCTGGCGTGGCAGGGGGTGACCACCCGGACGTCGTGTCCCATTGAGGTCAGCTCCGCGGGCAGCGCTGAGGCCACATCGGCCAGGCCACCCACCTTTGCGAACGGGTCGACCTCTGCGGCGACGAAGAGGACCTTCACGCCATGCTGTCCAAGAAGAGCTCGCGCTCGATCTGCCAGCGGGCCTCATTCGCGGCGGCGATGCGCCACGCCGCCTCGCGCTTCACCCGGGCGGATGCGCTGCCGAGCGTGATGGCCTTCATGGCGTTTAGCGCCACCTCGTTCAGGATGAGGAAGCCCCGGTGGATCATGGTCACGTCCCACATTGGGCGGCGGCTGGCCCACCAGAACTGGCAGCTGTGCAGCGCGGGCTGGAGGCGAGTCTCCGCCACGTTCAGGAACTTCTGGGCGGGCTCGCGCTCGGAATACCGCCGGGCGATGGCCAGCAGTTCCAGGCAGTGGCCAACATACTCCCACTGCAGTTCGTGCACGCGGTTCCCGGGTGAATGCCAGAGCGGATAGGGGTTACGCGCCCCGATGTCGTCCCGCGAGGTGCTCCAGGAGGAGGGAAGGGGCTCAATCACGGGGCCGTCGGGGAAGAGCGACGGCAGTTCGCTCGGCATGACCATCGTTACGCGCGTGGTGCGGCGGCGGTCGCCGTGCCGGGGAGTTCTCTGCTGCGCCTCAATGGCCTCAAAGGCGTTCGCCAGGAACTCGCGCTCCCAGCCGCGGATGTGGTGCCCGTACGTCTCGGCGTCCATGGCGGTAACGACGTACGTGTCGCTCCCGGCCCCGGACCGGGCGAGGTCCTCCACGAAGTGCGCGGCATCAGTCTCGCGGAAGGAGATACGGTTGCTGCGCACGTCGTCGCGGAAGAGCGCGTGTACGTTGCGGCCGTCGGCCGGGACTCGGCAGACCACATCGAGGGGCCACTCACCCGGGCTGGCGACGCCGCTGAGGATCACCCAATCGTGCCCCGCAGCTGCGATGGCGAGCATGATCTCGCTGCTGTAGCACATCTCGGGCGGGAAGAAACCGCGGGGCTTCCACGCCTCGCCGAATGCACGGCGGTTGGTGCGCGCGTTCTCGGCGATCGAGCGCACGCGTTCCCCCTGGGGGATTAGGGGCAGGATGGGGTGGTACTTGCCGCTCCCCACGAACTCAACCTGGCCGCGTTCCGCCAGCTCCCGGAGCCCGGCGACGATGTCCCCCATGCCGTGCTCGAGAAGGAGTTCGGTGAGGACGCCGTTCATGTTGATGGCGACCTTCGCCTCCGGGTGCTCCTTCAAGACGGCGAGGATCGGGCGGTAGGACTCGTCAGCAACCATTCGCAGCACCTCATGAGTCTGCGTTGGCGGCTGGTAGAAGTGCAGAAGCTGGGCCCAGTAGGTCATTCGTGTGAGCGCCTGGTGGTGATCATCCTCTCGTCTGAGGAGTCGGCTGCCGGGAGGCAAACCGGCATGGGTCGATCCCCGGAAACGGGTTGTCAAGCTCGCCTATCTCCGCAACAAACCGCTCCACGCCCGGGCTACCCGTCTCGATGGCCTCCGCAAGCCGGTCGAAGCGCTCCATGTGGCTTCGGAAACGTTCGACGGCGTAGTCATGGGCCTGGCCGGTCGTCATCAGAAACTGCCAGTCCGAAGACTGCAGCAGGAGCAGCTCGCGGGCGAGCTGGCGCGTCGCGGGCGTGGACTCCCGCAGCAAGCTGTGTGCGCGCTCCTGGCGGCTGCGAATCTCGGGCCAGGTCCACGCCGTCTCTGCGTTCATCCAGGTGCCGTGATCGCCCCCTGTGCCCCAGGAGCCCTCGGGCAGCTCAATCGCCTCACGCTGCGGATGGGCTGCCACGAAGTCGCCAGCCGTGACCATTTCAACCTCAGGGTTGGCGGCCAGCTCGCGGATCGCTGCCTCCAACCATTCGACGCCCTCCAGCCACCAGTGCCCGAAGAGTTCGGTGTCGTAGGCGCTGAGGACGATGCCCGGCTCACCGGCGCCCGCGGCGTAGGCATCGATCTCACCCTGCACGACGCCTGCGAAGTGGCGGGCGTGGCCCTGCGCGACCTCGCGGGCGATGCCCGGGTCGTATTCGGCCTTCTCGGCAAGGCCGGCGCCGGCGCCGGTCACCCGCCAGTAGTGGAGGCCGGTAGTGCCGTCCTTCTTGTGGAACTCGCGGTATGCGGGGTCGCCCGGGTAGCCGTGGGCAGCCGACCAGACCTGCATCCCAGTCCGCTCGTTGCGGGCGATGACGGCCACGTGCGATTGGCCGACCGAGTAGGCCCTGAATGTCGTGCCCGCTTTGGCGGGTCCCTCGGCAAGGCGAGGCGGGACGTAGTGCGACTCCGGGTAGGGGCCGAGCATCCCGCCGCGGGCCTTGCCCCGCGCCAGTCCGCCGGTCACGAGGTGCGTTTCGGAGAAGAACACGCGGATGCCCGCCTCGTCGAGGAAGCGCTCCAACCCCGGCCGGTAGGCGCACTCCGGGAGCCAAAATGAGCGCGGCGCGCCTCCGAAGTTCCGCACGTGAGAGGCAATCCCCGTCTCGATCTGGAAGCGGATGGCGTCATCGTCGCCCAGAAGGGGGAGGTAGCCGTGCGTCGCCGCTGAGGTCGCGATCTCTATGTGCCCGGCCGCCTCCAGCCGCGCGAGCGCCCCAACTACGTCGCCCGCGATCTCGTCTTCGAAGAACGACTGGACGGCCAGGTAGCGGTCGCGGTGGAAGGCAGCGGTCGTGCCCCGCAGGCCGGGGGTGTCGCCGAAGCGGACGGTGTCAGCTCTCGCGCTGGCTATCCGTCCCTGGAGGTAGGCCCGGAAGTTCTGCTGGACCAGGGGGTCTCGCAGTTGTTCGGCGAGGATCGGCGTGACATTGATGGTGACCCCGAGCGAGCCGCCGCAATCCTGGCCCGCGCGGCCAAGGGCACGGACAAGCGGGAGGTAGCACTCCAGTATGGCCTCGTGCAGCCACTCCTCGCCGTGCGGCCAGCGGCCTGCCAGGCGGCAGTAGGGAAGGTGCGTGTGAAGGACAAAGGTGGCGAATCCGTGGCTCATGTCAGCGCTCCTCTATGCCCAGCGGACAAGGCCCGGGAGGAGTGGGTCGTGCAGGTCCGGGTGGGCAGGCGACAGACGAATAGCGTAACCCATTCTGCCTCCCGTGCCCGAAACAAAGGCGCCGGCGAACTGGCAGGCCCCGTCCTCGTGCATTTCCTGGAACACCAGAGGCGCCATGCCGGTGACCTCGATCTCGCCCGTCCGTAGAGCCGGGCCGTACGCCACATCCAACTGTACGTCTTCATGCCTCAGCGAGCCGAAGTGCGCCTGGACTGTCACCGTTACGGGCGCGTTCGACGCGTGTTCGCCCGCCAGATCGTCCTCGACCGAGAGTACCTTTATTGCCTGCCACCCGGCCGCCATGCGCGCAATCCAGCCGGAGAGCTCCCGTGCGGGGCGCAGACCGTCTTCGCACAACCGGCGCCACGAGGCGGCCGCCGGGGCGTAGGCCCGTTCGGCATACTCGCTCACCATCCGGTTTGTGTTGAAGACGGGCGCGAGGGCGGCCGTTGACCGTTTCATCCACTCCACCCAGCGCGCCGGGACACCATCCGCGTCGCGATCGTAGAAGGCGGGTACCACCTCCTGCTCAAGCAAGTCATAGATTGACTCGGCGTCGATGGCATCCTGGACCTCAGGGTCGTCGTCGGCGCGGTCGCGGCCAATGGCCCAGCCCAGCCCCGGGCGGTAGGCTTCCGCCCACCAGCCATCCATTACGCTGAAGTTCAGAACGCCGTTGGCGGCCGCTTTCATCCCGCTTGTGCCACTCGCCTCGAGCGGCCGCAGCGGCGTGTTCATCCACACATCCGAGCCCTGCACAAGCGCCCGCGCCAGCTCCAGATCGTAGCGTTCGAGCAGCACCAGGCGGTCGCGGAACTCGGGCTTGCGGCTCATTTCCACCACCTCGCGGATGAGCTGTTTGGCGGGCTCGTCGCGAGGGTGGGCCTTGCCCGCGAAGATGAACTGCACCGGCCGCTCGGGATTGTTGACGAGGCGGGCGAGCCGTTGCGGGTTGCGGAAGAGAAGCGTGGCGCGCTTGTATCCCGCGAACCTCCTTGCGAACCCGATGGTGAGCGCCTTTGGGTCGAGCACCTGGCCGGAGGCTTCGCTCACCCCTGCCAGGCCCAGGAGCAGCGAGCTATCGCGGTGCTGGGAACGGGCGCGCGTAACAAGCCGCTCGCGCTGCCGTTCGTGCACCTCCCAGAGCTCCTGATCGGGGACGTCTGTAAGCCGCTCCCATGCCTCGGGGCGTGCCGGGTCATCCCGCCAGTGGGCGCCGACGTAGCGGTCGTACAGGTCCCCCATCTCGTGGGATACCCAGGTCGGGAGGTGCACACCGTTGGTCACGGAGTCTATCGGCACCTGTTCCAGTGGCAGGTCCGGCCAGGCCGATGCCCAGAGCCTGCGCGAGACCGCCCGGTGAGCCTTTGAGACCCCGTTCCGGTACCCGCTCAGGCGCAGACCCAACAGAGCCATTGAGAACGGCTCATGGTCGTCGGACGGGTTTGTGCGTCCAAGCCCGATGAAGGCGTGATCGTCCAATCCCATGCTCGTGTAGTAGTGCCCCAGATACTTGCGCACGAGGTCGGGTGGGAAGAGGTCTATGCCCGCCGCCACCGCTGTGTGCGTCGTGAACACGGTCGCTGCTGTGACCGGCAGCCGGGCTTCGTCGAAGCTCGCCCCGGTCTCTTCCATCAGCGAACGTATGCGGTCCACGCCAAGGAGAGCGGAATGGCCTTCGTTCATGTGGCAGACGGCCGGCCGCAGCCCCATGGCTGTCAGAGCGCGGATGCCGCCGATGCCGAGCAGCATTTCCTGCTGGATCCGCGTCTCCAGGTCGCCGCCGTAGAGCCGCGCCGAGATCGCCCGGTCCGCCGGCTGGTTAGCATCGAGGTTCGTGTCGAGAAGGAAGAGTGGCGTCCGCCCCACGTCGATGCGCCAGACGCTCGCCATCACGTCTCGCGTGTCGAACGGTACGCGAACGGTCAGCGGTTCGCCCCTGCTGTCCCGCACACGGTGCACCGGCTGGGCAGAGACGTCGATTTCGTGGTACTCCTCGCGCTGCCAGCCGTCGGGACCAAGCGCCTGCCGGAAGTATCCCTGCTGGTAGAGAAGTCCGACGCCCACGAGTGGAATGCCGAGGTCGCTGGCCGATTTCAGGTGGTCCCCGGCCAGCACCCCCAGCCCTCCGGAGTAGTTGGGCAGGCTTTCGGTGAGCGCGAATTCGAGCGAAAAGTAGGCGATGACCTCCGTCCCGCTCGTGCCTGGAACCGCGAGCCGGGGCGCGCTCTGCATGTACTCATCAAACGCGTGGGTGACATGGCGCAGCTCGGTCAGGAAGCCCTGGTCGCCGGCAAGCGCAGCCAGGGTCTCCGGGGGCATCGTCTGAAGCAAGCGCATGGGGTTGTGGCCGCTGGCCTCCCAGAGATCCCGGTCCATCCTCTGGAAGAGTGCGGCTGCCCCGGTGTTCCAGGTCCAGAAGAGGTTTGCGGCCAGCGGCCGCAGAGGATCGAGCCCGGGCGGCAACGCCGGTTCAACCCGGAAGGTACGCAATGCGCGAACAGGCATGCCGCCATTGTAACGGTGAGCGCCCCTGGGCCCCATTCGCGGAGTTCCGCGGGGTGAGCTCCGCGCGCATTGTCCCCACAACCGGTGCGTGCGATCATTCTCAATCCGGGGCGCTGCGCTTTGCGCCCGATGGAGCTCCACAGCATGCCCCGCCAGCCGCGTCCCCTTCGAGCCGTTCTTTTTGACATTGGCGATACGCTGTGGCACTCGCGCGCTGCGCCTCCCCGAAGCGAGTTCCGCCGCCTTGCAGCCGCGCGCGCCGCCGCTGCTCTCCGGGAGTTCGGCGTCAGCCACGATGACCCCTCCCTTGTCGCTCGTACCGCCTGGGTAGCGATGGAGGAGGCTATGCGCACCGCGCGCCTGACCGGCTTTGCCGAGCCTGACTACGGGACTGTGTCCCGGGCGGCGCTGGCAGGGATCGGGCTCGATCTCACGCGCGAGCAGGCCGCCACGGTGCTCGAATCCACCTACATCTCCGGCATCGAGGGCGGCAAGGCGCCGTTTGCCGATGCGCTCTCCACTCTCACCGAGCTGCGCCGCAGGGGCTTCCTGCTTGGGACAGTCACCAATCGCGCATTCGGCGGCGAGCGTTTCCGGGCCGACCTGCGCGACGCCGGCCTGGACATCGGCTGGGATGCCGAGGCCGTCTCCGTGGAAGTCGGCTACCTGAAGCCCCACCCGGCGATCTTCGAGTTTGCCCTGGGCGCGCTCGGCGTAGCCGCTCCCGAGGCGCTGATGGTTGGGAATTCCCTTGCCGAAGACGTGGCCGGCGCGCAGCAACTCGGCATGGCCGCCGCCTGGAGGCGCTCATCCCCCGACGCCGAGGGCGTCACCCCGGACTACGTCTTCGATGAGCTCGCCGAACTCCTCGACATCCCCGCGCTCAAGGAGCGCCGCTGATGGCTGAGAAGGGGCGCACCTGGGGCGGCCGCTTCGAAGGCGACATGGACGCGCTGACCCGCGACTACACCGCCGGGAACGACCGCGACCTCTACGAGCACGACATCGCCGGCTCCATCGCGCACGCCCGCATGCTTGGCCGCCAGGGAATCATCCCCGCGGCGGACGCGGATGCGATGGTTCGCGGGCTCGCACTGGTGCTCGAGGACTTCCGCGCCGGCCGGGTGGCGTGGCGCCCCGAACTCGAAGACATCCACACCCACGTCGAGGCGCTCCTCCGCGAGAAGATCGGCGACGCGGCGGGCCGGCTCCACACCGCGCGCTCTCGCAACGACCAGGTAGCGCTGCTAAACCGGATGCTTGTGCGCGAGCGCTGCGACCGCATGGTGGCGGCTACCGGTAACCTCATCGCGGTCCTCTGCGACCTGGGCGAGAAGCACGCCGCCGACCCCATGCCCGGCTACACGCACGTGCAGCGCGCCCAGCCACTGACGTTGGGCCACCACCTTCTCGCCTACGGCGAAATGCTCCTGCGCGACCGGGAGCGCTTCCGCGACTGCCGCAAGCGTGTGAACGTCATGCCGCTTGGATCGGGGGCGCTCGCCGGATCGCCGTACCCGCTGGACCGGGAAGGAGTCGCCAGGGAGCTAGGCTTCGACGCGATTTCACGGAACAGCCTCGATGCCACCGCCGACCGCGACTTCATCGCCGAGTTCCTTGCGGCGTGCGCGATCACGCAAATGCACATCTCCCGCCTCGCCGAGGAGATCGTCCTCTGGGCGAGCGCCGAGTTCGGCTTCGTGCGGCTCCCTGACGCCTTCGCGACCGGGTCGAGCATGATGCCGCAGAAAAAGAACGCCGACGTTGCCGAGCTTGCCCGCGGCCGTGCGGGGCGCGTCTACGGGGAACTGGTCAACATGCTGGTAAACCTGAAGGGCCAGCCGCTGGCGTACAACCGTGACCTGCAGGAGGACAAGGCGGCCGTGCTGAGCGCCGCTGCGGTGGTTGAACCAACGCTCGTCATCTTCGCCGCCATGCTGCCGGCGCTCCAATTCCAGCTCCCCCGCATGCGCGAAGCAGCGGGGAAAAGCTTCTCCCTTGCCACCGACGTCGCTGACTACCTTGTGAAGAAGGGGATGCCGTTCCGCGAGGCGCACGGAATCGTTGGGCAGCTCGTGAGGGAGTGCGAGGGGCGCGGCTGCGAACTGAACCAGTTGCCGCTGGCCGTCTACCGCGCCGCCAGTGACCTCTTCGGGCCGGACATCCTGGCGCTCGACGTCGATGCTGCGCTCGCTGCCCGCGACCTCCCCGGCGGGACCGCGCCACGCCAGGTGAGGCTGGCAGCGGCACAATTGCGGGCAGCGTTGTAGCTCAACGGGCGCCGGCCTACGACGTGATGGCGTCGAACAACCGCATTCCAGCGGCGATGCCGGCTACCGCCGCGGAGAGCTGCAGGAGGAACCAGTACCAGCGCGCGCCCGTGCTCACTGCGAATCCTCCAGCACGCGCTCCTTCGCCGCTTCGAACTCGTCCTCGGTGAGCGCACCGGACCGGCGCAGTGCCGCCAGTCGCTCCAGGGAGTCGACGACGTCATCACCTGACTCCTCCTCGACGCGAGGGCCGGGATCGAATGTGGGCTCGACCAGCAGGACCGGCTCACGGCGCCCGGAATCGTAGCCGCGCAAGGGATCTGCGGGCTTGCCGGGCAGTGGCAAGATGCTCTTCGCAATCGGCTTTGCGAAGAGCACGAGAGGCCCGCCGCCCATCAGCCCGAAGACCACGGCGCAGATGAGCCAGCCCAACTCCAGATCGGATTTGCCCGGGGGGTTGAGGCCGAATTCGAGGAAGTTCCAGCCCAGGGCGAGGAAGACGGCGGGCCAGCTAAGCCAGATCCAGCCTGGAACCCCGTGCTTCAACGTCAGCCAGAGGTAGACGAAGAAAGCGACTACCCCGCCCCAGGCGCCCCCGAAAATCGCGACAATCGCGCCATCGGGACAAGGGCGGCTGTACACGTAGGGACCGCCACTGCCGCATGACCCGCCGATTTCCATCACCGTTCGCATCCCGAGGAAGAAAAGGGTGATGCCGCAGACGACGCCCGCAAGAGAAAGGAAGATGGCAGCCGAAGCGATAGTCCCCGCGGGGGGACGCCGTTTGACCCCAGATGCCGTCACGGTAGGGAATCGTAGCAGCGAAACTGCTGGGGTCTACCGGGTTGTTAGTGAGGTGTGCGCATGTTTCGCCGCCGGCTCGGCAGTGCAATGGACGCGGCTGGCCCTAGATTGGCCGCTAACGGCCGAGCCACTCATCGCGGGGGATCCCGGCCTGCGCGAGGATTCGGGTCAGCAAGTCTGGACTGATGTCGGACCCGTGTGGCCTGGCAGCCTCACGCGAACGGCGCCTCGGACCATGAATTGGTGTTTGCCACCCGAAAACGGACCCGTGAACCCGAAGTGGCGCAGGCCCCGGATGAGGTCGTTGCGCGAAACGGGAGACAGCGACCTCACGTCAGATTGCTTCGCGCACCGCGAGCTCAATGCCGTCGATGGGCGGGATCACATGCCCCATTGTCAGCCCGAGGAGGACCCACTCCTCCAATACTTCCCGCAATTCTGCCCGGCAGGCTTCCACGGTTGGGCAAGTGGCGTAGACACCAGAAAGCCCGGGGATGTCCGCGTAGACCACCTTGCCGTCATCGATTAGCTCGTAGCGGGCATGGGACATGGCCGCAGCGAGGTAAGCCGTGAGAACCGGTGCAGACGTCATGTGGTGAGTATATCCCGGTCTACGCCTTGCCGAAGCGAGACGCCACTTCGGGTTTCCGCAAACGTAGTCGGACGTCGAATGGCTCGAATCCGGGAGAGTGGGTCTGGAGAGCGTTGCCGCGTCCCGGCTAATCGGTGATGAGCTTCACAAGCTCTCGGGTGGCCTCCGCCGCGGCGACGACCCGGGCACGCTCGTCATCTGTCAACGGCAACTCGAAGGTGCGCTGGATGCCGCCTTCGCCGAGCTGGCAAACGGTGCCGGAGGAGACGTCGCGGATGCTGTATTCGCCCTGGTGCAGCACGGAGCAGGGCATCAGACGGCGCTGGTCGAGGAGGATGGCCTCGGCCATCGCCACAGTAGCGGCCGACGGCGCGTAGTAGGCGCTGCCGGTCTTGTAAAGCTCGGTGATCTCGGCGCCGCCGCGCATGGCGCGCGCCACGATCTCCTGGATGCGGTCCGGCGGCAATAGGTCCGTGAGCGGCACACCACCGACTCGCGTCTGGCTCACGACCGGGACCATGGTGGTATCGGTGTGGCCGCCGATGACATAACCGTGGACGTCGACCGGGGAAACGCCGAGCGCGCTGGCGACGAAGTGGCGGTAGCGGGCGCTGTCGAGCATGCCGCCCTGGCCGATGATCCGTTCGCGCGGGAAGCCGCTGGCCTTCAGGGCAACGTGGCACATGGCATCCATGGGGTTCGCGAAGATGATGATAGCGGCGTTGGGCGAATGCCTTGCCGCCTCGCTGATCTTTGCGCTGACGATGGCGGCGTTGTTGTTCAACAGCTCTTCACGGCTCATCCCGGGCTTGCGGGGAGCGCCGGCGGTGCAGATGACAACATCGGAGTTGCGGGTCTCTTCCCATCCGTCGGTGGCCGTAATCCGGTGGCTGAAACCCTCCCATGGCGCGGCCTGCGATTCATCGAGCGCCTTGCCGAAGTGCATCGTTCCCGCGAACTGGGGATCGTCCTGCAGGACAACATCGCAGATGTCGCGTTCGATGAGGCGCTGCGCCATCGCGCCGCCTGTCATTCCGGCGCCGATGATCGTGACTTTCTTCCGGGCCATGGGGCTCCCCTCGGGTGAATCGAATTGACCGCAGGGTACCACGCGCCACTGCTACGAAACGGCCTGCTGCGCCTCCTAACCCCTAGCCCCTGATGCCTTTAACCTAGAACTCGTGGACCAATCCCACATCCGCAATTTCTGCATCATCGCCCACATCGACCACGGCAAGTCGACGCTGGCCGACCGGCTGCTCGAGCGGACGGGGACGGTCAGCCGCCGCGAGATGGCCGAGCAGCTGCTCGACTCGATGGACCTGGAGCGGGAGAAGGGGATAACCATCAAGGCGGCGGCGGCGCGGATGAGCTACACGGCCAGCGACGGCCAGACGTACGAGTACAACCTCATCGACACGCCGGGCCACGTCGACTTCGCCTACGAGGTTTCACGGTCGCTGGCGGCGTGCGAGGGCGCGCTGCTCGTGGTCGACGCCTCCCAGGGCATAGAGGCCCAGACGCTCGCGAACGTCTACCTGGCGATGAACCAGGACCTGCGGCTCATCCCGGTGGTGAACAAGATTGACCTGCCCCACGCCGAGCCCGAACGCGTGGCGCACGAACTGGAGCGCGTCATCGGCTTCGACGGCGACGAGATTATCCTTGCCAGCGCCAAGGAGGGCACGGGCATCGACGCCATCCTCGAAGCCATCCACGAACGCATCCCGCGCCCTGCCGGGGACCCGCATGCTCCCCTGAAGGCCCTCATCTTTGACTCCAAGTATGACGCTTACAAAGGCGTGCTCGCCCACGTGCGCGTCTTTGAAGGCGCCATGGAAGGGCGCAAGCCTCTTGCGCTGATGCAGACGGGATCCACCTTCGAGCCTCTCGAGTTCGGCATCTTCAGCCCACAAATGCGGCCTCTGCCCGCACTCGGGTGCGGGGAAGTGGGTTACGTCGCCACCGGCCTCAAGGACGTAGCTGAGTGCCGCGTAGGTGACACCATCACGCTCGCTTCGAACCCGGCTCCAGAGCCGCTCCCCGGCTACCGGCGCGCGAAGCCTATGGTCTTCGCCGGCATCTATCCGACCGACTCGGACCAGTACCAGGAGCTTCGCGAGGCCCTATCGCGCCTGAGCCTGAACGATGCCTCGCTCGTCTACGAGCCGGAGTCGTCGGTCGCGCTGGGCTTTGGTTTCCGCTGTGGCTTCCTTGGCCTCCTCCACCTCGAAATCGTCACCGAGCGGCTCGAGCGCGAGTACGCCCTCAGCCTGCTGACGACGGCGCCGAGCGTGGAGTACGAGGTCACCACCACCAGCGGCGAAGAGATCCTCGTGGACAACCCCGCGGATCTCCCCGATCCCTCGAAGATCGCCGAGATTCGCGAGCCATGGGCCCGTATCGACGTCATCACCCCCAGCCGCTTCATCGGCCAGGTCATGGAACTGGTGACCACCCGCCGGGGCCAGTTCCTACGCATGGAGTACCTCGAAGCGGAAAGTGACCTCGCCCCCGGCGAAGCTCGCGTCATGCTCGAATACGACATCCCCATGGGCGAGATCCTGGTCGACTTCTACGACCAGTTGAAAGGCTCAACCAGCGGCTACGCCAGCCTCGACTACCACGTGAGCGAGTACCGGGCGGCCAACCTGGTAAAGGTTGACATACTGGTGAACGGCATACCCGTGGACGCGCTGTCGCTCATCACGCACAGCGCCAACGCTCACCGCGAGGGCCGGCAGCTCGTGAGCAAGCTTCGCGACCTCATTCCACGGCAGATGTTCGAAGTCCCGCTGCAGGCAGCGGTCGGCGGTCGTATTATTGCGCGCGAGACGATCCGGGCCATGCGCAAGAACGTCCTGGCCAAGTGCTATGGCGGCGACATAACGCGGAAGCGAAAGCTGCTGGAGAAGCAGGCCGAAGGGAAGAAGCGCATGAAGCGGGTCGGCAACGTCGAGATTCCGCAGGAAGCTTTCATGGCAGTCCTGCGGCTACGCGATGAATAGGAGATACCGGGATGTCTATCAAGGCGTTTGTCCTCATCGTTGTCGACCCTGCCAAGACGATTGACGTCTTCAGCAAACTGAGGGCCGTGCAGGGAATCAGCGAGGTGTACCAGGTGATGGGGCCCTATGACATCGTCGCTGTGATCGATGTTCCGACTCTGACGGATGTGCCAGCCGTCATCAGCCGCCACATCCGCGCGGTCGACGGCATCGAAAGCACTACCACCTGCGTCACGTTCCCCGAGGCGAACAGCCAATAGCGGCTCCGGGATTTCAGGCGTTGGCGGCCGGGGTCAGAAAATCGGGCCCGTGTCGCTCTCTTCCTCGACCTCGCCGAGGGCCACTTCGCGCGGCAACAGGCCGGCGCGGCCGAACATGCGGCGGCGCATGCCGCTGAGGGCCGCCTCATCGGCGCCACCGAGGGCGCGTTGCACGAGCGCAAAGAGGGTTTCGCCCGTGAGGAGCGCGTAGCGGTAGTTCTCGCAGGCAACGCGCAGAGCTTCGGTGAACTGATCGGCGCGCGATTCGAGCGCATGGGCGCGGTAGCCGTTCACGACGATGAGCCCGCCTTCGGCCTGCTTCGTGGCGAGCAGCCGTTCCTCAAGACGCCTCTGGAGGCGCACGTACGGCCACTCAACGACCTGTTCCTTCGAGCTCTCGCACTCCACGAACGCCCCCCGCCCTTCACTGTCGATGGCAAGGGGCTCTCCAGGCTTGCTCGCCACGGTGAATCCCAGCGCCATCAGGGCGTTCGCCACCGCGTCCGTGAAAGCGGCCCCATCCGCCCAGAGCAGCCGCCTGTGATCGGCAAGAAGATCGTGGCGCTCGCGCACGGCGGTCTCCCGGGCGGCGGCATCGCTGGCAGCCTGGCGGGCCTCCTCCAGCTCCGCCTCAACCTGCTCCAGGCCAGGCACGGGCACGCTGGCGGTCCACCACGGCGCTTCTTCGAGCCCGGCCTGCCCAATAAGGAGCCTCACCGCGCCCACCATCGCCTCGGCGATGTCGAGCCGGGTCGAGCCAACAACGTCCGACAGCGCCGGAACGAAGACCACCCGGCCGCCCAGGACCGGGAACTCCACCGCAATCGGCAGGCCGCCACCCCCGGTTGCCAGCACATGCCCGGACTGGCGGACCGCCGGGTTGCGGTCGTCGAAGACGGCGCGATAGGCGATCTCAGAACGGAAGTTGCGGAACACGCCGCTCAGCGGGTGCTGATCGTCCACAACGCGCAGGGTCTTGCCCTCGGCCGCGCGAACCATCGGCGGGTTCCACATCATCCCCGCGGGGGCGGGCAGCCAGCCATAGCGATCGCAGCCCTCGAAGCCGGACAGCCCGCTGATGGTCGCGTTTGGGCGCGCCACAACCACCACGGAGCCACCCGATTCGAGGAACCGCTGCGTTTCGTCGAGGCGCCTGCGCACCTGGTCCGCCGCCGAAACCGCCGACGCTGTCGTGGGCGCGTTCACCACCGGGCGGCCGTCGAAAGCTTCAAATGTCTCGGCGCCCTCAAGGAGCTGCCCCACGACCCGGGTGATGCTCGCCGGATCGATGAACAGGGCGTCGTAGTCGAAGTAGCTGGGGGCCGTGAGGACGTTGTAGTTGTCGGCCTCCGGGTGTGGGAGCGGGTAGCCAATGGCAAGCAGTCTCAACTTGTGACGCCTCCTTCGGACCAGCGAGCGATGTGCCCGAGCAGTTTCGTCCGCATCTCAGGCCGGTTCAGGGCAACTTCCACACCCGCGACCAGCAGCCCAAGAGGGCGGCCGGTGTCGAAGCGCGTGCCCTCGTAGGCGTAGGCGCAGACTGGCTCGCCCGCTGCTGCCTGGGACGCGAGCGCGTCGGTCAGCTGGAACTCGCCGTTCTTACCCGGCGGCGTCCGCTCGATGTGCGCGAAGATCGATGGGCTGAGGATGTAGCGCCCGACCACACCCAGGTTCGACGGCGCGTCCGCGGCGGCGGGCTTCTCTACCAGGCCCTTCAGCCGGACAGGGTTACCGGCGCCAGCCGGGTCCACAATCCCGTAGGACGGGATGTCCTCCGGCGCTACCTGTTCGACGGCGATGACGCTCCCGCCGCAGGTTTCATAGGCCTGGATGAGCTGAGCGGTGCACGGCCGCTCAGAGACGATCAGGTCGTCGGGAAAGATGAGCGCAAACGGCTCGCCCTCCACGAATTCTCGCGCGCAGGCCACCGCGTGTGCAATCCCGGCTGGCCTGTCCTGCAGCACATACTCGTAGCGGGCGAGGTTGCTGGGCTCGCGTACCTGCGCAAGCAACTCGCGGTCGCCGCGCTCGCGCACGAACGCCTCCACCCGGCTGAGGTGGCCGAAGTGCTCGGTGATGGCTTCCTTGCCCTCGGCCAGGACGAAGACAACCTCTTCGATGCCGGAGGCGACGGCCTCCTCGACCGCGTACTGGATGAGGGGCTTGTCGACGACTGGGAGCATCTCTTTGGGCACGGCCTTCGTTGCCGGGAGCATCCGGGTGCCCATGCCCGCCGCCAGGATGACTGCCTTCTTGATGGTCGCCACTGGGGCAATGGTAAGGTGGCAGGGAGTAACTGGATATACACGAGCAGCGCGCGGATGCTATGATCCCGTCTTGTTCGAATCTAATCGGGAAGTAGTTTGAGGAAACGACCAAAGCCACCGCCAAAGCCGCCAGCACCTGAGCCACGCATCAACGAGCGCATCAGGGCTCCGGAAGTCCGTTTGATCGATGAGGAAGGCCGGCAGATTGGCGTGGTGAAAACCGCCGAGGCGATCGCTATGGCCCGCCAGCGCGACGTCGACCTCGTCGAGGTCGCTGCCCAGGCGAGCCCGCCTGTCGCCCGCCTGATGGACTTCGGGCGCTACAAGTACGAGCAATCCAAGAAGGAACGGGAGGCCAAGAAGCACCAGGTCAACGTCCAGCTCCGCGAAGTGCGCATGAAGCCGAAGATCGATGACCACGACATCGACTTCAAGACGCGCACCGCCGCGAAGCTCCTCAAGCAGGGCGACAAGGTCAAGGTCACTGTCATGTTCCGCGGGCGCGAAATCACCCACCCGCAGATCGGTAAGAACCTGCTCGACCGCGTCCTTGGCAGCCTCGAGGAAATCGCCGTCCTCGAAAAGCCAGCAATGCTTGAAGGACGTCACATGACAATCATCCTGGCGCCCGACAAGAAGAAGATTGCCGCTCGGATCCGAGCCGCTGCCGCTGCCGCCGCCACAAATGGCGCGCAGGCAGCCGAAGAGGAAGAAGACGAAGCGGTCCTCGCTGCCGCTGCAGCCGCCCCGGTCGTCGGCGACGACGACCACCACGACGACGACACCGGCGACGGCGACCTCGGAGATGAGGACGGCGACGGCGGAACCACCGGAGAATAGACGTGCCCAAGCTCAAGACACACAAGGGAACCGCTGCCCGCTTCCGCGTAACCGGCGGCGGCAAGATCATGCGTATGTACGGCAGCCGGAACAACTTCCGCCGCAAGAAGCGGAAGCCCGTCACGGTCCTCTTCGGCCGCACCGTCGAGGTTTCGGCGGCGCGCGCGGGCAAGGTCCGCCAGCTGCTCGCCGGCCAGTAGCCACAACGAGGAATCCCAATGAGCCGAGTAAAGCGCGGCGTCACCGCGCACCGACGACACAAGAAGATCCTGGGCCTCACCAGGGGCCACCGTGGGCAGCGGCATCGCCTTATCAAGCGCGCCAACGAGAGCATGCTCCACGCCCTTCGCTACAACTACGTCGACCGCAAGGACCGCAAGAGCGACTTCCGGGAACTCTGGATCGTGCGCATCAACGCGGCAGCCCGGCTGCATGGCCTCAGCTATAGCCGCCTGATCCACGGCCTAAAGCTGGCGGGCATCGAGCTCGATCGCAAGATGCTCGCCGACATCGCCGTCACCCGGCCGGATGCTTTCGAGCAACTGGCAGGCCAGGCGAAGGCTGCGCTCGCTTAGCCGCAAGCCGGCAAACGGGGAACACCAGGGGCTGCCGCCGGGCATGTACCGGGGCAGCCCTTTTCGTTGTCCGCCCGGCCGCATCCCCGCCGCCTCTATCGCAGGCTCTCGCTCTCACCCATGATGGAATCAATGCATTCTCGCCGCGAAGACATCCGCAACCTGGCAATCATCGCCCACGTCGACCACGGCAAGACGACCCTTGTCGATGCCCTGCTCAAGCAGTCCAACGTTTTTCGCGCCAACGAACAGGTCGGAACACTCATCCTCGATTCCAACCCCCTGGAGCGCGAGAAGGGCATCACCATCATGGCCAAGAACGCCTCGGTCGAGTACCGCGGCGTTCGCATTAACATCATCGATACGCCCGGCCACGCGGACTTCGGCGGCGAAGTCGAGCGTGTGCTCAACATGGCCGATGGCTGCCTCCTCCTCATCGACGCTGTTGAGGGCCCCATGCCGCAGACGAAGTTCGTGCTCCGCAAGGCGCTCGAGATGGGGCTGCACGCCATCGTTGTCGTGAACAAGATCGACCGCCCCAATGCGCGCCTCGAAGAGGTCGTCCACGAGACCTCCGACCTCTTCCTCGATCTCGCCACCGAGGACCACCAGCTCGACTTCCCCGTGGTCTATGCGAACGCGCGCGACGGCTACGCATCACTGCAGCCCGGCGCCACTTCGGGCGATATGCAGCCTCTGTTTGAGACCATCATCGCCCACACGCCGGGTTCGGCCTGCGACCGCAACCGGCCGTTCCGGATGCTGGTCACCACGCTCCAATACGACAGCTTCCGCGGCCGGACGGCAGTCGGGCGCATCACCGAGGGCGCCGTCCATCCCGGGGACTCGATCATTCGCTTCAACCACGAGGGCGCCACCTCGACTCACCGCGTGGCCCAGGTCTATGGCTTCCAGGGGCTTGGCCGCGCCGAGCTGAGCGAAGGCGTGGCGGGCGACATCGTGGCCATCACCGGCATCTCCGACATCCTCATCGGGGAGACGCTGGCTGACCCCGCCGTCACCGAGCCTCTGCCCGTTATCACCATCGAAGAACCGGCCATGAAGATGACCTTCCGCGTGAACGACTCCCCCTTCGCCGGGCGCGAAGGCCAGTTCGTGACCAGCCGCCAGCTTCGCGAGCGCCTCTTCCGGGAGGTCGAGACCAACGTCGCCCTGCGCGTCGAGGATGGCGAAACGGCTGACGCTTTCGTCGTGAGCGGCCGCGGCGAGCTCCACCTGGCCATCCTGGTCGAGACCATGCGCCGCGAAGGGTACGAGTTTGCCGTCACGCGCCCCGAGGTCATCGTCCGCCACGGCGACCACGGCCGCGAAGAGCCCTTCGAGCGCCTCTACATCGAAGCACCCGAGCCCACCACGGGCTTCCTCATCGAGACCCTTTCCGGCCGCCGTGCGCAGATGACCGGCATGCATTCGGACCACAACGGCAACGTTCGCATCGACTTCGACGTTCCCACGCGCGGACTGATCGGCTTCCGGGACACCTTCATTAGCGGCACCGGCGGCGAGGGGATCATGAACACGGAGTACCTGGGCTATCGCCCCTGGGCGGGCGAAATCCAGCGTCACCGCAACGGCGCCCTCGTGGCCTCCGATACGGGCAAGGCCGTCAGCTTCGGCATCGCCAACGCCCAGGAGCGGGGGATGCTCTTCATCGAGCCGGGAACGGACGTGTACACGGGCATGATTGTTGGCCTTCACAGCCGCGACAACGACCTCGACGTGAACGTCTGCAAGACAAAGCAACTCACGAACATCCGCAGTTCCACCAGCGACATCGCGGTGAAGCTCACGCCCCCGTCACCGCCCAGCCTCGAACGCAGCCTCTCACTCATCAGCCCCGACGAGATGGTGGAGGTGACGCCGAAGTCGCTGCGCATGCGCAAGACGGAGCTCAACCCCACGCTCCGAGCCCGGGAGACGAAGCGGGCGAAGTTCGCGGCTTTGGGTGCGTGAAGCGGGTGGGTGTGCCCTGCCCCCAACCTGTGGCTTAATTGCAGGTCATGGATGCCTACGACCTGGACACCCCCTGCCTCCTCCTGGACCTCGACGCCGTCGAACACAACATCGCCACCATGCAGGCCAGCCTGGTGGGGACCGGCGTTGCGCTGCGCCCGCACTTCAAGACGCCAAAGTGCCCACAGGTCGCGAAGATGCAGCTCGAAGCCGGGGCCATCGGCATCACGGTGGCGAAACTGGGCGAGGCCGAAGTGCTTGCCGATGCCGGGCTGGGGCCGATCCTCATGGCGAACCAGGTGGTGGGCGCGACGAAGATTGCGCGGCTGATGGCGCTCCTTGCGCGAGGAGTCGACATAACGATAGCAGTCGAATCTGAATTCAACGTGCGGGAACTGGCCGAAGGCGCACGCCGCTCGGGTCAGCGGCCAGCGGCGGTTATCGAAGTGGACGCGGGTATGAGCCGCTGCGGCACGGCCACGCCGCAGGAAACGGTCGCCCTGGCGCGCATGCTCGTGGAGGAAGGCATCGCCTATCGCGGCATCATGGGTTACGAGGGCCACATCTACGCCCAGCCCGACGAGGAGCCACGCCGCCAGGTAATCGAAACGGCGCTCGCGGCCGTCAACCGGCACGCCGAAGCGCTTGCCGAAGCCGGGCTTGCGCCACGCATCGTTTCCACCAGCGGCTCGGCGAGCACCGGCATTGCGTCCCACACCCCTGGCATCACGGAGCTACAGGCAGGCACCTACGTCTTCCACGACAGCCACCACGAAGCGTTCACGCCGGGTATCTTTCGGTATGCGCTCACCCTCCTCACTACCGTGATCACCGTGCGCGACCGCTACGCGGTCTGCGACGCCGGCATGAAGTCGCTATCCAACGACCACGGGCCGTCGTTCTCGCGCGATGGGTCGTTCAAGGCGGCGCGGCTTTCAGAGGAGCATGCACACCTCACCGGCCCCGGCATCGCCTCCCTCCAGCCCGGCCAGAAGGTCGAGCTCGTCCCCAGCCACGGCGACACCACGCTCAATCTCCATGACGTTTACCACGTCGTGCGCAATGGCAGGGTCGTGGATGAATGGCCGATTCTCGGAGCGCGGAAATTCAAGTAGCCGCCTTCAGCGCACGGGCCCGCCGCGCTAGACTCCGGGTATCAAGCGATGGTGAGTTGTCCCGATGCGTGAGTGCCCATGGTGCGGCCGGATGAACCTGAACGTGTACTCCTACTGCCAGGGCTGCGGCCGCGGTTTCGCCGGACCGGTGGTCAAGGAGAAGAAGCCGCGCAAGTGGTGGCCCTGGGGCCAGAAGGCCGCCTGACCCGCCCGATCCCTACGGATGCCAGAGCACGGCCCGCGCCGGGGCGCCGTCGGCTCCCACCACGCGCAGGGGCAGGCAGGCGAGCATGTACTCCCCCGCTTCCACGCGGCGAAGATCCAGCCCCTCAAGAATGACGACACCTGCGCGCAGCAGGGCCACGTGCGTTGGCGCCGGGTCGGCAGCCGGGGCAATCGACAGGTAGTCGATGCCCACGAGCCGTATTCTCCGGCGCACGAGTTCCTCTGCTGCTCCTTGCGTGAGCCCGGCGAAATCCAGCGAAAAGCTGTCCCGGTCCCACAGCCGCGAGTTCCTCGTCTTCAGGAGGAGCCGCTCTTTTTGCGGCGGAATCAGCAACCCCGCCAGGGTCGCCTCATCGATGTCCCCCGTGACGCCGGTGGCATCAACCACCTGCGCGGGGCCAACGAGCGCTTGGAGCGGTAATTCGTCCACGCCCGGAGCCCCGTCAATGAAGTGCGCAGGTGCATCGACGTGTGTCCCCGTGTGAAGACCGAAGGCGATGCGGGAGAGGTTCAGCCCATCGCCCGCCGCGATGGAAGCGACGCGCTCCACCACAACGGGCGGGTCGCCCTCGTAAACCGGCATCCCCGGAGAGATGGAGACGGAGATGTCAAAGTACTCGATGGCGGACCTCCCGCGGAGAGCGTACGGTCTCTGCGCCCGGTGCGCCTGGGCGCAAACCTCACGTTCACGTTAGAATTGCCCCACTTCGCTACGTTCAGGAATGGGGGCACAAATGGCATCGGGTCCGCTTGCCGGCGTCAAGGTACTGGAATTCACTCAAATCATCGCCGGCCCTTTCTGTTGCATGTTGCTTTCGGACATGGGGGCAGACGTCGTCAAGTTCGAACCGCTCGAGGGCGAGCCCTGGCGCCTCATGGTCGAGCTGGTTCCCAAGGAATCGCGGGTCTTCGCGAGCCTCAACCGCGGCAAGAAGGGCGTCGCCATGGATATGTCTCGCCCAGAGGGGCAGGCCGCCATCCATCGCATGGTCAAGGATGCCGACGTGGTCGTCATCAACTACCGCCCGGGCGTGGCCGAACAACTCCGCATCGACTACGAGACCCTGCGCGCCATCAATCCGCTCATCATCTACTGCGAAAACACGGCCTTTGGCCGCAAGGGCCCGTTCGCCCACCGGGGAGGGTACGACATCGTCGTCCAGGCGATGACCGGCCTCATGGCGGGCGAGGCGAAGATGTCGGGGGACGTGCCGACCTACATCTATCCCGCTGTCGCGGACTACGCCACCGGCATCCAGATGGCCAACAGCATCTCCGCCGCGCTCTATGCCAGGGAAAAGACGGGCAAGGGCCAGCGCATCGACAGCACGCTCATGGGCACCGCGATCGCTATGCAGACCTCCCAGTTCACCTTCATCGACGCCTGGGACGGCGAGACCCTGCCGCAGATGCTGCATCACCTCCACCAGGCCCGTCTCGACCGGCAGTCGTTCCTCGAGCAGGTTGCCGTTCACAACCGCTTCCGCCCGGTGGCGGCGGGGAACATCTACTACCGCGTGTACCAGACCGCGGACGGGTTCATCGCGGTCGGCGCGCTGAGCCAGGCGCTCCGGCTGAAGGTGCTGGCGGCGACCGGCCTGAAGGACGCGCGCTTTAAGCCCGACGGGAGCTTCGACCCCATGCCCGAGGGCTGGTCCGAAGAGGGTCCTCGCCTCGTTGCCGAGGCGGAGACGCTCTTCATGACAAAGACCTCCGAGGAGTGGGCCCAGACCTTCGAGAAGCACGGAGTCCCCGCGGGCGCACTGCACTTCATCGAGGAGCTATTCGACCACCCGCAGACGATCGAAAACGGCCTGGTAGCCGAGCTGGAGCACGAGCTACTCGGTCACATGCGCATGGTGGGGCCGCCGTTCCAGATGTCGGAGACACCGCTCGCGCCCCAGGGCCCGAGCCCCGTCCTGGGAGGCAACACAGACTCCGTGCTCATGCACGCAGGGCTCTCGCCCGAGGAGATCGACCACATGCGCAACACCGGCGTCATCCGCTAGACCCCGGGAGGGCTCGTTTGGTGCCATAATCAGGGCACGATTGGCCGTGACGGTGGGCGGCCCGACGTCTCTACTGTCATCCTGAGGCAGCGAACCTCAGAAGGAGGCAGGCCATGACGCTCTTTCGTGACCGCGAAGATGCCGGCCGCAGGCTGGCGCAGGCTCTGCGACCGCTCATGCTTGACCACCCGCTGGTGCTTGGCATCCCTCGCGGTGGGGTAACCGTTGCCGCAGCCGTGGCCCGGGAGCTGGACGGCGACCTCGGCGTGGTCGTTGCCCGCAAGTTGCGTGCCCCCCAGCAGCCCGAGCTGGCTATCGGGGCCATCACCGCCGACGGTGTGGCTTGGATAAACGAGCCGGTGGCTCGCGCTGCGGGCGCGAGCGAACAGTACCTCCAGCAGGAGAAGGAGTTCCAGGCCGGCGAGGCGCGCCGCAGGGAGGAAGCCTTCGACGGCCACCGGCGGCCGCCGGCCGCCGGCCGCACCGTCCTGATCGTTGATGACGGGCTGGCGACCGGCGCCACCGCCCTGGCAGCCATCCGGGCGATGAAGGCCGCGGGCGCCCGGCGCATCATCCTCGCTGTGCCTGTGGCGCCGCCTGAATCGTTCGAGCGCATGAGCCACGAAGCCGATCAGGTGGTCTGCCCGTTCGTGGAGGAGGATTTCTACGCCATCGGCCAGTTCTACATCGACTTCCACCCGGTGGAAGATGCCGAAGTCCGGCAATGCCTGGCCGAGTTCGAAAAGGGGAAGGTTCCGGGGTGAGACGCGAGACGGCCATCGACCGGGACGGGATCCGCCTTGCCGCGCGGCTCATCACGCCGGAGGGGGCCGGGCCGTTTCCGTGCGTGTTCTTCGTGCACGGCCTGGGCAGCGATCGGGACTCGCCCCGGAACGTGGTCATCGCGGAACACCTCGTTGACCACGGCATTGCGGCTCTTCTTTTCGACCTTACCGGCCATGGCCAATCCGACCCCGACCCAACTGGCTGCGCCGGCTCCGCGGCGGACGTGGCGGCGGCCTACCACTGCTGCTGCGAACAGCCGGAGATCGACCCTGGCAAAGTGGGGATAGCGGGCTCCAGCCTTGGCGGCGTCCTGGCGTTGGAAGCGCTGGCGACCGGGAGCGTCCAACCGGCCGCGATGGTGCTGCGCGCTCCCCCGGTCATGGCAGGCGAACTCAGGCATGTTCACGTGCCCACGCTGATCATCATTGGCTCGGCCGACCCTCTCCTCTGGGGCGTGCAGGCAGCCGCCGAGGGCGTTCCCGCCGTCAAGCTGGAGATTGTGCCCGGCGCTGGACATCTGTTTGAAGAGCCCGGTGCGCTGGAGCACGCCTCCAACGCGGCCGTCGACTGGTTCGCCCACCACCTGCGCGCTGTGGACACCCAGGCTCGACGTTAGCCGGGCGTCTGCGACGCGTGCTCGAGATGGTGAAGGACCTGTGCGGTCTGCACTGAAAGCGGTGCGGAGGCGTCTACGGTCACGCGCTGGGGGGCAGCGATCTCGTCAAGGGGCTCGAACGCCGCGCGCTGCTGCAGGTAGACGTCCCACCGCCCGTCGGACCAGCTGGAGCCCCCGATGCGGCGGTTCTCAATCCGCTCCCGGACGAGCTCCTCGGGGGCGGTGCACTCAACGGCGTGGAAGTGAGCCCCCAGCCGCCGGGCGAGGAACCGCGCCGCGTCGCGGTCTGAGCGCCGCCGGTAGGTGGCGTCAAGGATGACGCTGCGACCGCGCAAGAGTGCACTCTCGGCGGCAGCGATCAGCGAGCCGTAGACCTGCACGTTCACTTCCGGCGCGTATAGCCCGGAGTCGAGCGGGTCGTCGCGGTGTTCGCCTGCGGAGATTCCGGCGAGCCGCTTGCGCACTTCGTCGGCGGTGACGACCTCCGCCGCGAGGACGTCGCCGAGCGCAGCAGCCAGCGTCGATTTCCCGGTTCCAGTCAGTCCGGCCATAAGGACCAACACGGGCCGGGAGTCGGCGCGCCTGTACCTCAACGCGAGGTGGAAGTAGCGGCGGGCCTCCGCTACCTCGGCATCGCGCGCCGCCTGCGGCTGACGGGGCTGTGACGAACGCAGGCAGGCTACCTTGCCCCGCGTGAATGCGCGGTAGCAGAGGTAGAAGCGGATCACCGGGGCCACATGGTCGCCTGCCGCGCGCGCGTACTCGGCGACAAGCGCCCGCGACAGGTCCGGCGCTCCCAGCGCGTCGAGGTCCATGGCCAGGAAGGCGAGGTCCGCCGCCGTATCCGCATAGCGGAACCGCCGGTTGAACTCGATGCAATCGATGATTTCGATGCCATCTTCCAAGTAGACGTGCTCGGCGCGGAGGTCACCGTGACCGTCGCGAATGTTCCCGGCCGCGACTCGTGATAGCAACGTCTCGCGTTCGTTCGCGAGAAACCGGCGGGCTCCGCTGGCGATCTCGTCGAAGGTCTCGCGCGAGATGACGGACCCCACGAATGGGCGCACCTGGGCGAAGTTCTCCTCGTGATTCCGGGTGATAGCGGCCGGGCGGCCAAACCGGTCGATCGATGGCCCGCGCGCGGCCTGCGCGTGGAAGGCGGCGATCCGGCGGGCAACGCGCCGCACGTCCACCTCGGTGGCCCTGCCGCTGCGTACGAGCGCTGCGAGCGACTCTTCGTCGTCGAGGCGGCGCATGTGGACGAGGTAGTCAACCGTCTGTCCCCGGCCTCCGAGCGCGAACCCCGTGGGCCCCTTCGTGATCGGGATCACCCCCAGATACACCCCTGGGGCGAGCCGCCGGTTGAGCTCCACCTCCCGGCGGCACATCAGGCGGCGCCGCGCCAGGGTGGAGTAGTCGAGAAAGCCGAAGTTCACGGGCTTCTTCAGCTTGTAGACGTCGCCGCCCACCAGAAACACCACGGAGGCGTGCGTTTCGCGCACCTCGACGGGGCCGCCCGCGCCATAGAAGGCCGGGGCCTTGAGCGCTTCGATCAGCGCCGGCGGGGGATCCGGTTCGGCGGCAGCCGGAGTCATGGAAGTGTCACCGGGCCATGAGCCCTTCCCTTACCCTGCCTCCGCAGGCTCGAACCTGGGCACCTTAATCTGGTCGTCCGCCTGCAGCGGCGGGACGGAGATGTTCATCAGCACGGCAGTCTCTCCCACTGGCCCGGCGCCGTGCACGGATCCCGCCGGGATTCGCATCGCCCTGTACGGCTCGATCACCACCGCCGCTCCATCGATCTCGACGCGGACGCGTCCCTGGAGGGCGACGTAGATCTGCGCCGAACGCTCATGGACGTGGCGCTCCACGGCCTGCCCTGTGTTCGCCATGCGCAGCACCCGCACTGTCGCCTCTTCGGTTTCCAGGTCCTCAAGCAGCTCGTAGTTCCCCACGGGGACCGGTCGTGCGGCCATTCGTCGTCCCTCCTGCGTTGTGCTCGATGCGCGGTGCGCTATGCAGCCTAAGCCAACGGGATGCCCTCCGCGACGTCCAACGGGACCGGCGAGTGGGGGCTCACGGCCCTTTCCCTGGCGGGTGCGAGCGCTGCGGCACGTTTCGATCGTAGCCCATGGGTCAAGTAGCCGGCGCTAGTGGAACGAGCTCCCGAGCAGGTCGCGGGCCATGATGTGACGCTGCACCTCGCTGGGGCCTTCGCCGATGCGCCGGATGCGGATCTCCCTATACCAGCGTTCGAGGGGCAGGTCCTTGGTCATGCCGTAGCCGCCGTGGATCTGCATGGCGCGGTCCACCACGCGTCCGCCGGCTTCGCTGGCCACGAGCTTCGCCATGGCGGCCTCGGTGCGGAACGGCTTGTTCTTGTCGGCCAGGTCCGCCGCGGCGAGCGTTAGCCACCGGCTGGTGCGGATGTCGATCTCGTTGTCGACGATCATCCAC
>CAYYYI010000020.1:0-28908 GCA_964475735.1 uncultured Anaerolineaceae bacterium
CCGCCCAGGATGTTGCGGATGGTGCCGTTGGGCGACTTCCACATCTCCTTGAGGTTGAACTCTTCGACGCGCGCCTCGTCGGGCGTGATGGTGGCGCATTTTACGGCGACGCCGTGCTTCTTCGTCGCCAGCGCCGAGTCGATAGTCACCTGGTCGTTGGTGGCGTCCCGGTGCTCGATGCCGAGGTCGTAGTAGTCGAGCTCGATATCGAGGTAGGGGAGGATGAGACGGTCCTTGATGAACTGCCAGATGATCCGCGTCATCTCGTCGCCGTCCATCTCCACAACCGGGTTCACGACCTTGATCTTCGCCATTGGATTCCCTTGTCAGCCTTTCTGTGCGTGTGTGCGAGCCAGCGCGCGACGGCCCGAGTGTTCCCGGCCGCTGCGCCCGGCGTTGTTCTCAGTTCTGCAGGAGTTGCCTGAGTACGTACTGCAGGATGCCCCCGTGCCGGTAGTAGTCGAGCTCCACGGGTGTGTCGATGCGGGCGAGCACCTCGAACGTGGTCACCTCGCCGTCATCGGCAATAGCCGTCACTGAGAGGCGCGTCCGCGGCTCCTGGATGCCCGCGATGCCGTTGATGGAGTAGGTCTCCCGGCCCGTGAGCCCGAGTGCTTCGCGCCCATGTCCCGGCAGGAATTCGAGTGGGAGAACGCCCATCCCCACGAGGTTGCTGCGATGGATGCGCTCGAAGCTCTCGGCGATCACCGCCGTTACTCCAAGGAGCAGGACACCCTTCGCGGCCCAGTCGCGCGACGAGCCGGAGCCGTACTCCTTTCCGGCGATCACGATGAGGGGGATGCCGCTGGCGCTGTACCGTTCGGCGGCGTCGAAGATGGCCATCTGCTCGCCCGAGGGAACGTGCAGAGTGACGCCGCCCTCGATGCCAGGCGTGAGCAGGTTCTTCAGCCGGATGTTGGCGAACGTGCCGCGCATCATTACCTCGTGGTTGCCGCGGCGCGCGCCGTACGAGTTGAAGCCCGCCTTGGCGATTCCTCGCTCGGCCAGGTAACGCCCCGCCGGGCTGTCTACGCTGATGTCGCCCGCCGGCGAAATGTGATCCGTGGTCACCGAGTCGCCTAGCAGGGCAAGGACTCGCGCACCTGCGATGTCGCCCGGCGGTTCGGGATCGAGCGGGAGCCCTTCGAAGTAGGGCGGGTTCTTGATGTAGGTCGAATCGGCGTCCCACGTGTAGAGCGCCCCGGATGGCACCGGGAGGCCCTGCCAGAGCGCGTCTCCCTGGAAGACCTCGCTGTACTCGTTGCGGTACATCTCAGAGCGTACCGACGAGCGGATCGCGTCCTGGACTTCGGCCTGGCTCGGCCAGACGTCGCGGAGGTACACGGGGCCTCCGTTGCGGTCGTACCCGATGGGATCATTCTCGAAATCGGTGTCCATCTGGCCGGCGAGGGCGTAGACCACCACCAGCGGCGGCGAGGCAAGGTAGTTGGCCCGCGCCTCGGGGTGAACGCGGCCCTCGAAGTTACGGTTGCCGCTGAGCACCGCTGCCGCCACCAGGTTTGCATCGTGAACGGCATTGGCGATCTTTGGGTGAATTGGGCCGGAGTTGCCGATGCAGGTCGTGCAGCCGTAGCCCACCAGGTTGAAGCCAAGCGCTTCCAGGTAAGGTGTGAGCCCTGCGGCGTCCAGGTAGTCCGAGACGACCTTAGAGCCAGGCGCCAGGCTTGTTTTCACCCACGGCTTGGTCGCAAGCCCCCGCTGCACGGCCTTCTTCGCCACCAGCCCGGCCGCGAGCATCACTTCCGGGTTGGAGGTGTTCGTGCAGCTGGTGATGGCCGCGATGATCACCGATCCGTGCTTCAGCGAGAACGAGCGGTCGCCCACCTGCGCCGCTGCCGAGGCGTCAAGGTTCCCCGCGGCCATTTCGGCCAGGTTGCGGCGCCAGTCCTGCTTGGCCTCCGAAAGCGGGACGCGGTCCTGCGGCCGCTTCGGACCGGCGATAGAGGGCGCCACCGCCCCGAGGTCCAATTCGAGCGTTTCAGAGAAGATGGGCTCGGGGGTCGAATCGGTGCGGAAGAGCCCCTGCGACTTGCAGTACGCCTCTACAATCCGGACCTGCTCCTCGGCCCGCCCGCTGAAGCGGAGGAAGTTGAGAGTTTCGGCATCGATGGGGAAGAAGCCCATGGTGGCGCCATATTCGGGAGCCATGTTGGCGATGGTGGCGCGCGTCGCCAGCGGCAGACTCGAAAGCCCCGCGCCGAAGAATTCGACGAACTTCCCAACCACGCCCCTCTTGCGGAGCATCTGCGTCACGGTGAGCACGGCATCTGTGCCGGTGGCCCCTTCGGGCAGGAGACCCGTGAGCTTGAACCCGACGACCTCGGGGATGAGCATCGACACAGGCTGGCCGAGCATGGCCGCCTCCGCTTCGATGCCGCCGACGCCCCAGCCAAGCACACCCAGGCCGTTGATCATGGTCGTGTGCGAATCAGTGCCTACCACCGTGTCCGGGTAGAGCGTGACCAGTCCGCCCTCGTCGCGGCGGAACACGACGCTGGCCAGGTACTCAAGGTTCACCTGGTGGACGATGCCCGTTCCCGGCGGCACCGCCCGGAAGTTGGTGAACGCCTGCTGACCCCAGCGCAGGAACTGGTAGCGCTCGCGGTTGCGCTCGAACTCAATCTCAACGTTCTGGCTGAAGGCTTCGTTCGATCCGAAGTGGTCTACCTGCACCGAGTGGTCGATGACGAGGTCGACCGGCTGTAAGGGGTTGATGCGCTGGGGATCGCCCCCCATGGCGAGGATGGCCTGCCTCATCGAGGCCAGGTCCACCACCACCGGCACTCCGGTGAAGTCCTGCAGGAGCACGCGTGCGGGCGTGAAGGCTATTTCCCGGTCTTCGCCGGAGTTGGGTGTCCAGTTGGCAAGCGCCAGGATGTCATCGCGGGTGACCGCGCGACCGTCCTCGAGGCGGAGCAGGTTCTCCAGCAATATGCGGAGCGAAAACGGCAGGCGGTCAACGTGACCCACCCCGGCGTCGCTCAGCGCACCAAGCCGGTAGTAGGCCATCATAGCGCCGTCGATTTCCAATCCGGCGCGGGCATCGAAGGTGTTTGTGGGCATCGGCGTCCTTTCTCTCGATGGGGATGTTGACGGGGCAGACCGAGATTACCGGCTACCCGCCAGGCGGCGAAGTGGCGCCGGGCATGGTCACCCTGGAGAGAAGAACCTGTCCGATACCGGGCGAAATCGTTCCCACTCCCAAGCCTCCTTCCACGCGTAGTGGGGGTACTTGGGCCCTTGCCCGGTTGCGCTATCTGGCCCCGGGAGGTCTCGTCTCTACCGCGCCCCGCGACTTCCCCGCAGGGGGGACCGTTGGGCCCGGGGGCGGCATGTGCGTGGGACGAACCTCGGTGAGTATAGCACCAATCCACGAAGCTGAGGTCCCGGTGGGTGGTTCAACAGCCGGGGCGGCCCGAGTCCCTCAGCTCTCGCCGAGGTACGCCTTTCGCACGCTGTCGTCCTTTGCCAACTCGGCCCCGGTTCCCTGCAGGCTAATGACACCTGACTCAATCACGTAGGCCCTGTCGGCGATCTCGAGGGCCATGGCGGCGTTCTGCTCGACGAGCAGGATGGTGGTCCCCTGTTTCCGGATGTTCGTCACGGTTTCGAAAATGGTTTCGACGAGGATCGGCGAGAGCCCCATGGACGGCTCATCGAGCAGCAGGAGCTTCGGGCGAGCCATCATGGCGCGTCCCATTGCGAGCATCTGCTGCTCGCCGCCGGAAAGCGTGCCCCCGGTTTGCCCGGCTCGCTCCTTCAGGCGCGGGAAGAGAGCGAAGACGCGTTCCATGTCGGCGCCGATCTCGCCGTCGCAGCGCTGGAACGCGCCCATCTCCAGGTTCTCTCGCACCGTCAGGCGGTGGAAGATCCCGCGGCCCTCGGGCACCTGGGAAATGCCCAGCGAAACGATTCGGTGGGGCTGCATGTTGGTTATCGGCCGGCCGGAGAAGGAGATCGTCCCGCTCCGGGGCCGCACCAGCCCTGAGATCGCCCGCAAAGTCGTCGACTTCCCCGCCCCGTTTGAGCCGATTAGGGTGACGATCTCGCCCGTTTCCACGGCGAGGTCAATTCCCTTTACGGCGGTGATCCCCCCGTACCCGGCGACGAGGCCGGAAAGGCTAAGGAGCGGCATGGTCGCCCCCCGCCGCTGCCCGCTTGCCCAGGTAGGCTTCGATGACCAACGGGTCGCGTTGGACCTCTGCCGGGGTCCCCTCAGAGATTTTCCGCCCGTAATCCAGGACGGTGATGTGGTCGCATACACCCATCACCACACGCATCTGGTGTTCGATGAGGATGATCGTCGTCTCAAACTCGTCGCGAACGCGGCGGATGAGGCTCACCATGTTGGCGCTTTCAGCCGGGTTCATGCCCGCGGTCGGCTCGTCGAGCAGCAGCAGCCGCGGGTTCGTGGCGAGCGCTCTTGCCAGCTCCAGGCGGCGCTGGTCGCCATAGGGCAGGTTCCTGGCCACTACGTTTTCCCGGCCTCGAAGGCCCACCGAGGAGAGAAGCTGCCTGCCGCGTTCCACGGCCGCCCGCTCGGCCGATCGTACCGCGGGCGGCCGGCCAATTGCCCCCGCAATCTCAACCACTCCACTCAACGCGGCGAGCGGGGCGCCGGGCAGCGTACGAGCGATATCGAGAAGGCGGTGGCCGCTTGGGCGCCGCGCGGCAGACACCTCGCGGCCGCCAACTGCCATGTGCGTGTGGCTGCCTACCAGTACGTTCTCGATTGCGGTCATGTTGGAAAAGAGCCGGATGTTCTGGAACGTTCGCGATACGCCGAGCGCGCTGGTTTCGTGGGTCTGAAGCCCGTCAATTCGCAAACCGTCCATGAGAAGCTGCCCGCTGGTTGGGGTGTAGAACCCGGTGAGGCAATTGAAGAACGTCGTCTTGCCAGCGCCGTTCGGGCCGATGAGGCCACGAATTTCCCCGGGGGGAACTGCCAGGTCGATGTCGCTCAGCGCCGAGAGGCCGCCGAAGCGGATGCCAAGGCCCCGCGCCTCCAGTCTTGCGCCGGGCATCAGGAGCCGCCCCCGGCGCCGGCCAGTTCGGCCTCGGGCGGGTTTTCGAATTCGAGCGTCCGCCGCTGCGAAGGGAAAAGACCCATGGGCCGCAGGACCATGACCAGCACCAGCAGTGCCCCAAAGACAATGAACCGGTAGAGGGCCAGCTTCTCACCCCACTTGTCGGCCGGGGGAAGGTCGGAAACATCAGCCGTCGTGATCGTGTTGAACGCGTGGATCACCCCGTTGAGGCCGTCCCGCATCCAGCCGAGCTGCCCAAGGGCGTCGCGCGTCTCGCTAAACTGGAGAATCTCCGGGATGCCGATGAGGATGAGCGATCCCGCGACCACTCCCTGGGTGCTTCCCATGCCTCCGATGATGACCAGCGCGAGCACGTTGATGGAAACCAGCAACGTGAACGACTCGGGGCTGATGAACGTGATGAATGGTGCATAGATCGCCCCACCCAGCGCACCCACCGCAGCGCCGATGGCAAAGGCCATGAGCTTGTACTTCGTGGTGTTGATGCCCATCGCCCCGGCAACGTCTTCGTCCTCGCGGATCGCCTCCCATGCGCGGCCGATCCGCGAGTCGCGGAGGCGGGCCGTCACAAACCAGGTGCCGAACGCCGCCAACACAATCATGAAGTAGAACGCCTGGACGTTGTCGACTTCGCGGTACGCGATGTCGGGCTTGGGGATGTTGTATAGCCCCTGCGACCCGTTCGTGACGTTCGTCATGTTGACGATGAGGATGCGCACAATCTCCCCGAAGCCAAGGGTCACGATCGCCAGGTAGTCGCCCCGCAGCGGGAGCACCGGCATACCGAGCAGAACGCCAACCACTGCCCCCACGGCCAGCGCCAGCGGCAAGATGATCCAGAAGTTGAGCGAAACGTCGACCGCCGGGGAAACCGGCGAGCTCCAGATGCCGACCATGTAGGCGCCCGCGGCGAAGAAGGCCACATACCCAAGGTCAAGAAGTCCGGCAAAGCCGACAACGACGTTCAGGCCCATCCCGAGCACGACGTAGAGGCCGACAAGGAAGAGCATCCGCACCCAGGTGTCGTCGAAGAAGGGCATCACAAGAACGGACAACGAGAGAACCAGCCAGATGAAAGGCCGGATGCCTGACGGGATACGTTCCCAGGTGGAGACGCGGACGGCGCTTGGAGCGCCCCTCAGGTCACGCACGCTTGCTCACCCGTTCGCCAAAGATGCCCGTGGGGCGGAAGATGAGAATGACCACCAGGAGCCCGAAGGCGATCACGTCGCGCCATTCGTTGGGCAGGTTCACTCCCGGGATCTCGTTCAGCAACTCGCGGCCGACGGTCTCGGTCAGCCCGAGGCAGTAGCCCCCCACGACGGCTCCGGGGATGCTGCCGATTCCCCCAAGGACGGCCGCCGTGAACGCCTTGATTCCGGGGAGGAAGCCCATGCTCCCGCGAATGGTGCTGTAGAAGAGGCCGTAGAGCACCCCGGCGAACCCGGCCATGATTGCGCCGATCACGAACGTGGCCACGATAGCGCGATTGATGTCGATGCCCATGAGCGAGGCGTTGTCACGGCTTTCCGAGACCGCGCGGATGGATTTGCCGGTGCGCGTGCTGCGGATGAAGTAGGTCAGTCCGAGCATCATCACCACCGAGGAACCCATGAGGAAGAGCTGAAGGTAGGTGACCGCAAGCGCCCCAACCTCGATTCCCCCCGACGGGAAGATCTCCGGGTAGTAGCGGCCTTCGCCGCGCAGGAAACCGTCATCCACAAGATGCGACAGGAAAACGCTGACCCCAATGGCGCTGATGAGCGGGGCCAGCCGGGGCGCATTGCGGAGAGGCCGGTAGGCGAGCCGCTCGATGACCGTGGCGGAAGCCGCTGACGATGCCCCTGCGGCAAGCAGCGCGAGCAGGATGACCAGGGCCACCATAGGGCCCGATACGTCCGCGCCTCCGGCGGCCATGATCACGCCATAGCCGGCGAAGGAGCCCAGCATGAAGACCTCGCCGTGGGCGAAGTTGATGAGCTGGAGCACGCCATAGACCATCGTGTAGCCGAGCGCGATCAGCGCATAGATGCTGCCCGTGGTCAGCCCGTTAACGAGTTGGTCCAGCCAGAAGCCCATCCGTACCCCTGCTTGCCTTCCTGGTTGGCTTGATAGCAGAACGGGAGAGGGCGGCGCCCCGCTACCTCTCCCGTTCCAGGCTATTCATGCACCGGGAGGTCCCGGTCTACTACTTGATTTCGACGAACTTGCCGTCCTTGATTTGCCACAGGGAAACCGGGGTGTCGGCGCCTCCAAGGTTGTCGCCGTTGTCGCCGAAGTCAATCTTCCCGGAGGCCCCGTCGAGGACCGTGTCCTTGATGGCCTCGTTCAGCTTCTTCAGGTCGATCTTCAGCTTGCCGCCGTCATCGGCAGCCACCTTTTCGAGGGCCTTGATGATGACGGTCGCTGCGTCGTACGACTCCGCGACGAACGTGCCCGACTCGGCCTTCTTGCCGGTCTTCGCTTCGTACTTCTTGGCGAAGGCGTCGAAGGCCGCACCCTTCTGGGACGGCGTAGGCAGAGAGAAGTACGCGCCTTCTGCGGCTTCGCCTGCGCCCTTCAGCAGTTCGTCGTTCTTCGGGCCGTCGCCGGTCAGGAACGGGGTGTCCTTGAGGTCCGCCTCAGCCCGGAGCTGCTTCAGGAACGGTGTCGCCTCGGCGTAGAAACCGGAGAAGTAGACCACATCCGGCTTCTCCTTCTTGATGTTGGCGATGATCGACTTGAAGTCGGTGGTCTTCTTGGCGAAGCCCTCGGGCGTGCCGACGATCTTGCCGCCTTCCTTCTCGAACGCGCCCTTGAACGCATCCTTCAGCCCCGTGCCATAGGCATCGGTGTCGTACACGATGTAGGCCGTCTTGGCCTTGAGATTCTCGCGCGCGAATTTGGCCTGGGTCGGCCCCTGGATTGCGTCCGAGAACGTAGTCCGGAAGAACGTCACATACGGTCCTTCGGAGCGTGCTGGATTCGTGTTGCCGGGAGCGGTGGCCGACGGCGAGATGGTGGTGATGCCCGCCTTCTCATACTGCGGCTGCGAAGCGACCGTCGCGCCCGAGCAGATCGGACCAACAACGGCCACAACACCGGCCTTGGCGAGGCGATCGGCCGCAGCCGTGCCGCCGTCCGGCGAGCAAAGGTCGTCTTCGCGGACCCACTCGACCTTGTGGCCCTTGATGGTGACCCCGTCGCCCGCCAGCTCTGCAGCGATGGCGATGGGCTCGCCCAGGCCCTTGACGTCGCCCGAAAGGGCGCTCGAAATGCCGATCTTGACCGCCGCTCCCGAATCAATGGTGACTTCCTTGAAGCCGGCCAGCTTGTAGCCCGCCTCCGTGAAGCCCTTGGTGGCGGCATCGCCACCATCGTCGTCATCGTCGTCGCCGCAGGCGACGAGCCCGACCGAAGCGATGGCAAGCAGTGCCAGGAGCGTCCACAGCCATGTGGACGCACGTCCATCCCTTGTCAAGGTTTTTCCCTCCTCAAACTGGTTGGCGCGCTCCGTAGTTCAGTACGCAACCGCGAGGGATGCTAGGTTCATTTCGGACCACGGTCAAGGAAAAACGGGCAGGATCGGGCCGTCCGAAACGTAGGTTGCTTCAGATTCGCTCCTGGCCGCATGCGATCCTCACCCTGCCCGTGGCAATTGCCTCCACCTCTTCGCCGGCAATCACATCGAGGCGCGCGGGTGCGGTCCCCAGCGCTCCTGCCCATTCCGCCGCGGCGCGAGAAACCCGGCCAGTCGTAATGAGCAGCGCTCTGGTGGCACCTGCGGCCACGGCGGCGCCGTAGAGCTCCCTGAGTTGCGCCGGGGACACGGTCCCCCGCTCGCCGTAGCGCTTGCATTGCACCGCGACCACTTCTGCCCCGCGGAAGGCCATGACATCGATGCCCCGGTCTCCACTGCGGCCGCGGTGCTCGACGATCCAGCCGTCCCGTGCAAACCACGCGGCCACGGCGCGCTCGAACGCACCGGGCGCCATCTTCCGCAGCCCGGCCAGTGTGTTGAAGCGCTTCCGGCGACGCGCTGCCGCATACACCCGCAGCGCTCCAACTCCGGCCGACAGCACGATGGCCGCCACGGCCCCTACGCGAGCCTGTGCGGGTTCCACCAGGGCCCAAAGCACGAGCGCGAGGGCCGCGGCCAAAGCGAATCTCGTCATAACGGGGAGTATACCGTGAAGGTGGACCACGGCTGCCGACGGGTGGTTGGCGTGACTGTGGGCGGCCAGCGCGTCACAGGGCGACGCATCATTCCTCTGGCGGCAGGCACTGCAGGGCCCGCGTTGCGGTAAAATCAACTGCCACAGGAGGGAAGGCAATGGGAGCTATCAAGCAGGAAGTCCGGCGACTTGCCGAGGAGTTGCCCGAGGACGCTACCTGGGACGATGTGATGGAGAGGGTGTACGTCCTCCAGGCGGTAGAGGAAGGGCTCAAGGCCAGCCGCGAGGGACGGCGCCGGCCGGTGGAAGAGGTGAGAAAGAGCTACGGCCTGGCTGAATGAGACGTCGACAGTGAGGGTCTTCTGGACGGAGCCGGCCGAAGCCCATCTTGCAGGCATCCACGCGTTCCTTTCCCGAACCTCGAAACGCTATGCGGACCGCATGATAGATCGAATAACTGCTCGTTCCGTACAGCTTGCCACCTTTTCTCGCTCCGGCGTCGTTATTCCGCATGCCGAAGATCTGGAGATCCGCATGGTGGTCGAAGGGCCGTATCGGATTCTGTACATTGTCGCGACAACCCACGTCGAAGTGCTTGGGGTGCTCCACGGGAGCCGCGATAGCGTCTGAACCACGCAAGACGGATGGCGCCGGAGCCTGTGGGCGTGCCAAAAGGGCGAGGTCTCGCCCCCCTTCTACCTACCGCGTGCCCCACGCCAGCGCCCGGGCCGACGCAGCGGCCGCCCGGTCGAAACTGGCGAAGAACGGGATACTCCGCTCGTGGAATCTCGGCTTGATGCTCGCCACGTAGGTTTCTTCGTGAGCGGGGTGCATGACCACGAGGAATGACTTGGAGGAGCGCTCCATGTGGTCCCGCAGGGTGTCGAGCATCTTGTCGAGCGATTCCGGCCGCGCCTTCCATTGCCGCGTGCCGAACATCGCCGAAAGCTCCATGGCCATCCCATCGACGTTCGGGTCTGAGTCCAGGATGCGCAGAATGCGGTCGAGCAGCTCAGGGCTGCCCTGGATCGTCCCTGCCATGTCGAGCGGGTTCTGGTAGCTCCCGCCAACGATGTTGAAGAACTCGCCAAGCTCCTTGTAGCTCTGCTCGCTTAGCCGCGGCACGCGCAACCCCGCCTTCGCGAATGCGTCGGTGATCGAAACCGACTGCCCGCCGGTCATCGCCAGGAGGGCCATGTTCGGGCCCTTCGGCAGCTTTGAGTTCAGCAATAGCTGGACCACGTCAATCGTTTCGTCGAGCGAGTTCGTAGTGATGGCGCCGCACTGGCGCATCATCCCGTCCCAGACCGCCTGCGGGGCTGCAAGGGAACCCGTGTGCGACATGGTCGCGCGCGCCCCTGCCTCGGTCTGTCCGCCCTTCCAGACAACCACAGGCTTCTGCTGGCAAGCCATCCGCAGGGTCTCAAAGAACTTCCGCCCGTTCTTCACGCCCTCAACGTACATGCCGATGACTTCGGTCTCGTCGTCGAGCGCCAGGTATTCGAGGTAGTCGCTCACGTCGAGCACGACTGCGTTTCCAAAGCTCGCGCAGCGGCTCAGGTGCATCCCCTGGGCGCCTGCCACCAGGCTAAACATGATGCCGTGCGTGCCCGACTGCGAAAGAAACCCGATCTTGCCGTCCGAGGCCACCGGCGCCTCACCGCTGAAGCGCACGCCCGCCTTTGGCAGATAGAGGCCCATGCAGTTCGGGCCAACCAGGTTGAAGTTGGCTTCCCGGGCCATGGTTGTGAGTTGGTCCTGCAGCTTGATGCCAAGCTCTTCGCCCGTTTCCGCGAAGCCCGATGTGAAGAACCCGGCCCCAGCCGCGCCAACCGCTATCAGGTCCTTGAGCACGTAATGCGAAACGTGGCGCGGCACTGCCACAACCGCGTAGTCGATGGGCTCGGGGATCTCGGCCAGCGACCTGTAGTTGGTGATGCCGAGAGCCTCGATTCCGGCTATCTCCTTCTCGTCGATCTGGACCGAATAGAGGTTGCCCCCCTGCTCCTTGAACGGCAGGTTGCCCTGGCACCACATGTACATCGGGCCCTTGTCGCCAATCACGACAACGGTCTTCGGGTTAAACATCCGGTCCAGGCGATGCCCGGGTACAGCCATGGCGTTACGCCTCTGAGACGACGATGCGGGCGTCGACCGCGATCGCGCCGTCCGGGTAGGCGAATACCGGGTTCAGGTCCAGTTCGCGCACCTCAGGGTGCGTCTCGACGAACTGCGAGACCTGGAGGATTGTTTTCTTCAGCGCCTCGACATCAGCCGGCGGCTGACCGCGGACGCCCGCAAGAACAGGCCGCCCCTTGATTTCGTCGATCATCTGCCCGGCGTCCTTGTCGCTGAGGGGCACCAGGCGGAACGAGACGTCCTTCAGGACTTCGACCATGATCCCGCCCAGGCCGAACATCATTACGGGGCCAAACTGGGGGTCGGTGGTCATGCCGATGATGACCTCGGTGCCCTGCTTCGCCATCTGCTGGACGGAGACGCCGAGGATGTTTGCGGAGGGCTCGGCGCGCTTCGCGTTCGCCATGATTTCGTCGAAAGCAGCCCCCACAGCCTCGCGGTTCAGCAGGTTCAGCTTCACCCCGCCAACATCGCTCTTGTGGGCGATATCGGGCGAAACCACCTTCAGCACAACGGGGTAGCCCATTGCGTCCGCCTGGTCCTGGGCCTGCTCGCGACTGGTCGCGAGTGTCGTGGCTGTCGCGGGAACACCCGCCTCGCGAAGGACTTCCTTCGCCTCAACCTCGTTCAGCAGGGTTCGGTTCTCTGCGCGCGCCTGCGCCAGCACAGATTCAAAAGTCATACAATGCCTCGTCTGGTTTGGAACCACGGCCGGAACTTGGAGCACACAGGGGCGCTCCCGCCCGGCGGATGGTGGGTAGTGCACGGCCAACTATAAGCGAGAGGATGCCTGATGTCAGTTTGTCGCACGCCCCGGAGGAAACCGTGACAGAGGTGATAGACCACGACGTGGTCGTGCTCGGTGCTGGCTCGGCGGGGTGTGTGATTGCCGCACGCGCCAGCGAATACCCGCAGCGCAGCATCCTCCTCGTCGAAGCGGGGCCCGACTACGAAGTCATCCGCGAGACTCCGTTTGACCTCGTCAACAGCCACAACAACTCCTACACCGCCCACGACTGGGGCTTCACCTACCAGCCCACTTCCATCGGCCGCCAACAGGCCTTCCCGCGGGGGCGAGTCACGGGAGGCTCAAGCGCGGTCAACACCACCATCGCCCTGCGGGGCATGCCCGAGGACTACGACGGCTGGGCTGCGGCCGGGAATCCCGAGTGGGCATGGGAAAAGGTGCTCCCCGCGTTCCGGCGGCTGGAACGCGACCTTGATTACGGGGACCGCCCCTGGCACGGAGACGCGGGACCGATCAGCATCCGCCGCTACGGCTGGGACGAGTTGACTGCCGTCCACCAGGGCTTTCTCGATGCGAGTCGCGAACTCGGCTACCCGGACTGCCCCGATGCCAACGATCCCGCAAGCTGGGGCGCTGGCCCACACCCGATGAACAAGCTCGGCCGGCTCCGAGTTTCCACGGCCATAGGCTACCTTGCGCCAGCGCGCATCCGGCCCAACCTGACTATTCGCGCGAACACCATTGTCCGGCGGTTGTTGGTCGAAAGCGGCCGCATCGTCGCTGCCGAGGTGGAAACGGGCGGTGAGGTGGAGGTCGTCCGTGGGCGGCTCTTTGTGCTTTGCTCAGGCGCGCTCCAGTCACCCGCGATTCTGATGCGCTCCGGTGTTGGCCCGCGCCAAGAACTCGAACGTCACGGCATCGAAATAGTGCGCGACGTGCCGGGCGTAGGCGCCAACCTCTCCGACCACCCGGCGGCCGCGGTCCTTTGCCGCGCGAAAGATCCGTCGCTGCTCGATGCCGGCCAGCCGATCGTCCAGACGATCCTCCGCTACACGGCCCCCGGCAGCGACCAGCGCAACGACCTGCAAATCGAAGCCTTCTCTTTCTCGCCCCGGGGTGAAGCAGCACTGAACTCGTTCGCAATCGCAGCGGTGCTCGAACAGACCTACGGCACGGGCCGCCTGTCGCTATCCTCCGCGGACCCGCACGCTCCACCCGTCGTGGAGCAGCGCTTCTGTGAAGACGAGAGGGATGTGTCGCGCCTGGTGGCAGCGTTCCGCGACACGCTCGCCTTTACGAAGACGAAGGCGATGTCGGGGTTGGTGGCGCAGGTGCTCTTCCCCGACCCGCGCCGCTCGCTGGATGATGAGAGCATCGCAGACCTGCTGCACCGGTTCGCCGCCAGCGGCTACCACCCCTGCGGCACGCTCAAGATGGGCCCGGCGACGGACCCGGGCGCGGTGGTCGATCAGTACGGCCGCGCACACGCGGTAGAGAACCTGGTCGTGGCCGATGCCTCCATCATGCCGTCGGTCCCGCGGGCGAACACGAACCTCACTTCGATCATGATCGGCGAGATGATCGGCGAGTGGCTGCGCACGCGGCCGCAAGAGTATGGCCTGTAGTGGTATGGCAGGTGGTATAGTGGTGGTATGAAAATCAAGACTTCGGTCACACTGTCACCCGAGGTGCTGGCCTCGATCGACCGGATCGCTGGCCACGAGTGCAGCCGTTCCCAGTTCATCGAGCGAGTGGTCCGCGACTACCTCAGGCGTGCGGACCGCGAGGCTCAGCGAACCCGCGAAATCGGGCTGCTGAATGCGATTGCCGACGGCCGTCTCGGCGAGCCCCCCGATGTCGAGGATTACTCTGCCGAGGTCGGCGACGAGTTCGAACCGTGAGGCGGGGCGAGCTCTACCGCGTGTCCCATGCCAGGCCTGACGATCCGCGCCGGAACAGGGTGTTTCTGGTGGTGGCCCGGCATGATCTTCTCGAGTCCCGCTATTCGACTGTGGCCTGCGTGCCCGCCTACACGGCGCCGGCAGGGGTGGCTACAGAAGTGCCTGTGGGAGAGCAGGAAGGCCTCAAGCACCCGAGTTGGCTGCGATGCGACGACGTCACGGGTGTTACGCGCTCCAGGCTCACTGACTATGTGGGGTCCCTCTCTGCTGAGAAGATGAGGGACGTGAACCGCGCCCTCGCCGTCGCGCTGGATATCGACCCAGACGACCTCGCCGGGCTCTGAGCGCGAACCAAGGCGGCCCGCTGGCCGCAGCCCCTGGGCCCGGCCACATCGTGCATCAATGTTGCGGGCCAGGAACGAATTTGGATGGAAGTTGGGGAGGGTTGGAGGCGCCGGCCGGATTCGAACCGGCGGTGAAGCTTTTGCAGAGCTCTGCCTTGCCACTTGGCCACGGCGCCAGATTGCCAGATTGAGTGGTGCCCAGGGTGAGATTTGAACTCACACGCCTAAAAAGGCACTGCCCCCTCAAGACAGCGTGTCTGCCATTCCACCACCTGGGCACGGCACTAAATCCTATGCAGCCATCGGCGCGGACGGCAAGCGCCGCCTGAGGGACCTGCCGCTAGCTGCCCCCGCTCATGCGGAGTGGTTGGCAGGGGTGGCAGGATTCGAACCCGCGACACTCGGATTTGGAGGCCGATGCTCTGCCAACTGAGCTACACCCCTGCGTGGCTCCGATCGTACCAAATCCCGGGCAAGAGGGAATTGTGCCCCGGTTCAGGCGGCGGCGAGCGGCTGGGCGGCGTAGCTCCCGCACGCAGGGCACCGGGCAATTCGCGTCACCCTCGGCGTTTCCGCGAAGTTGAACCGCGCATGGCAGCGGTCACACTCCATCCGCTGGAACATCTTCCCCTGGGCGAATTTCACTTTCCAGGCCGGGACCATCTTCTCACCGTCCCTCGCACCAATCTGCTACTGGATATAACGGCAGGTTGTGGCCGGAGATTAACCCGCTGAGCGACTGTTTCGCCCTCTCTGCCTATACTGCCGCCATGGGTGTTCCTGTTCGCCATCTCCTCTCCGCGGGCGATCTGACCGGGGAGGAGATTTCGTTTCTGCTCGATCTCGCCACCGCCCTCAAGCGGCGACCGCAGCGCGTGCTCGAAGGGCGTCAACTGGCCCTTCTGTTCGAAAAGCCCTCGCTCCGCACGCGCGTTAGCTTTCAGGTGGCCATGCGCCACCTCGGCGGCGAAACCATCTACCTTGCCCCGCAGGAGGTGGGCCTCGGCGAGCGCGAGGCAATCAAGGACGTTTCGCGTGTTCTCAGCCGCTACGTCGATGTGGTCGCGGTGCGCACCTGGGGACAGGAGATCGTCGAAGAGTACGCCCAGTTTTCGGCCATCCCTGTCATCAACGCCCTCACGAATGAAGAGCACCCCTGCCAGGCGCTCGCCGACCTGCTCACGGTACGCGAGAAGAAGGGCCGGCTGAAGGGCGTCTCCCTCGCGTTTGTCGGTGATGGCAACAACGTTTCCGCCAGCCTCGTCATGACGGCCGCCTCCCTGGGCATGGATGTGCGCATGGCGGCCCCTCCGGGCTACATGCTCCCCGAGGCCCTCATAAGCGAGGCCAGCGCTCGCGCCGCCGCGTCAGGCGGCAACCTGACGCTGGTACATGAGCCATCGCAGGCTGTGCGCGGCGCCGAGGTGCTCTACACCGATGTGTGGACTTCCATGGGGCAGGAGCGAGAAGCGGAGCGCCGGCGTATTGCCTTCGCTGGCTATCAGCTCAACTCAAACCTCGTCGCCCGGGCAGCGCCGGGCGCTCTCGTGATGCACGACCTCCCTGCGCATCGCGGCGAGGAGATCACCGATGAGGTGATGGAAAGCGAGCAGGCGATCATCTTCGACCAGGCCGAGAACCGGGTCTGGGCCCAGGCCGCTGTCGTGGCTTTCCTCCTGGGGGTTGCAGGTCAGGTCCAGGTCGAAAAGTAGCCTTTCCGAGCGAAATCGGGATTCCGGGAGTTCGCGTTATCATGAGCCTGTGCACGCGTGATTGAGCGCAGCGCCCAGACCATGCCCGACTTCAACCACGCCCGCGAAATCATTGATCAGTTCGATGGCTCCAGCGTCATCGACGTGCTTCTCATTGCCTTCGTCATCTTCTGGACAGTGCGGCTCCTGACCGGCACCCGGGCCATGACCCAGCTGCGGGGCGCGCTCTTGCTCCTGCTGATCGCCGTGCTCCTGGGGCGAATGTTCGACCTCACTGTCGTCAACTTCCTTGTCCGCAATTCGTTCACGGCGCTTCTCATCGGGGCGGCCATCATCTTCCAGCCCGAATTGCGCAGGGCCCTCGACCGCATCGGCCGCACTGGCCTGCAGGGGTGGCTGAAAGGGCCGCACTACGCGGAGGTCATCGATTCCATCGTTCGCGCCACCACACAGATGTCTCGCGAGCGGCACGGCGGGCTCTTCGTGATCGAGAGAGAAACGGGCCTCCAGGATGTAATCGAGACCGGCATCCCTGTCGATGCGCGCGTCTCGCCCGAGCTCCTCGCGGGAATCTTCTTCCCGAACTCGCCGCTGCACGACATGGCCGTCGTGCTGCGCGGGGACCGCGTCGTGGCGGCGAGCTGCGTTCTCCCGCTCGCCAGCGAGCTCCCGCGCGACGGGCGCGGGCTTGGCACGAGGCACCGCGCGGCCATCGGCATCACCGAGCAGACAGACGCTCTTTCCGTGGTTGTCTCCGAAGAAACAGGCGACATAACCGTTGGCCTTGGTGGGCGCCTTACCCACGTCGCCGATGAGAGACGGCTCCGCGCCGTGCTCGAATGGCTCCTCGAGACTTCCGCCGCCACGCGTGCCAGCCGCAATGGGAAGGAGGGGACCCCAGCATGAGGCGCGTTTTCCGTGGCCTGGCCGGAGTCCCGGGGCTCGCCTGGCAGGTGCTTCGCGCCAGCGGGGCGACTTTTTACGGCAACCGGATCCTGGCCGGAATCAGCCTGTTGGCCGCATTCGCCATCTGGTTCGTCATTGAAGACATCGAGAACCCGCGCAAGGAAGGAACAGTTCCCGTGGGGCAGGCGGGAATCACCATCGAGATCGTCAACCGCACTGAGGGGTACATCGTGGACGACCTTCCCCAGGTCAGGGTCCGCGTCGAAGCGCGCGAAGCCGACCTGCCGAACCTGCATGCAGGCGACTTCCGCGCCACCGTCGACGTGAAGGGGCTCACCTCGGAGCAGGCCGAGTCGCGCGCCGTGCGCGTGGAGTCGAAGCGCGATGGGGTGAAGGTGCTCTGGGTGGAGCCCGCCACCGTCGAAGTGCGCATGATCAAGGCGGCCACCAAGGAGGTGCCCGTGGAGGTCCACCAGACGGGCGAGCTGCCGGCCGGGTACCGGCTCGCCGGCTCCCCGGTGGTCGAGCCTGCGTTCGTAACCATCAGCGGGCGGCCCGAGCTTGTGGATGGCGTGGTTTCGGTTCAGCTTGATGTGAACCTTTCCGGTGTGCGTAGCGAGACCTTCGAGCACCAGGGCGCACTTGTCGCGCGTGCCGCCAGCGGGAACGAGCAGACCGTTGACCTGGCCCCGGCCCGCGCCAAAGCAACGTTCAAGATCGTCCAGGTCTTCACCCAGCGCACGCTGCCCGTCCTTCCCGTGGTGACTGGCGTTCCGGCCACTGGCTTCCGCGTCTCGGCCGCCACCTGGGACCCGCAGGTTGTCACGGTGACCGGGCCCAAGGCTGTGATCGATAGCCTTCCCAGCTATATGACCACGGAGGCGCTCACCATCGCCGGCGCCCGCACCGATGTCACTGCCGCAAAGAACGTGGAGCACCCCCAAAACGTCTCGCTAGACCGCCAATCAGTCACCATCAAGGTTAAGGTCGAAGCGTTCGACTGCACGGGTCAGGCCGCAGGTCCATGTCCTTCAATGCTGGTGGTGGTTGCGCCTGCGGTTGAGAACCTCCCGGCAGGACTCATCGTCGCGCCGGGGACGGCGATCTCGGTGCAGGTCCGGGTCGCGGGCCCATTCACGCAGCTTTCCGAACTCAGGTCAGGCGACGTCAAGGCGACGGTTTCGCTTGCTGGCGCCGGCGGCGGAACAGGGACTTTCCCTGTGACTGTCTCCGTTCCCCAGGGGCTGAAGGTTGAGGGCGGAGACACGAGCATTTCCGTGACCCTTGTGCCGGTGTCCCCATGACCTCAGCCAGCGCTCTCCTCCCACGCGTGGTCATAGTTGGCCGCCCGAACGTCGGCAAGTCATCGCTCTTCAACCGGATCGTGGGTGAGCGCCGCGCCATCGTCGAAGACGAGCCCGGCACGACCCGTGACCGCGTAGAGGCGGATGTGGAGTGGCTCGGCGCCCGCTTCCGCCTCATCGACACCGGCGGTTACGAGACCCGGGGCGAGAACGTCTACGCGCCGCTCATCGTCGGACAGATTGAGACTGCAATCGGCGGCGCGGCGCTTATCATCTTCTGCGTCGATTCGCGCGACGGGCTCATCGCCAGCGACTACGACATCGCGGACGTGGTCCGCCGGGCGGCGCGCCCAACACTGCTCGTCGCCACCAAGGCCGACAATGAGCGCCGCGAAGGAGCAGGCATCGCTGAGGCCGCCGTCCTGGGCTTCGGCGAAGCGCTGCCCGTGAGCGCGCTGCACGACCTTAACGTGGGCCTCATGCTGGACGAAGTCGTCGCACGCATCCCCGAGGCGCCCGCCCTCGTTGAGGAAGACCGCGTGCGAATCGCGATCATCGGCCGTCCCAACGTGGGCAAGTCGATGCTTCTGAACGCGCTCGCGGGCGAGCAGCGCGTCATCGTGAGTGAAGTGGCGGGAACAACGCGGGACGCCATCGACACCGAGATTGACACCCCGCAGGGCGCATTCACTCTCATCGATACGGCCGGTGTCCGGCGGCCCGGGAAGCAGGGCGTGGGGGTGGAGCGTCACTCAGTGATGCGCACCCGGTCGGCCGTCGAACGCTGCGACGTGGCCATCCTGGTCATCGATGGCGCCGAAGGGGTGACCTCGCAGGACACTCACATCGCCGGGATCGCCATCGAGGCTTACCGCGGCCTGATAGTGGCGGTGAACAAGATCGACCTCTGGGAAGACCCCGTTGAGCGGCGCGACTGGGCCGGCCGCCAGATGCGCGGCCGGGTGCGCTTCGCCCCGTGGGCGCTCGTGCAGTTCATCTCTGCCCTCAAGGGGAACGGCCTCGAGGAGCTCTTGAAGCTCGCGGTCGAAGTGCGCGATGCCCGCCGGCGGCGCGTGCCCACACCAGAGTTGAACAGTCTCTTGAAGAAGGCCATCCAGTCACATTCTCCGCCTGTCGTCCACAGCAAGCGGCTGAAGCTGCTCTATGCCACGCAGGCGTCCATAGAGCCGCCCACCTTCGTGTTGTTCGTGAACGACCCGAAAATCGTGCACTTCAGCTACCGGCGCTACCTCGAACGGACAATCCGGGGCGCCTACGACTTCGAAGGCACCCCTATCAAGCTGGTGTTCAAAGCCCGTTCCGGGGATGATGCGCAGCCGTGATCCTCGAATACGTTGCGACCATCGCTGCCGGGTACCTTCTCGGTTCCGTCCCCTACGGCCTGATCGTCGGCTACATCTGGCTCGGTCGCGATATTCGTGAGTCCGGCAGCGGCAAGACCGGCACGACGAACGTCCTGCGCACCGCCGGCAAGACCGCAGCCGCGATCGTGGTCCTGTGCGACATCGCCAAAGGAGTGGCGCCCGCGCTCCTCGGGCGCTTCGTTCTCGAAAATGATGGCGCAGCGGCAGCCGGGGCGGCGGCAGCGATCATCGGCCATGTCTGGCCCGTGTTCGCCGGGTTTCGCGGCGGGCGCGGTGTGGCCACCTCGTATGGCGGCATCCTTGGTCTCACGCCGCTGATTGCGGCCTTCTTCCCGCTGTTGCTTATCGTTCCCGTCGGCATCATGCGCTATATGTCGCTCGGCTCGATCGTGGGCACACCGATCGCCGCGGGGGTTGTTGTCTTTGCAGCCGCCATGGGCTGGGAGCCATGGCCCTTCGCGGCCCATGCCGTCTTTGTTGCGCTCTTCGTCGAGTATCAGCACCTCCCCAACATCAGGCGGCTGCTGTCCGGCACGGAACCGAAGATGGGCCAGGGCGGCGACCGCCCGGCAACGGGCTAACCGCCGCCGTGTCGCGTTACGCCGTCCTTGGAGCGACTTCGTGGGGGACGACCCTCGCCTGGCTCCTCTCTCAGAATGGTAATGATGTCTTCCTGGTGACCCGCAGCGAAGGAGAGGCCGGTGACGTGGCCTCCCGGCGTGGCATCGAGCGCCTGCCCGAAGTGGTCCTGCCCGATGCAGTCCACGTCTGTACCCTCTCAGGCCTCACGCAGCCGCTGGCAGGCCTGATCGTGGCCACGCCCGCCCAGGCGCTCCGCGAAGCCGTCTCGGCGCCAGCGGTCAGCAGGAGCGTCCCCATTGTCTCTGCCGCCAAGGGGCTAGAGCACGGTTCGAAGGCGCGCATGAGCGAAGTGCTCATCGCTTCGGGCTGGCCCGGGTCCCTCGTCGCGGCGCTTTCCGGGCCCAACCTGGCCCACGAAGTTGCCCGCGGCCTTCCCGCAGCAGCCGTGGTGGCCTGCTCCGACGAGGATCTGGCCGGCCTCTGGCAGGAAGCCTTCTCGGCGAGCAGGTTCCGCGTCTACCGCTCCACCGACGTCGTGGGGGTGGAGGTCGCGGGGGCGCTGAAGAACGTGATCGCCATCGCGGCGGGCGCCGCTTCGGGGCTTGGCTTCGGGACGAACACCATGGCCACCATCCTGACGCGTGGGCTGGCCGAGATGACGCGGCTCGGCATGGCCCTCGGCGCTGATGCGCTTACCTTCCAGGGCCTGGCCGGCGTCGGCGACCTCGCCGCGACCTGCTTCTCGCCGCTTAGCCGCAACCGGCGGCTGGGCGAGCTGGTGGCGAGTGGGCTTACGCCCGCCGAGTCCTTGGCCGAGATTGGAGAGGTCGTCGAGGGGGTGGCTACCGCCCCCGTCGCTGTCGAGCTTGGCCGCGCTCACGGCGTGGAGCTCCCCATCGCGGAACAGGTCGCGGAGGCGCTGGCCGGGCGCGTCACCGTCATGGGCGCGCTCGCTAGACTTCTCGGCCGTTCGCTCAAGCCTGAAGCGAGTGGCCGCGGCCCGGTGATAGACTGAATCCGTGGCGTCCGGCGGCTCCCGCGAACTCCAGGCACTCCTCGACACGCTCGTGGCGGGCGATGAGCCTTCCGTGTCCGCGCTCGTATCCTTCTCGGCCATGGACCGCGAGGAGGCGGAGGCGGTCCGCCAGGCCTGGCCGGGCATAGCCCCGGCTTCGCGCCGCCGCGTAATCGCCGAGACCACCACGCTGGCCGAGGACAACGTCGACCTCGAGTTCACCGCCCTCGCCCGGATCGCGCTGGCCGACGCAGACCCTGAAGTCCGCGCCCTGGCAGTGGCCGCGCTCTGGGAATCGGAGGACCGCGTCGTCGCCGAGGATCTCACGCGACTGCTGCGGGACGATCCCGCCGGGGAGGTGCGCGCCGCGGCCGCCAGCGGCCTCAGGGGGTTCGTGTTGGCGAGGGAGTTCGGCCAATTCGACAGGCGCCAGGGCGATGACATCGTAAACGCGTTGCGCTCGGTTGCCGTAGACGAGGTGCAGCCCCCGGGCGTTCGGGCCATGGCGATAGAGGCTCTTGGTCCGTGCTCTCTGCCGTGGGTGCGAGGCCTGATCGAGGATGCCTACTATAGCGACGACCGGGGGGTCCACCTATCCGCCATCCACGCAATGGGCGCGTCAGCCAGTGAGGAGTGGGCCGAGGTCGTAATTGAACAACTCGCCTCGGACGATCCCGAAATTCGCTTCGCTGCTGCCAGCGCGAGCTCCGGCATCGCCTCGGAGGAGATGGTCGAGCCGCTGGCGCAACTGCTCGGCGACGAAGATCGGGAGGTTGCCTTCGCCGCCGTGCGCGCGCTTGGGGAAATAGGTGGCGAAGAGGCGCTTGAGCGCCTCAAGGACTTCCGTCGCCGCGCGCCGGCCGAAATGGAGGAGGCCCTGGACGAGGCCATCGAGTCGGCAAGGTCGCTGGCAAGTCTTATCGCTTCGGGGCCACCAGGGGAATGACGCGGCAGTCCCCGGCAAAGGCCGCCGTTTCCGCCGGTGGTGTGGTCTGGCGACGAAGCCCTTCCGGCGACGTTGAGGTTGTCGTCTGCGGCCGTGCATCCGATGGTTTCTGGGGGCTCCCCAAGGGAACGCCCGATGCCGGCGAGAGCCTGGAGCGCACCGCTCTCCGCGAAGTGGAAGAAGAAACCGGCCTCCGCGTTCGTCTCGGCGAGAAGCTTGGTTCGATCCACTACTGGTTCGTCTCGGGCGGGGAGCGCTATCGCAAGCGCGTACACCATTGGCTCATGGAGCCCGTCGGCGGAAATGTGGCGGATCACGACCACGAGTTCGATGATGTTGTCTGGATGCCGATCGCGGAGGCATCGCGCAGGCTGAGGTTCGAGAACGAACGGCGGATAGTGCGCCAGGCCGCTGCCGCCCTGGGGGTGGAACTGTGAGCCGGGAACCTCTCGACCACCTGGTTGTCGCCACCACGCCGCGGGCCCGCCTGCGTCACAAGCACCGCAGCGATGCCCTGAACGACTTCCTCTGGCGCCGAGATCCCGAGATCGCGCGCTTCGATGGCGCCCTGCCGCTTGCCAGGACCTTCAGCGAGTTCCTGGAGTACTTCGAACGGACGCTCCTCTTCGCCGACCCGGAGCGGCGGATGCTCGCCATCGAGACCGCCGAGAGCACGCAGATCGGCAACATAATGTTCTACAACGCCGACGGCGCCCGCTATTCGGCGGAGCTTGGCGTGTGCATCGCTCTGCCCGGGTACAGGGGCCAGGGCCTCGGGACAGAGGCGGTGGCCGCGTTCCTGGGCTACATCTGGAGCGAGTTCCCCTTCCGGCTACTCTATCTGCACACGCTCGATTGGAACGTGCGCGCTATCCGCTGCTTTGAGAAGGCAGGCTTCCAGCAGACGGCACGGGTCTTCCGGCAGCGGCAGTGGTTTGCGCGGATGGAAGTCCGCCGCGAGTGGTGGCTGCTGTGGGAGCAGGAAGGCCGCTTCGATTCGTACCGGCAGGTGAGCTGTCCGCCAACGCCGGCTTCCCTGGGGGCGAGCGCGGGCGACTGAGTCCGCGGGCGAGCAAACCCCTACGGCAACCCGCCGTTAGCCTGGCTGGCCACCCGTCTACCATCCGGGAACTACCCTGGACCTTCTGTGGCTACTGCGTCTCCACCGGTCAATCCGGGCTCATTTCCGCTCCTGATCTGGGCCCGGGGCTTCTTCTGCCGACATTCATTCTAGGAACCATTGGTTCTCCGGGTTCTGCGGCCCGGATTGCGACCAGGAAGGTACGAATGGAACACGGATACCCCCGGACGGCGGGTGACCTGGCCGTGGCCCAGGATTTCCGCGAGGCGCCAGCTGAACCGGCCCGGCCGCCACACGCGGCATTCCGGGCGATCCCCGCGCTTCCGCCCGCGCCTGAAACCGTTGGCGAACTTGGCCTGCCCGATAGGTTCATTGAAGATCTCGCCCTCAAGACGCTGCACCGTCTTCCCATGCCCACGCCCGTTGGCGTGGCCAACGCCATGCGCATCTCGCCGGGCCTCGCCCGCGACATCCTCGACGAGCTGAAGCGCCAGAAGTTGATCGAAACAACCTCTGCCTCAGGCCGGCTCGAACAAGAATGGCAGTACCGTCTCACAGAACTTGGCCTGCAAGAGTCCGAAAAGGCGCTCGACCGCAGCCGCTACGTGGGCCCGGCGCCGGTGCCCATCCAGGACTACTTCCGCGCGCTGGAAAGCGACTCCGACGTTGGCGCCCCGGACCCTGTCCGGCTCGCTCGCGCTCTCCAGCAGCTTGTGCTCGGTCGCGACATCGTGGCGAAGGTGTGCCTCGCCCTCACCTCAAGCCGCCCTGCGATGCTCTATGGCGCCCCGGGCAACGGCAAGACCACCATCCTCGAACTCACCAGCGAGTCCATCCAGGGCGTCACCCTGCTGCCCATCGCCGTCTACGTCAGCGGCCACATAATCCGCCTCTACGACGACCTGGTGCACGTTGTGCTCGAAAGCGACGCGTCGCTCGAAGCGTCTTCAACAATTGACCGGCGCTGGCTGCGCATCCGCCGCCCGTTCGTCTTCGTTGGGGGCGAACTCCGTCACGAAGACCTCGACCTCGCCTACGACCCGGCATTGGGTTACCACCAGGCGCCGCCCCACGTTAAATCCCATGGCGGCCTGCTGGCCATCGACGACTTCGGCCGCCAGCAGGTGTCCCCGCACGCGCTCCTCAACCGATGGATCGCCTCCCTTGAACGAGGCGAAGACACCATGGCCCTCGTGACCGGGGAGCGCATCACCTTCCCGTTCCGCTCCACGATTGTCTTCAGCACCAACATCGACCCGCGGACCATGCTTGAGGAAGCCCACCTGCGGCGCATTCCATACAAGATTCGCATCCCCGAGCCTACCCCTCAGCAGATGGCCGAGATCTTCCGCCGCTTTGCCGATGCCATGCGCGTGGAGGCGAGCCCTTCGCAGATAGAGGTCGCTGTCGAAATGGTGCGCCGGGCAAGCAACGACAACTTCCGCAGCTGCCACCCGCGCGACGTCCTCCAGCTCGTGCTTGAAGAGGCCCGCTTCGTGAAGCGTCCCGCTGTGCTCGATGCGGGCGCCGCTCGCCGCGCTTGCGAAGTCTACTTCGCCGTCGACCCCGGCGCGCCGAACACAAGTCCTGCGCCCTGAACGGCCGGAATCAGGCTTCGGCCACTTCGAACGAATAAGTCTCGATGACAGGATTCGCCAGCAGGCGCGAGCACATCTCGTCCACCTGCTTCTTCGCCTGCTCCTCGCCGGCAGCATCGATTGTCACCTGGAAATAGCGCCCCGAACGCACGCCTTCAACCTCGAACCCCAGCGATGCGAGCGCGCCTGCGATGGTGTTGCCCTCCGGGTCGTTCACGGTGGGCTTCAGCGAAACGTAGACTTTCGCCAGGAACCGCTTCTCACTGGTCATGCGGGCAACTCCTCCCCGGTCAGCATGCGGTACACGGTCAGGTAACGGTCCGTTGTCGCTGCGACCACCTCGCGCGGCAGCGGCGGGGCAGGGTCGCCGTCCTTCCAGTTGGCCGCGAGCCAGTCGCGAACGGGCTGCTTGTCGAAGCTGGGTTGTGCTCCGCCCGGGGCATAGTCTTCCACCGGCCAGAACCGGCTGCTATCGGGCGTCAGCACCTCGTCGATGAGGATCACTTCCTCGTTCCACCACCCGAACTCGAGCTTGGTGTCGGCGATGATGACGCCGCGTTCCAGCGCGACCGCGTGCGCGTAGTTGTAGACCGCCAGGGTCCGCAGGCGCATGGCGTTTGCCGCCTCCTCGCCCACCAGTTCCGCCAGGTGCTCATAGGAGATGTTCTCGTCGTGGCCCACGTCGGCCTTGGTCGAAGGGGTGAAGATGGGCTCGGGCAGGCGCTCCGATTCTCGTAGCCCTGCCGGGAGCGGAATGCCGCACACTGCGCCCGTCCGCTGGTAGTCCTTCCACCCCGTGCCCGAGAGGTAGCCGCGCGCGATGCACTCCGCGTCGATCCGCTTTGCCTTCCGCACGAGCATTGAGCGGCCGTGATAACGCTCATCCACGGGGAAAGGCAGCATACCCGCGGTTTCCGCTGTGATCAGCGCTACGAAGTGGTTCGGAACGACCTCTTTGATGCGGCTGAACCACCATGCCGAGAGGCGCGTCAGCACTTCGCCCTTGTGCGGGATGCCGGTTGGCAGCACCACGTCCAGCGCCGAAATGCGGTCGGTGGCGACGATGAGCAGGTGCTCACCCAGGTCGTAGGTGTCGCGCACCTTCCCGCGGTGGGCGCGGTTGGGCAGGTCCGATTCAAGCAGTACTTCGCGCATCCTTCGCAGCCCTGATTGTGAGGTAGTAGAGCGTTGTGGTCGCGGTGAGGAACGCCACCAACGGGACGATCAGCACGCCCTGGGCGAGGAGGTAGAAGCCCGTTTCGAGAACCCGGGCCGTGCGGCCGCCCGCAACGGCTCCGCCGAGGGCCGAGACCGCCAGCAGCGGCAGGGCGACCACCGCCGCCGAAAGCAGCACGACCCCCAGCAACCGGAGCACGTTCTTGTGTGTGAGACTCCAACTCCGGCGAATTGCCGCCAACGGGCTCAGTCCCTCCAGCATCATCGCCTCGAAACAGAGAGCGGTTCGAACGGCGAGATACGGCAGGAACACCAGGCCAACGATCGAGACGAACGCGAGAACCACCGCCACGCCGATGATCAGCACCAGCGCCAGCAAGGCCCCCATCCTTGTGAACGCCGGGTCAAGCGCGCCTGTGAGCGCCAGGGGCTTGCCCGTGGCAGCCGCTGCGATGGAGATGATGGCCGCTCCGCGCGCCACCTGCGCGAAGAGCGCCTGCGCCGCGGTGGTGGCCAGGAAGAGGAAGAGCGGCGCTCCGCGGCCCCCGGCGAGCGCGTCCTGCATCCCTTCCACTGGCTCGTCCTGGAACACGGAGAGGTAGAGAATCACCGTCAGCGCTGACACGGCCAGCGTGACCGGGAGCTGGATTGCCAGGAGAGGAAGCATGGTTTCCCGGGGCTGCCGCCATACGAGCCGCAGTGCGTCGGCGATTGTGCCACGCACCGGCGGGAGGGGCGGAAGCGCCGGGGTGGAAGTACCGTCGATGGGTTCCGTTACGCCAGTCACAGCCCCAGCCGCTGGAAGGTCGCGCCGATGTTCCGCAGGTAGTACGAATAGTCGAACAGGGCGCGCACCTCTTCCTCGCCCATCTGGCCGGTCACTGCCGCGTCGTCGAGCAACAGGTCCAGGAAGGGCGTGCGCTGCTTCCACGCCGCCATGGCGTTGCGCTGCACGATCGCGTAGGCGTCCTGACGGCTGAGGCCCTTCTCGATGAGCGCGAGCAGGACCCTCTGCGAAAAGACCAGCCCGTACGATCGGTCCAGGTTCTCTCTCATGTGCTCGGGGTAGACGATGAGCCGGTCCATGATGTCTGTGAACAGCGAAAGCGCGTAGTCGAGCACCAGGCAGGCGTCGGGGAAGACGATGCGCTCGGTGGACGAGTGGCTGATGTCGCGCTCGTGCCAGAGGGCCACGTTCTCCATCGCCGTCACGGCGTAGCCGCGCAGCACGCGAGCGAGGCCAGTAATGCGTTCGCACTTCTCCGGGTTGCGCTTGTGGGGCATGGCGCTCGAACCGGTCTGACCTTCGTCGAAGGGCTCCTCGACCTCGCGCACCTCGGTCTTCTGGAGGCCACGGATCTCGGTCGCAAACTTCTCCAGCGAGGCGCCAATGAGCGCCAGCGTGGTCACGAACTGCGCATGCCGGTCCCGCTGGATTACCTGGGTCGAGACCGCTTCCAGGCCCAGGCCGAGCTTGCGGCAGACGAACTCCTCCAGCTCGGGCGGCGCCGTCGAATGTGTCCCCACGGCTCCGCTGATGGCGCCCACGGCCACGGCCGCCCGGGCGTCTTCAAGCCGCTTCCGGTTGCGCCGCATCTCATCGACCCAGACGGCGATCTTGAGCCCGAAGGTGGTGGGTTCGGCGTGAACGCCGTGGGTGCGGCCCGTGCAAAGGGTGCTTCGATGGTCCCGGGCCTGCCGTTCGAGCACCGCTGATAGCTCGTCGATGTCCCGCAGGAGCAGGTCGCAGGCGTCGCGCAGTTGAAGGCCGGTGGCCGTGTCCCACACATCGGAGCTGGTCAGGCCAAAGTGAACATAACGGCCTTCATCTCCAAGCGACTCCGCCACCGAGCGAAGGAATGCTGTGACGTCGTGGTGTGTGATGGCGATGTACTCGTTCACCTTCGCCAGGTCGAACGAGGCGGTTGCGGCAATCTTGCGGGCGGCTTCCACCGGGATCTGGCCGAGCGCGGCCCAGCCCTCGCAGGCGGCAACCTCCACATCCAGCCAGCGCTGGTACTTCGCCTGGTCGCTCCAGATGGCCGCCATCTCGGGGCGGGAGTAGCGCGGAATCAATGCGTCCCCCAGGGTGTTCGACTGGCCGGGGCTCTTCCGTCCCGGCAGGGCTTCATGATATCCAACCGGGCCCACATGAGCCGGTTGGCCCCGCTGCCGTGGAGGTTGAGCCTCGTAGACACGATCCCCTTACCCCTGTGACTGGCGATCGCGAAACGCCTTATACGCTTCCCGGATTTCCGGGTGCTTGAGGGCAAGGATTGCTGCCGCCAGGTAGGCGGCGTTGCGCGCGCCCCACGCGCCTACGGCCACTCCGGCGACTGGCACCCCCGGCGGCATCTGCAGCACTCCGAAGACAGCGTCGATCCCGCCCGGGATCTCGCTTGATGCCAGGGGAATGCCGATCACGGGCAGCGTCGTGTTCGCCGCCACCGCCCCGGGCAGATGGGCGGCGCCCCCTGCCGCGCAGATCAGGACTTCGAACCCATCGCTCTCGGCGCGCTTTGCGAACTCGCGCACCCTGTCCGGTGTCCGGTGGGCCGACATTGCGCGCACGATGTAGGGGATTCCCAGGTCGTCCAGGGCCTTCTTCGTTGGCTCCAGCAGCGGCTCGTCGTTCTTCGATCCCATCAGGATGGCCACCAGCGGTTCGGTCATTTCACGGCCCTCAATGCGATGTCCGAGCGGTAGTGCGCATCGGTGAAGTGGATGCGCTTCACGTTGTCATAAGCGCGCGCCCGCGCCTCGGCCAGCGTCGCCCCCGTCGCCACCAACGTCAGGACGCGCCCCCCGTTCGTGACGAGCCCGCGGGCGTCGTCCTTCGTCCCGGCGT
>CAYYYI010000021.1:0-13693 GCA_964475735.1 uncultured Anaerolineaceae bacterium
GGGCGGACTGGGATACATGGTCAGCCCCTTCGTCAGCTATCTCTTCGAGGGCGCTGACCCGCTTGCAGAGCTGCTCACGCTGCCTTCTATCGTGGGCGAGGTGTGGATAATGGCGTACCTGGTGATCATCGGTGTACGTCTGCCAGCGCAGGTAGCAGAAACTGGAGCGAGCTGACGCAGGCCCGGGAGAGACGCTGCGTTTCGAGGTGGGCGTGGCCCGTGCAGTTCGCTGGTTGCCGAGCAGGGATTCGAACCCCGACCAAAGGCTCCAAAGACCCGTGTGCTACCGTTACACCACTCGGCAGGGGTGGGGGGACGATGCTCGCCCCGTGCTCCGAGAGTACAGGCGCACCCCGGCCGGAGTCGAGACATCCCGTCCGGTAGCCGGCGCTGTCCCTATAATGTCCGTGGCAGGCCGAAGTGGCGGAATGGCAGACGCGGCGGTCTCAAAAACCGTTGGGCCCAAAGCCCGTGTGGGTTCGAATCCCACCTTCGGCACCAGGACTAGGCCGCGCGATGCGAACGAAAAAGGCCCGCATGGGAGCGGGCCTTTCGGTTGGGCGAACTGGAGCGGAAGACGAGGGTCGAACTCGCGACCTCCTCCTTGGCAAGGAGGCGCTCTGCCACTGAGCTACTTCCGCCCGCGAACGTGATTATAGCATGGGGCCCCTTCGGGCCAATGCGCGCCGGGGCCGCTCAGTCGCCCAGGAGGGTGGTGTAGCCGAGGGCGATGACGTCTTCGACGTACTGGCCGCGCCATCCGGGGTCGGGTACGGGAACGCCGTGTTCGCGGAACCAGCGGTGGAGCTGGAGGTACTCCTCTTCGAGCCGCATGCGCCAGCTGTCCTCTTCCTTGAAGATTTCGGGGTCGACTTCGTCGAGGCGGCGCTGCATCTCTTCGTAGTCGACCTCGTTGTCTTCCTTCCAGTACGTGGAGAGGTAGTCGAGGGACTCTTCGAGGTTGCGACGGCACTCGTCGAGCATCACGCCCATCATGCCGGCTTCGCCCATGCGCTGGCCGTTGACGCGATAGGTGCGGGCGCACGGCTCGCAGACCACTACGAGCTTGCGGGCGTCGCAGTCGGTCTTGTCGGCGCAATCGCGGCAGCGTTGAGCGAACTGCGCGGCGTCGGTGCTGCGGGTGTAGCCCACGACCATCTCGTCGCCGAGCGAGCCGCACGCCTGGCACGACATGGTGCCCGAGAGGATCTCGTTGAGTGCCTTGTCCCAATCAAGCTGCATGGCTTCCCCCCGTTGGCGCGGCGAAGTAGGGGCCGCTAACCCAGAGTATACCAGCCGGTCTGGCCGGGCATTTCCTCGACGCCGACGGTGAGGCGGCGGATGTTCGCCGCGCCCTTCGCCTTCAGTTCGACGAGGAGGCGGCCCGCGATCCACTCGGCCAGGCGCTCGGCGGTCGTGTTATCTATCGGCAGCGCGACAACGTCGGAGCACGGGAAGACGTAGGCGCGGCTCCCGGCGCGGATTTCGCAGCGAACGCCCGCAATCTCGGAGCGAAGGAGAACCGAATCGCGCTGGAGCAGGAAGCGGTGGTCCAGCTCATCGATGACGCTCTGTGCGGTGCGGCGAAGGTCGCCGAAATCCCAGACCCAGCCGTCGGCGGTGAGTTCGCCCTCGGCCTCGACGGTGACGGCGTAGTTGTGCCCGTGCAGGGGCTCGCAACGGCCGTCGAAAGTGGCCATGTGGGCGGCTGCGAAGCGGAGGCGGTCGCCGCCGACGGAGACGCGGAAGTGTCCTGCCATGGGCCGATCTTAGGCGATCGGCTGCGCAACAGCCGAACCGCGGCGGACGCGCGGCTTGTCGGAATTCGTGCATTTCGGCACAATCGGCGTGCGCGTCCAGCGCCCCGGAGCCGTTCTCTTGCCAGTTGTCGTTGTGACCTCGAGCCAGCCCGGCGAGGGCAAGACCGGCGTAGCCGCCGCCATCGCCCGCCACTACGCCTACCTGGGGCGTCCCGTCCGGGTGGTCCGGGTCGAAGGGGACGCGGGCCGCGCGGGCGACGACGCGGCGTACTTCGCATCTCTTGATTTCGCCCCCGGCAGCCCGGCAGCGCCCTCTGCGGCCGGTTCGATAGCTGGCCCGAGTAAGGACGCCGTTCTTGTGGTCGAGGCCGGCATCGAGGCGGCTGCCGCCGTCACTGGCGCGAAGGTCGTTCTAGTGGCGAAAGGCGAAGCTCCGGCCGCGACGCCGGCGGGGCTATCGCCGTCGGCGGTGGTGGTGACGCGGGCCAGCGCGGCCTCGCCGGCATCGATGGGTGAGACGCCTGTCGTGGCGCTCGCGGAAGATCGGGCGCTGGCGGGATTCAGCGTGGCGGAGGCGCGGGCGCTGCTCGGCGCGGAGACGCTCATCGAGGGTGATTGCCCCGACGGGACATGCGATCACCTGGTCATCTCGCCCATCGCGGCGGACGCGGGACAGCCGCACTTCAGGCGCTTCCCGGCGAAGGCCGTGGTGGTCCGCTACGACCGCACGGACCAGCACCTGGCGGCGCTGCGGGGCGACACGCCCTGCCTGATTCTCACAGGCGGGCGGCGTCCATCGACCAACGCCCTCGACGCGGCGGGCGCAACGGGCGCGGCAGTGCTGCTTTCGCCCTTGGACACGGTGAAGACGGTGGCCGCACTCGACGCCATCCAGGAGACGTCGCGCTTCCAGGGGAAACGGAAACTCGACCGTATGGGTGAGCTGCTCGAAGGTACTTCGCTGTTCGATGCCCTGGCGCTCTAGGGAGCAAACACCCGGAACAGCTTGCTCAGGTACCGATGATGGGGGCGTCGTCCCCTTCGGCGGCTGCGGGCCGTGGGCGAGGCGGCGCGAACGGTTCGGGGGCTGCAGCGGCACGGGCCTGGGGCGGCTGAACAGGGGCGGGCCGAGGAATGGCTGCCGTCTGTCCGGGGACCGGACGGGGGGCGCCGGGCGCGCGCGCAGGACGCGGGCCCATGCCTTCCCTGGCGGGCTTTTCGAGGCCGCAGTAGGGGCACGCCACCCAGGCGTAGCTGAGGGGCTTCGCGCATGACCGGCAGGGCTCCTTCAGGCGGGTGCGGCACGAAGGGCAGATGAGGAAATCATCGTGGATGCGGCGCTTGCAGGTGGGGCAGGCTTTCTGGTCTTCCAGTTCCTGGAGGAGCGCCTCCTCTTCAAGGGAGCGCTCGTATAGCTCGGCGAGGGTGTGCCGCGGTCGCAGGATGAGGTAGACCCAGTGACCCGGCAGGAAGAAGACGAGCACGACGAGCACGGCTGCCATCTGCACGATCGGGTCGCGGGAGCGCTGGCGGATGTCACGGTAGGTCCAGTAGACCAGTGTGAGCCAGAGGGTACCCACATAGAGGGCAAGGATGGTGAGGCTCAGCCTGAGGGTGGCTTCCCACGAACCTCCCGGCCAGCTATCGAACGGCATCGGCTACTCCTGAACTGCGGGCGCGCCCGTTCGCAGTATAGCATCGGGCCGGTCAGCGGCCCGGGCAAATGGTTGACCAGCTTTAGCAGATGTTAGACTGCGGTTGTGACCACTACCGGCGCCGCGGAATCGATCCTCGAAGGGCTGAACGAGCCGCAGAGAGCGGCCGTCACCCACGGCGAGGGGCCTGTGCTGATTCTCGCCGGGCCGGGGAGCGGCAAGACGCGGGTCATTACTCATCGCATCGCCTGGCTGGTGAGAGAGATGGGCGTGCCCCCGTGGCGGATCCTCGCCGTCACCTTCACGAACAAGGCGGCGCGGGAAATGCGCGACCGGGCGCGGCGGCTGCTGGGCGACGACGGTGCGGACCTGCATATGGGCACCTTCCATGCCATGTGCGCGCGCTGGCTCCGGGTCGATGGCAAGCACATCGGCATCAGCCCCGACTTCGTGATATACGACGACGCGGACCAGGTTGGGCTGATGAAGCGCGTCCTGGAGGCGCTGGAGGTGGACCCCCGGCGGTTCAGCCCGCGGTCCATCCTCTCTGCCATCTCCAACGCGAAGAGCGAGATGATTGTTCCCGAGGAGTACGCGCGCCGCACGCACGACTACTTCGGCGAGATCGTGGCGCGCGCCTACGTTCGCTACCAGGAAGCCCTGCATGCCGCCTCCGGCCTGGACTTCGACGACCTGCTTCTGCAGACCGTGCGGTTGTTCCAGCAGTCGCCCGCAACGCTGGAGAAGTATGCGGACCGGTACCTCTACGTCCTGGTCGACGAGTTCCAGGACACGAACCCGGTACAGTACGCGCTGGCCCGCCAGCTTGCGTCGCGGCACGGCAACATCTGCGTTGTGGGCGACCCTGACCAGAGCATTTACTCGTGGCGCTCGGCGGACATACGAAACATCCTCAACTTCGAGCGCGACTTCCCCGGGTGCAGCGTCTACCTGCTGGAACAGAACTACCGGTCGACGCAGCCGATTCTCTCGGCCGCTGATGCGGTAATCGCCCGGAACCCGGAGAGGAAACACCGGAAGCTCTGGACGGAGCGGCCGGGCGCGGATCCGCTGGTTGTCTTCGAGGCTTCGAGCGAGGAGGGCGAGGCCGAGTTTGTCGCCCGCGAGATCTCGCGGCTGATCGACGGGAAGCGGCAGCCTGGCGACTTCGCGGTCATGTACCGGACTAACGCGCAGTCGCGGCCGATAGAAGAGGCGATGATCCGGAATGGCCTGCGTTACCGTCTCGTGGGTGGAGTGCGGTTTTACCAGCGGCGTGAGATCAAGGACCTGCTGGCCTATCTCCGTCTGCTCTACAACCGGCGCGACGAGGCGAGCCTGTTGCGGGTCATCAACGTCCCGGCGCGCGGCATCGGCGACACGACCATTGGCCGCCTGCGGGAGTACGCGGCGCGTGAACGGATGGCGCTCTGGGATGCTTGCGAGACGGCAGCAAGGGGGGGTCCGGTGCCCGGGGTAGGCGGGCGCCCGGCTGCGGCGGTGCGCGAGTTCGTGGCCGCCATCGAACGGCTGGGAGCCATGCGTGACGCGCCGCTTCCGCTGATCCTCGATGGGGTGCTGGAAGCCACGGGGTACGTCTCCTATCTGCGAGATACGGTGGGAGAAGCACAGGAGCGGATGGAGAACGTCGACCAGCTCCGGGCAGTGATGAGCCAGTACGAACAGACCGCGGCCGCCATCCCCGACCTGGCCACGTTTCTGCAGGACGTGGCCCTGCTCTCAGACGTCGATGAGATGGAGGAGGGCATTGACGCGGTCACGCTCATCACGCTCCATTCGGCGAAGGGGCTGGAGTTCCCGGTCGTGTTCCTGGTGGGCATGGAGGAAGGAATCCTCCCGCACATCCGCTCGTACGACGACCCGCGGCAGATGGAAGAGGAGCGGCGGCTCGCCTATGTGGGCATCACGCGGGCGAAGGACCAGGTGTACCTGACACGCGCCTACCGGCGGTTCATGATGGGCGGCCAGGGCGCGAACCCGGCATCGCGCTTCCTGGGAGACATACCGCAAGGGCTGTGCAAGCCGTATGGGATAGCCGCAGCGGGCGCTGGCCGGGCGAGCGCAGCCGAGCCACGGGAGGAGTTCCGCCCCGCAGCGGCGGCATGGCAGGCTGGCGACCGCGTGGTTCACCCGAAGTTCGGCACGGGGACTGTGGTGAGCGTGCAGCCCCGCAGTGGGGACATCGAGATAGTTGTAGTATTCGAATCTGCCGGCGTGCGGCGCCTGCTGCAGAGCTTTGCCCCCCTGGAGCCCGCCTGAGATGAACTTGGACCCCCTTTTCCTGGTGCCCGGCACGTGGGGTGAATGGCGCGACTGGTTGGGGGACAACGGCCCCGACATCGCGGGAATCGTGATTGGGCTCATCGTTGTGCGCGTGGTGTTCCACCGCGTGTTTGGGCGGCTGCTGCGCGAGGCGGCGAACAGGGCCGCCAAAGCTCGCCGTGAAGACCCGGAGGCAGTCCGCAAGCGGGCCGATACGCTCCTTGCCACGCTCGATTGGCTGTTCACCCTGTTTCTGCTCTTCGTTGGCCTGGCGCTTCTGCTCGACCAGTTCGACATCCAGGTCTCCGCGCTTATCGCGGGCGTGGGAGTTGCGGGCATCGCGATTGGCCTCGGCACCCAGACACTGATCAAGGACGTCATCAACGGCTTTTTCATCCTCGTCGAAGGGCAGTACGCGGTAGGGGACGTGGTTCAGGTGGGCGGCGTAGGTGGCCAGGTGATCGAGATCAACCCACGCAGGACCGTGCTCCGCGATCTCGACGGCAACGTCCACATCGTGCCGAACAGCGCCATCACGGTCGCAACGAACATGACACAGGGCTTCAGCCGCATCAATCTGAACGTTCCTATTGCCTACGAGGAGGACCTGGAACGAGTCGTGCGGGTCATCAACGAGGTCTGCGAGGGGCTGGGCACCGACCGGGCCGAGGACATCATCGAGACCCCGAAGGTGCTGCGGGTCGATGCGCTCGGCTCCGATGGCGTCGACATCAAGGTCGTAGGCGATGTCAAGGTGTTCAAGCAGTGGGAGCTGACGGGCGAACTGCGCCGCCGTTTGAAGGACCGCTTCGCCGTCGAAGGAATTGAAATCCCCTACCCGCACAGGGTCTACGTGACCAGGGGGGCCTCTGCCGGTGACGGGGCCGATTTCGCAGGGCTCAGCGGGGACCTGCCGCCGGGGTCCACCGGCGAGTAGCCGCACCGCGCCGCTGCGTGATCGCGTGCGTTAGCCTTTCTTCGGCACCATCACCTTGCGGCGGAAGTAGCAGACCTCTTCGCCGCGCTGGTTGAAGCCGCGCGTTTCCACCGTCACGATGCCGCGATCGCCGCTGGAGGTTTCCTTCTTTTCGAGGACGGTGGTCTCGGCGCGGATGGTGTCGCCGTGGAAGGTGGGTTTGGTGTGCTTGAGGCTTTCGATTTCCAGGTTGGCGATTGCCTTGCCGGAAACGTCGGCCACGCTCATGCCCAGCACCAGGGAGTAGACGAAGTTGCCCACGACCACGTTCTGCTCGAACTGGGTCTCCTCCTCGGCGTACCAGCGGTCGGAGTGCAGGGGGTGGTGGTTCATGGTCATGTCGCAGAAGAGGTGGTCTTCGGCTTCGGTGATGGTCTTGCTGGGCCAGTGCTTGTAGACGTCGCCGGGCTCGAACTCCTCGTAGTAGCGGCCGAACTTGTCGCGCCCATCGTAAACACTCATCTCATCTCCTCGGAATCGAAAGTCTGGTGTTCCAGTCCGCCCGGCGCTAGATCGGGTACTCCCTCTGAAGCGCCCGGGCGATGACGATCTTCTGAATGTCGCTCGTGCCTTCGGCGATGACCATGAGGGGGGCATCGCGATAGTAGCGTTCGAGCGGGAGGTCCTTGCTGTAGGAGACGCCGCCGTGGATGCGCATGGCATCGAGCACCACTTCCTGGCACATCTCGGTGGAGAAGAGCTTGGCCATGCCGGCGTCGAGGTCGCTGCGGGCGCCGGAGTCCTTCTTGCGGGCGGCGTCGAAGGTGAGGAGGCGGCCGGCGCGGATCCTGGTGGCCATTTCAGCGAGGCGGATCTGCTGGGCCTGGTGTTCGATGATCGGCTTGCCGAAGGCGACGCGCTGCTGAGCGTAGCGGATGGCGTCATCGAAGGCGGCCTGGGCGAGGCCGACACCGCGGCCGGCGACGTTGATGCGGCCAACTTCAAGGCCGCTCATCACGTGCTGGAAGCCGGAGCCTTCTTTGCCGCCGAGCAGGGATGAGGCGGGCACGCGGGCGTCGTCGAAGGAGAGTTCGGTGGTTTCGACGCCCTTGTAGCCGAGCTTGTCGAACTTCTTGCCGACGGTGAAGCCGGGTATGCCGGGCTCGACGAGGAAGGCGCTCATGCCACGGTGACGGGGCTCGGCGGTGGGGTCGGTCTTGGTGAGGGCGAGGTAGACGCCCGCGCGCTGACCGTTGGTGACCCACATTTTCTGGCCGTTGATGACGTAGTCGTCGCCGTCGCGGCGGGCGGTGGTCTTGATGGCCTGGGCGTCGGAGCCGGCGTCGGGCTCGGTGATGGTGAGGGCGCAGCGGATCTCGGGATCCACCAGGCGGGGCAGGAACTTCTGCTTCTGCTCCTCGGTGCCGTATTCGCTGATGGTGTAGCCGACGAGGACGTGGGTGTTGATGATGCCAGCGAGGCTCATCCAGCCGCGGGCGAGCTCCATGCAGACTCCCGCGTAGCACTCGAACGTGAGGTCGAGGCCGCCGTACTTCTCGGGGATCTTGATGCCGAAGAGCCCCATTTCGGACATGCCTTTGACCAGCGGGTCGGGGTAGACGTCGGCGTGCTCGAACTCGCTGGCCTGGGGCTTGACCTCGCGGTCTACCCAGCGGCCAACGTTGTTGACGATCTCGCCCGCGATGGGGTCAAGGATGTCGGCAGCGAAATCACGGGCCATGGCGAGCCCCTACCTTTCTCCGGTATCTGGCGGCGGCGGCGCCCATTATGAGCGACTGCAGCACTGAGCAGCGAGCGATTGTACTCACGCCCGGGAGAGGGTCTTCAGCCCGTCGCGCGGTGCGCCGACCAGGATGGCCATGTTGCCATCGGGGTGGCGGTTCTCGTGCATGAGCTGGTGGCACTCGCCGGTCTGGTCGAATGGGAAGACGCGGGAGAGGCAGGGGTCGATCTTCCCGGCCAGGACGAGGTCGTTGAAGGCGTAGGCCTGTTCGTCGTTGGAGAAGTGGGAGCCCTGCAGCCGCTTCTGTCGCATCCAGAGGTAGCGCAGGTCGACGTCGGCGTTGAAGCCGGTGGTGCCGGCGCAGATGACGACCATGCCGCCGGAATCGCAGACGAAGACCGAGGTGGGGACGGTGTCCTGGCCGGGGTGTTCGAAGACGATGCGGGGGCTCTTACGTTCGCCGAGGATGTCCCAGATGGCCTTGCCGAAGGCGCGCGCGCCAGCGGTAAAGGCGTTCATCTCTGCAGCGCTCTCCCAGTTGGGGAGGCGGCCCCAGTGGTCGAAGTGCTTGCGGTTGATGCAGCCCACGGCGCCAAGCTTCTGACAGAAGTCGAACTTGGATTCGTTGGAGACGACGGCGATGGGCTTCGCGCCGAGGCTTGCCGCAATCTGGATGGCCATCGAGCCCAGGCCGCCGGCGCCGCCCCAGACGAGGACGGCGTCGCCCTGGCGGACGTTGTGGGGGGGCCAGCCGGTGAGCATGCGGTAGGCGGTGGCGCCCACGAGCATGTAGGCGGCGGCCGCCTCCCAGGTGAGGTGGGCGGGCTTCTTCACCATCTGATGGGCCTGTACGCGGGTGAACTGGGCGAAGGAGCCGTAGTTGGATTCGTAGCCCCAGATGCGGAAGGAGGGGCTGAACATTGGGTCTTCGCCGGCCCTTACCTCGGGGGCGTGGACATCCCACATGCCGCAATGGACGACGACCTCGTCGCCAACCTTCCAGGTCTTCACGTTCTCGCCGACGGCGTAGACGATGCCCGAGGCGTCGGAGCCGCCGATGTGGAAGTCCTCGGGCTCGCCGCCCTTCTGGCGGGCGCCGATGACGTCGACGGGGACGCCGCGTGCGGCCCAGACGTTGTTGTAGTTCACTCCGGCGGCCATGACGTAGACAAGGGCCTCGTCGGGGCCGATGGAGGGGGTGGCGATGACCTCGGGCTGGAAGGCGGTGCGGGGCTCGCCGAAGCGCGACTGGCGGATGACCTGGGCGTGCATGCGGGCGGGGACGTGCCCAGGTGGTGGGGCCTCACCCAGGGGGTAGAGGTCTTTGGCGGTGTCCGTTGTCATGGAGCTCCTCAGGTGCGACGTGGGCGCATCCCTTCGCGCGGCGACAGGAAGCACAGTGCCGCCGATTGTAACCCGGCCCTATCAGGGGGTAAATCGAAGCAGGCAAGCAGTCATAGGGCCGGCCTATGGGTTGGCGAGGCGGACTTCCGCGCCATCGCGGGCACTACGGTAGCAGGCATCGACGACTTCGTGGGCGGCGAGGGCGGTGCGGAAACTCGGGAAGGCAGGCTCGCCGTCGTGAACGCGCTGCAGGAAGCGGTAGTCCTCGAGCATTCCGCGGGTGGCGAGCTGCAGCTCTACCTCGTCGAGCCCGGCCAGCGTGCGATAGCGCTCGATCACCTCCTCTGTCGAAACCTCCACCTCGGGCCCGGTGCGGAGCTGATAGCGAATGGGGCCGATGAAGTCGTGCTCGGTGGCGAACCAGCCGCCTTCGAAGAAGACTTCGAGCCGGCGCGTGGAAGGGCGCTCGTCGATGGCGTGCCAGACGGAGCTGAGGGTGGTCTGGTGGCCGCCCTCGTGCTGGAACGTGGCGAGGGCGACGTCTTCGACACCGTCATGGCCGGAGGTGACGCGGGTATGGCAGCGGACAGCGGTGATGTTGCCGAAGAGCCAGCGGAAGAGGTCGACGTCGTGGATAGAGTGCTCGATGAGGGTTCCGCCCCCGGCGCGGGCGAAATCGGCGCGCCAGGCGCTGGCATAGTGGCCGCGAATGGGGAAGAACTGGTCGTCGCGGAGGTGCGCCGTGAGGAGCGGCCCCAGCTGCGGGTCTGCCATCAGATCCTTCAACACTGTGAAGACGGGGGAATAGCGGAGGACGAGCCCAACCTGGTTCACGACTCCGGCGGCCTCGACGGCGGCGACCATCTCGCGCACGGCCGGCAGGCTCGTGGCGAGCGGCTTCTCGCAGAAGACGGCAAGGCCAAGTTCGGCGGCGCGCTTCACGAGGGCCGGGTGTTCAGATGTTTCGGTGCAGATGTAGACGGCGTTGAGGCCCGGCGTGGCGAAAACCTGCTCGGCCTCGCCGGTGACCACTTCGGCTCCAGTGATGCCCGCGAAGGATTCGGCGCGTTCGATGTCGCGGTCGCACACGGCTACGTAGCGCGCGGGGAGGCGCTCTGTGCGGATGGCGCCGCGCAGGTTACGCGAATGGAAGCGGCCGATGAAGCCGCAGCCGATGAGTCCAACGACAGGTTCTGGCAAATGCGGGCTCGCAGAGATGGATTTTGCTGGCATTTTACGGTGGGATTGCCGGTGGTTGGCGAACCATGCGCCAGGGCGGCCGATAGTGTCGCAAGGGCACAGGAAACATCATCCCGCCACCCCGCAAGGGAAGTGCCCTGGCCGCTAACGGAAGAAATTCACCGGGGGCGCCGTTGTTATCTTCCGTTAGCGGCCATTCCTCTTCCCCGTGCCGGTACCGACCTTTCAGAGGTGTCGTGCCACGGCCGGGCTGCTTTGTCCGGTCTCTGAGCCCGTGCTATAGTCGCCACGTCCTTTAGGGACAGATTTCACAATCGGCGGGCGCGTGCTCTACGAATACGGCCACATCGGCATCCTGGTCATCGTCGCGCTGATCTTCCCCCTGGGGGCGCTGGTCACTTCGTGGGCGCTCCAGTTTGTAAACATCCGGCCTTCAAGCAAGCCCGATGTGGTGCGCGATGATACCTACGAATGCGGCCTCCGGACGGAGGGCCCGAGCCTCGTCCAGTTCAACTTCCGCTTCTACTACATCGCCCTGCTCTTCGTGATATTCGACGTCGAAATCGTCTTCCTGTTCCCGTGGGCTCTCGTGTTCGAAAAGATCGGGTGGGTGGGGTACCTGGAGGGGCTCGGCTTCATCGGCATCCTCTGCCTGGGCATCCTCTACGCATGGCGCAAACGCGCCCTGGAGTGGCGCTGATGACCCGCGAATGGACCGGGCCCGAGGTGGCCGCCGTAGCCGAGCGGCTCGTGCCGGGGTCCGTCGACCGCTCCACCCCCGTGGCCTGCTACCTCAAGCCCGAGAAGCTGGTGGAAACCATGGGGGCGCTGCGGACGAACGCCGAAACGGACTTCGTTCACCTCACGAACCTCTGCGGGGTCGACTTCTGGGACCACTTTGAGGTGGTCTACCACGTGCAGTCGTTCGTGAAGAACGCCATCGCCTGCATCAAGGTGGAAGTGCGCGACCGCGAGAAGCCTGCGGTCCCCAGCGTCTGCTCTGTTTGGCGGGGCGCGTGGATGCAGGAGTGCGAGACCTACGACCTGTTTGGCATCCGCTTCGAAGGGCACCCGAACCTGCACCGCATCCTGCTCTGGGACGGCTACCCGGGATGGCCGCTGCGCAAGGACTTCCTATCGATGCCCGGTGGTCTGCAGCCGGGGCTGAGCGAGTTCTCGGGGACCGAGCGGCGCGTGCCACCGCCGGTGAGGGTGGTGGAATGAGCGGCCTCATCAAGTCCGAGCCGTTTACGCTCAACATCGGGCCGCAGCACCCGTCCACGCACGGGGTCTTCCGCGTGAAGGTGCAGGTGGATGGCGAGCGGATCATTGACGCCGAGATGGTGATGGGCTACCTCCACCGGGCGATGGAGAAGCTCGCCGAGGAGCGCACCTACACCCAGAACATCCCCTTCACGGACCGCACAGACTACCTGGCGAGCATGTCGAACAACCTCGGGTACGTGCTCGCAGTGGAGAAGCTGGCCGGGATCGAGGTCCCCGCACGCGGCAACGCAATTCGCGTGATCATGGCGGAGTTGCAGCGCATCGCCAGCCACTGCATGGCGGTTGGGGCGTTCACGAACGACACGGGCGCCTGGCAGACGCCGGTCATGTGGTGCTTCCGCGAACGCGAGCGCGTGCTTGACCTGTTCGAGATGACGAGCGGCGCGCGCCTCACCTGCAACTACATGCGCATTGGCGGCGTGGCCTTCGACCTGCCGAAGGAGTTCGAGCCCGCGACGCGCAAGCTGCTGGCCGACCTGCCCGCGTTCATCGACGAGGTGGAAGGCCTGCTTGTTGGCAACGAGATCTTTCTCGCACGGACACGGGGCGTGGGCGTCCTCAGCCCGGAGACGGCCACGAACTTCAGTCTCAGCGGACCCATGTTGCGCGGGAGCGGCATCGCCTGGGACATCCGCAAGGCCGACCCGTATTGCGGGTACGAGAATTACGATTTCCAGATCCCCATCGGCTACCAGGGCGATGCCTTTGACCGCTTCATCGTGCGGTTGGAGGAGATGCGCCAGAGCGTGAAGATCGTCCAGCAGGCGCTCGATGGCCTGCCCGGCGGCCCGCACAGCACCCAGGTGCCGCTGGCGCTTCGTCCGCCCGCAGGCGAGGCCTACGCGCGGGTAGAGGGCCCCCGGGGTGAGCTTGGCTACTACGTGGTGAGCGACGAAGGGCCTTCGCCATACCGCTTCCACATCCGGCCGCCGTCGTTCATCAACCTGAGCGCCTTCAAGGAGATGACCGTGGGGGGCACCGTGGCCGACGCCATCGTGGTGCTGGGCTCGATCGACATCGTTGTGGGGGAGATTGACCGCTGATGGCTCACTTCCTCGCTACCGGCGATTGGTATGACTTCCGCGACCTGGGGAACCTCTCCGGCAAGCTGCTCGAACTGTTGGATGAAGTGCTCCCGTTCGGCGTCGTGTACGTCATCGCGGCGCTCATCGGCTTCGTGGCCAGCTTCCTCATCTTCGTGCTGCCGTCACAGCTTTTCGTGGGGGTCTACGGCGAGCGGAAGCTCATCGGGCGCATCCAGTCACGCTACGGTCCGAACCGCGTTGGACCTTTCGGGCTGCTCCAGCCCATCGCCGACGCGATCAAGCTCATGCAGAAGGAGGCGCTCACGCCGAAGGCCGCCGATCGCGCGCTGATGTACCTGGCGCCGGTGGTCTTCGTTGCGCCCTGCGTGCTGCTGTTCGCCGTCATCCCCTTCGGGCCGAACATGGTGTTCGCCGACATCCCGGTGGCTATCCTGTTCTTCCTGGCGGTTTCGTCGATC
>CAYYYI010000021.1:13703-25808 GCA_964475735.1 uncultured Anaerolineaceae bacterium
GATCCCGGTCCTGACCACGTTCATGGCCGGCTGGAGCCACAACAACAAGTACAGCCTGTTCGGCGCCATGCGCGTGGTGGCGATGACGATCAGCTACGAGTTGCCGCTGGTGCTGGGCATGCTCGGCGTGGTGCTGCTGACAGGCACGCTGGGGCTGCAGAGCACAGTGCTGTGGCAGAAGGAGATGGACATCTGGCTGATATTCCTGCAGCCGCTGGCGTTCGCCATCTTCTTCATCGGCGCGAGCGCGGAGCTGAACCGCACGCCGACCGACATCGCCGAGGCTGAATCGGAGATCGTGGCCGGCTACCTGACCGAGTACTCGGGGATGAAGTGGGGCCTGTTCTACGGGATGGACATCGGCTACGCCATCGCCGCAGCCGCGTTCGGGTCGACCGTCTTCCTGGGCGGTTGGACGCTCTTCGGCCTCGAGGAGTGGGTGCCGCCCTGGATCATCTTCATCGGGAAGACGCACCTCTTCTACTTCCTCTTCATCTGGACGCGGGGCACGCTTCCCCGGCTGCGCATCGACCAGCTAATGACGTTCGCGTGGAAGTTCATGCTGCCAATCGCGCTCATCAACCTGGCGATCGTCGCGACCGAGAAGATGTTCTGGGTGGAGCAGAAGGCGGACGACTCGATTCTCTACGCGTACGCCATCATCAACATCATCGCGGCGGCAGCGCTTGTCTATGGCTGGTCGCGGGCGCTGGGCTACCGGCCCGAAGAAACGCCGCAGAAGGCGCGCCTGGTCAGCGAAGCGGGCGGTTTCGTGCCCGTCGAGGCCCGAGGGGAGGGCACGAAGTAACATGGACGGCTTCGGGGTCTCCTTTGCCTTCTGGGTGCTGACTGGTGTGACGCTGGTGGCTGCGCTGGGCGTGCTGCTTTCGCGCAACCTGCTCCACGCGGTGTTGTTCCTCATCCTCACGTTCGTGGGTGTAGCGGGGTACTTTGTGCTGCTTTCGGCGGACTTCCTCGCCATGGCGCAGGTGATCATCTACGTGGGCGCGATCGCGGTGCTCGTGCTCTTCGCGGTGCTGCTGACGCCGCGCGCGGGGCGCGACAACGGCGAGACCCGCATGTTCCTCCCCGCGCTCCTGCTCTGCGGAACGCTGCTGGCGATCGTTCTCTTCGTAATCACCGATACGAATTGGGCGGTGGCGGAGGAATCGCCTTCGGTGGCAGCGTCTGACCTGGGTGAGGCGCTGCTTTCGACCTGGGTGCTCCCATTTGAGCTTGCCTCGGTGCTCCTGACGGTCGCGCTCGTGGGGTCAATCATGCTCGTGCGGTCGCGCGAAGAAGAGGCGGAGGACGCGCGCTGATGACTCCTGGACTCGAACATTTCCTCTCCGTGGGCGCGATCCTGTTCTGCCTGGGGCTGACAATCGCGCTGAGCAAGCGGAACGCCATCGGGGTGCTGATGGGCATCGAGATCATGCTCAACGCGGTGAACCTGACGCTGCTCTCCTTCGCCCGTCTTGGGGTTGGGCACGGCCCGGTGACCGGGCAGGCGTTCGTCGTCTTCATCATCACGGTTGCCGCGGCGGAAGCCGCGGTGGCCCTGGCCCTTGCCGTTTCCGTGTACCGCAACCGGGACACGATCGACGTCGACAAGATGAACCTGCTGAGGTCGTAGCCGCATGTGGGTGGAGCTGATGAAGGTGAGGAATGCGTACGTAGCCGAGACCTGGTGCGAGCTGTTCGCGGCCGAGGGGCTTTCCGTGCGCATCATTCCCCCCATCGGGCGTGGCGAGGCGGCCTCGATGCTCGATGAGCGCACGCTTTACGTGCCCACCGGCAAGTCGCACGTTGCCGAAGAAATCATGAGGAAGATCTAGCCGATGCCGTTCCTCGAAGTTGCCGCGGCGAAATCGCCCACCATCGATGAGTGGCTGCTCTGGGCGATCCTGGCGAGCCCGCTGACGGCCTGGGCGCTCATCGTGCTGTACTTCCGGAAGATGCCGGCGGTGGCCGGCTACCTGGCCATTGCGAGCATCGGCCTCTCCTGCGCGATTAGCTTCGTCACGCTCTTCAACGTGATGGATGCGGACGGCGCCATCGCCCAGCACACGCACGAGTGGTTCACAGCGGGCAATGTGGTCGTGAACCTGGGCGTGCGGGTCGATGGGCTGACGGCGGTGATGCTCGTCGTCGTCACGAGCGTCTCCCTGCTCGTGCAGATTTACTCAACTGGTTACATGGCCGGCGATTCGGGGTACGGGCGGTATTTCGCCCACATGTGCCTTTTCACCACGGCCATGCTGGGGCTGGTGCTGGCGGACAACCTGTTCATGCTCTTCATCTTCTGGGAGCTCGTGGGGTTGAGCAGCTATCTGCTCATCGGCTTCTGGTTCCACAAGCCGAGCGCGGCGGCTGCGGCCAAGAAGGCATTTATCGTCACCCGCGTTGGCGATCTCGGTCTGCTGGCAGCGCTGATCCTCGTCTGGACGCAGGCGGAGACGTTCGACATCGCCGGGATTCACCACTGGGCCGCCAGCGGCGAACCGACGGACAAGATAGTGACGCTGTTTGCGCTTGGCATCTTCGCGGGCGCGGCCGGGAAGAGCGCGCAGTTCCCCCTGCACGTGTGGCTGCCCGACGCGATGGAAGGTCCGACGCCCGTTTCGGCCCTCATTCATGCGGCGACGATGGTCGCGGCCGGGGTCTACCTGGTGGCGCGCTTCTTCCCCGTGTTCGAAGTGTCCACGGATGCGAGCGAAGTGGTGGCCTGGATCGGCGCGATCACGGCCGTTGTTGCCGCCACTATCGCGCTCGTGCAGACAGACCTGAAGCGCGTTCTTGCGTACTCGACCGTCAGTCAGCTCGGCTACATGATGCTTGCGCTCGGCGCCTTCGGGTACGTCGCGGCCATCTTCCACCTGTTCACGCACGCCTTCTTCAAGGCGCTCCTCTTCCTCGGGAGCGGCTCGGTGAACCACGGCACGAACACGTTCGACATGCGGAAGATGGGCGGGCTTCGCAAGACGATGCCGGTGACGTTCTGGACCTTCGTCATCGGCTCGCTCAGCCTGGCCGGGATCTTCCCGCTCGCCGGGTTCTGGTCGAAGGACGAGATCCTGCTCGACGCCTGGCGCTACGACCGCGCCATCTGGTTCATGGCTGCCGCGGTCGCGTTCATGACGGCTTTCTACATGTTCCGCGCCATCTTCCTGACCTTCTTCGGCGAGTACAGGGGTGGCGAGCCGGTGGACCATCACGACCCTGACAACCACTTCCACGGCGACCCCGCGCACCCGCACGAGTCGCCGTGGCCGATGCGCGCGCCGCTGATCATCCTGGCTGTCCCGGCAGTGCTGGCGGGGCTGTTCAACGTCAACCATGACTTCGGCGACTTCATCAATCACGCCCTTCCGGAACTGCCGCACCATGCCGAGAGCACGTTCGAGTGGGGCATCGCCCTGAGCTCGCTCGGGCTGGCGCTCGGGGGAATCGGGCTGGCGTGGGCGATCTACTACAAGAGGTGGGTGTCGTCAGGCTCGCTTCGCGAGGTCTTCCTGCCGCTGGCGGGGCTCTTCGAGCACAAGTACTTCCTCGACGACCTGTACGAGGACATCTTCGTGCGGGGCATCTTCCACCGCGGCTGGAACCGGTTGTTGGAGCTCAACGATCGTTACGTCGTCGACGGGATCGTGAACAGCGGCGCGAGGCTTGTGCGCGGCGCGAGCGGCAGCCTGCGCCCTATACAGAACGGGCTGCTTCAGACCTACGGCCTCGGCTTTGCCGCGGGCGTCATCATCTTCGTGCTCGCCGTGTTCGCGGCGAACCCGCTGTAGGAGGCGGCTGTGGAACTGACCGTTCTTGTCTTCCTCCCCGCGGTGGCCGCGATTGCAGTCCTGCTTCTGCCTGCGCGGCAGGAGCACCTGGCGAAGTACGTGGCGCTGGCCGGGTCGGTGGCGGCACTCGCGCTCTCGCTCTGGCTGTTCTTCACCTTCGACGTGGACGCGGGCGGCTACCAGTTCGTCGAACGGCGCGAATGGGTCGACCTCGGCGCCTTCAACCTCCAGTACTTCCTCGGCGTCGACGGGCTGAGCATGCCGCTGGTGGTGCTGACGACGTTCCTGACGACGGCGTCGGTGCTGGTTTCGTTCAGCGTGACGAAGCGGCAGCGGCTGTACTACGCGCTGCTGTTGGTGCTGGCCACCTCCGTGCTCGGCGTGTTCACGGCCCTCGACTTCATGCTCTTCTTCCTCTTCTGGGAGCTGGAGCTTTTCCCGATGTACCTGCTCATCTCCATCTGGGGATCGGGGAGAAAGGAGTACTCGGCCACCAAGTTCGTGCTCTACACGATCGCCGGGTCGGCGTTCATGCTGGTGGGCATCCTCGTGCTGGCGTTCAGCGCGAGCACGTTCGACCTCCAGGTTCTGGGCCAGTCTTCGTTTGAAGACACGGTGTTGCCGCTGAGGTGGGTGTTCCTATTCCTCTTCATCGGGTTCGCGATCAAGCTGCCCATCGTCCCGGTACACACGTGGCTTCCCGACGCGCACAGCGACGCGCCCACGGCGGTGTCGGTCATGCTGGCGGGCGTCCTCCTGAAGATGGGCGGCTACGGCATCATCCGCATGTGCGTGACCATCCTCCCCGGCGAAGCGGACGACATGAGCGCGTGGATGGCGGGCGTCGGCGCGGCGAGCGTGCTCTACGGGGCGTTTGTGACACTGAGGCAGACAGACGTGAAACGGCTCATCGCCTACTCGTCGGTGAGCCATATGGGGCTGGTGTTGCTCGGCGTGGCTGCGCTGGGGAGCACGGGAATCGTGGGCGCGACCTATCAGATGGTGGCCCACGGCGTGATTACGGGGCTTCTCTTCGTAATGGTGGGGCTGATGTACGACCGCACGCACACGCGCGAGATCGCCCGCCTTGGTGGGCTGGCGCGGCAGATGCCGCTCATCGCGACCGGGCTTGTGTTCGCCGGGTTCGGCAGCCTGGGGCTGCCCGCGCTGGCGGGCTTCATCGCCGAGGTGATGGTGTTCCTGGGGGCGTTCGAGCAGTACGAGTGGGCGGTGTTGATGGCGATCTTCGGCGCGGTCCTTTCCGCAGGGTACGTGTTGTGGATGCTGCAGCGCGTTGTTTTCGGCCCCGTGAGGCCCGAGTGGAACGAGGTCACCGACCAACGGCACTGGTGGGAGCATTCGGTTGTGCTGATGTTGGCCGCGCTCATCGTCCTGCTGGGCGTGTACCCCTCGATTCTCACTGAGATGATCAACCCGGCCATCGACACCATTGTCCTGAGGGTGGGCGCGTGAACGGCATCGACTTTGTGGGCCCGCAGTTCGCCGTTCTCGTAGCCGCTGGCCTTGCGCTGGTGGTCGAGGCGCTCCTGCCCCGGCAGAGGCGCGTAATCCCGTTTGTGGCGCTTGCGGGGCTGGCCGTCTCGGTCGCGTGGTCGATATCCTGGGTGGCCCGCGACGACTACCAGACGGTGTTTGGCGGGACGCTTGCGCTCGACAAGTACGCGGTCTTCTTCTACTTCGTCTTTGCTGGCATTGCAGCGGCGGTCGTGCTCGCCTCCATCGACTGGGTGAAGCGGGAGGGACGCGGCGAGGCCGAGTACTACGCCCTGGTGCTCACGAGCACAGCGGGCTTCATGTTCCTGGCGGCCTCGCGCGACCTGATCAGCATCTTCATCGCACTGGAATTGTCCTCGATCCCGCAGTACATCCTGGCCGGCTGGGGCAAGGACGAACGTTCGAGCGAGGCGGGCCTGAAGTACCTGCTGCTGGGAGCGATTGCCTCGGCGGTGCTGTTGTACGGCATGGCTCTGCTCTACGGCTTCACGCGGACGACAGAGCTGTCCGGCGTGGCGAATGCAATCCAGGGCGAAGGCGACGCCAACCGCTCGCTCCTCATCTTGGCGGTCGCGCTGGTCATTGGCGGGTTTGGATTCAAGATGGCGGTCGTGCCCTTCCAGATGTGGGTGCCCGACGTGTACCAGGGTGCGCCGACGCCGGTGGCCGCGTACCTCTCTGTCGGCTCGAAGGGGGCCGCTTTCGCTGTCGTCACGCGGCTCTTCTTCGAAGGGCTGGGGCCAGATGTGGCCAGCGACGACTGGTCGATGATCTTCGCGGTGGTGGCGGCCGCCTCGATGACGTTCGGGAACGTGATGGCGATCGCACAGACGGATATAAAGCGGTTGTTGGGGTACTCGTCCATCGCCCAGGCCGGGAACATTATGGTGGGTCTGGCGGCGATAGCGGTGGCGGGGGAGGAGTTTGTGCTGGGCGCCAGCGGGGTGATGTTCTTCGTCGCCGCGTATGCGTTCACGAACCTTGGCGCATTCATCGCCGTGATAGCCATCTCCCAGAAGATCGGGAGCGACCGGATAAGGGACTACGCGGGGCTCTGGAGGCGCTCGCCCGTGCTGGCGGGTGTGCTGGCGCTCTGCCTCGTTTCGCTTACCGGTATCCCGCCGACGGCGGGCTTCTGGGCGAAGCTGTACGTCTTCAACGCGGCCATTCGCGCGGACCTGGCGTGGCTGGTGATCATTGGCGTGCTGAACAGCCTCGTGTCTGCCTACTACTATCTGGGCATCGCCAAGACAATGTTTGTCGACGAGCCGGAGCCTGAAGGCGAGTTCAGGCCGTCGCCCGCGCTCGCGATCTCGCTCGGCGCCGCTGCCGTGGGCGTGGTTGTTCTCGGCTTCATCCCAGGGCCGCTGATTTCGGCTGCCCACGATGCCGCCGAGACGCTGGCGCTGGTCTCCTAGGACGCCATGCCCGCATACGACATCTCCGTCGAGGTCGCTGTCGAGTCCACGGAAATCGACATAAAGAGCCTGCGCGCTCTTGCCGAGCGCGTGATGACGGGCGAGGCCGTGGCGCCCGGGACTGCGCTCGCCGTGCTCGTCACGGACGACGAGGAGATGCGCAGGATGAACCGCGAGTTCCTGGGCATCGACGAGCCGACCGACGTGCTCTCGTTCCCCGACGAGGCGGACGACTTCGTGCAGGGGGTGGCGAACGAGCCCCTGCTGGGCGACATCGCTATCGCCCTGCCGACCGCGCAGCGGCAGGCCCAGGCGGCGGGGCACCCGCTGGCGGCGGAGCTGGCGCACCTGCTCGTTCATGGCATCCTGCACCTCCGTGGCTACGACCACGTGGAGAGCGCCGAGGACGAGGCCCGCATGCGCGCGCGTGAGGAGCATTACCTGGGAGACCTTGGGGCTGCCCACGGCCACTGAGAGGCAGGCGGCGCAGTTCGTGGCTGCTGCACATCTGTTCTATACTTGAGCCATTCCACGCGACTGAGGGACCGGTGCTATACGGAAAATGGCGCCCGCGCGGCTTCGATGAGGTGGTCGGGCAGGAACATATCGTGACCACGCTTCGGAACGCGCTGGCGACCGGGCAGATTGCGCACGCCTACCTGTTCAGCGGTCCGCGAGGCACCGGCAAGACAACCACCGCCCGCATCGTGGCGCGGGCGCTGAACTGCCTCGACCTTCGCAACGGCGAACCCTGCAACAAGTGCGCCCCCTGCGAGGCGATCCTCAAGGGCGCGGCCCTCGACCTCATCGAGATGGACGCAGCCAGCAACCGCGGCATCGACGACATCCGCGAGCTGCGCGAGAAAATCGCCTTCGCCCCGAGCGACCTGCAGCGCAAGGTGTACCTGCTCGATGAGGTGCACATGCTCACTGACGGCGCCTTTAATGCGCTGCTGAAGACGCTTGAAGAGCCGCCCCCGCACGCATTCTTCATCCTCGCCACGACCGAGTTGCACAAGGTCCCGGCCACGATCATCTCGCGGTGCCAGCGGTACGACTTCCACCGCGTCCCGAACTCCGCCATCGTCGAACGGCTGCGCTTCATCGCCGAACAGGAAGGCTTCTCCGTCCCGGACGAGGGGATGCTGGCCATCGCGATACAGGCGCGGGGCGGCATGCGTGACGCAATCACGCTGATGGAGCAGGTCGTGGCTCGCTACGGGCCTGCTCCATCAACCGGCGACGTCCTCGCCGCCCTGGGGATGGTGCATGACGAGCGCAGCGAAGAGCTTGCGGTCGCGCTGGTGACGGAGGACCTCGGCTCGGCGCTTGCCATCGCCCGCCAGGTCGCGGACGACGGCGTCGATATCGGGCGCTTCACGCGGGAGACGATCGACATCCTCCGCGACACGCTGCTGCAGGTGCTCGGGTCCGCCCGCACGGAGAGCCCGCAGCACGACGCGGCTGGCCGTGTCGCGCCCCTGGCGCGCGAGCGTGGCCTGAGCCCGGCGCGGCTGGCAGCGGGAATCGCGGAGCTGGCAAGGGCGGACTTCCGGCTCGACCCGGCAAACCCTGTTCCCCTGGAGGTGGCCTGCGCCACGGCCATCCTTGGCCTGGGCGTGCCGGCAGCGGCAGCCGCGCCCGCCGCTTCGGCATCGGGCGATGGAGCTGCGCGCCCGGTTCAGCGAGCCCGTCCCGCGGCGGGAGCGCCAGCACAGCCAGAGGCCGCGCTTTCCCGCGAGGAGACGTTCATGCGCGAGCTGTACGAGCGTTGCCGGACGGCCAACACTGTCCTTGGTGCGTGGCTCAATGGCTCCTGCGAGGTGACCGCCATCGGCGATGAGGAAATCGAGCTGGGGTTCTATCACCCCCTCCACATGCAGAAGGTGGACAAGGACTGCCGCACTCTGGTTGAGCAGCAGGCGGAGTTGATGCTCGGCCGCGCTGTCCGGCTGAAGGTGCGACAGGTCGAGCGGGGCTCCGCGGCCTCGCGGCGCGCGCCGAAGGGCGGCCACCTGATCGAAGCGGCACGCGCCCTCGGGGCGACTCCAGTGGCGAAGGACGGCGACTGATGGCCAAGAGCAGCGGCCGGAACAGGTATCTCAGGCGCGGCGGGGCCAGCCTCCCGGGCATGGGTGGCGGCGGAGGCGCGAATCCGCTGGCGGCAGCCCAGGAGATGCTGGCAAAGGCGCAGCAGGAGCTTGCGACCGCGGCGGTAGAGGGCTCCGCGGGCGGCGGCGCTGTGAAGATCCAGATGTCTGGCGAGCAGAAGGTCATGGGCATCACCATCCAGCCCGACGTGGTCGACCCCGAGGACGTTGAGATGCTGCAGGACCTCATCATGGCCGCCATCGCGGACGCGACCGAGAAGGCGAACGAGCTGCAGGCGAAGTCGTTTGGCGCCATCACCGGCGGCCTGAACCTCCCCGGGCTCGGGATCGGCTAGCGCGCGAATGTCCGAGGGCGCAGGGGGCACTCCGGAGCCGATCGCCCGGCTCATCGAGGAGTTTCACAGGCTCCCCGGGGTCGGGCCGAAATCCGCGCAGCGGCTCGCCTACCACATCCTTCGCGTCCCGGAGCGGGAGGCCCTCGCCCTCGCGGAGGCTATCGGGGACGTGAAGAGCCGAATTGTCCTCTGTTCCACGTGCCTGAACATCACCGAGAGCGACCCCTGCGCCCTGTGCCGCGATCCCCGCCGCGACAGGACTATGATCTGCGTGGTCGAGCAGCCGCTCGACATCCTGGCGATCGAACGGTCGGGGAGCTACCGCGGGCTCTACCACGTCCTCCACGGCGTGTTGAACCCGATGGACGGCGTCGGCCCGGAGGACCTGCACATTCGCGAGCTGCTGGAGCGGGTGAAGGACGGCGAGGTGGCGGAGATAATCATGGCCACGAACCCCAGCCTCGAAGGCGAGGCTACGGCCATGTACGTGCAGCGGCTCCTTGGCCCCGCGGGCGTGCGCGTCACGCGGCTGGCGCGGGGCCTTCCCAGCGGCGCGGACCTGGAGTACACCGACGACGTGACGCTCGCTCGAGCCCTGGAGGGCAGGCAGGAGCTGTAGGCATGCCCGAGCGTCCCCGCGTCTACAAGACCGAAGGGATCATCCTGAGGCGGCGCAACCTGGGGGAGGCGGACAGCATCTTTACGGTGCTCAGTCCCCGCGAAGGGAAGTTCGACGCCATCGCCAAGGGAGTGCGGAAGGCCCGCAGCCGCATGCGAGGGCACCTGGAGCCCCTGACCCGGAGCAGGCTGTTGCTGGCGCGGGGGCGGTCGCTCGATGTCTTCACGCAGGCGGAGACGGTCTCGCCCTATCGGGCGATCCGCGACGACCTGGAGCGGAGCGCCGCGGCCATGTACTGCGCCGAGCTGGCCGACCGGTTCACCATCGAACACGCCGAGAACCCGGGGCTCTACGAACTGCTGATCGCCGCGCTCGATGCCCTCGAGGGCGGCGCGCCGCCCGGCGCCACGTCGAGGTACTTTGAGCTCCACCTGCTTTCGTTGTTGGGGTACGAGTTGCAGCTCGACGCTTGTGCCGTCTGCCGGGGCCGGCTTGAGCCCGTCGAGATGCTTCTTTCTGCCACGGCGGGTGGTCTCGTTTGCGAACGTTGCCGGGGGAAGGCCGGGGGCGGGCGCCTGCTGGACGTGCGCGCCATGAAGGTGCTCCGCTACGCGCGCACCGTGGACATCGGCGCCTTTGCGGAGGTTCGCATCGACGCCGGGCTCGGCCGCGAGCTGGAGGCGGCCATGGGCGAAGTGGTGAGCCACTTCCTCGAGAACGAGCCCCGCACGCGGCGCTTCGTCGAGGTGGTGGCGGCGCTCCCGGACCGGCGAAACGCTATGCCGGCTGAGGGCGTAGAATTGAATGAAGGTCCTTGAGGAACGGTGATATGCCCCTGTACGAGTACTACTGCGAACCATGCAACGGGATTTTTGAAGAGCTGCGCCCCATGCGGGAGTCGAGCGAGCCGGTGCCCTGCCCGGAATGCTTCAAGGACGCCAACCGGATAATGCCCACATCGTTTGCGGCGTTCACGTTCCGCGAAGGGTACCCGCGGCGCATCCCCGACGACGGGAAGTACTACCACCTGGGGCAGAAGGTTTCGAAGCTGGTCAGTTCTGGCCGGCCCAACGAGCACCCCGAGATAAACAAGCCCGAGCCGAAGCCGAAGAAGCTGAAGGGTGACGTCGCGGAGATCAGAGATATGCAGGTCGAAGCGCGCAAGGGCGAGCTAACGGACCTCTACGGCAACCGCGTCAAGCCGTCTGAGGTGACCAAGCTGGCTGGAGAGGGGCGCGTCCTGAAGAAGGGCACCCCGCGTAGCTAGCGGCCCCGGGGCGCGGCGCTAGCTGCGGCGCGCGAGGACGTATTCGCCGATATCAGCCAGGCTTCGGCGGGCGTCTGTCGAGGGGAGGGCGGTGATCGCCTCGTTTCCACGGCGGACGTATTCCCGCGCCATGTTCATCGAGTCATCGAGAACGCCCGTCACGCGGATTGCTTCGAGCGCCTCCTGGAGATGCTCTTCGCGGTTCCGGCGGGCAGTGAAGAAGCGCTTGATCGGGTTGTCCTTCGGGTAGCGTTCGAGGAAGAGGAGCGCGGGGAGCGTGACGGTGCCCTCGCGCAGGTCGCCGCCTACCGGCTTCCCCATCTCCGCTTCGTCGCCGTTGAAATCGAGGATGTCGTCCACGATCTGGAAGGCCATGCCGATGCTGTAGCCGTAGGAGCGGAGTGCTTCGACAGTGGCTTCATCGCAGCCGGCGAGCGAAGCGCCGCCCTCGGTTGCGTTCGCGAAGAGCGCGGCTGTCTTGCCGCCGATGCGCCAGAGGTAATGCTGGATATCGCGGCCGACGTCAAAGGCGGCTGCGTCCTGGTCGAGCTCGCCGCTCGTCATCTTCATGAGGGCGAGGGCGAAGAGGCGCGTAACGTGGATGCTGCCCGTCCGCGTGACCATCTCGGCGGCGTTCGCGAAGAGGTAGTCGCCGAGCAGCACGGTGATGGCGTTGTCGAAGAGCGAGTTGAGCGTTGGGCGGCCGCGCCGGCTGGCCGCTCCGTCGACGACGTCGTCGTGGACGAGGCTGGCGGTGTGGAGCAGCTCGATCGCGGCGCCCAGGGGCACCAGCCGGTTCAGGTTGTAGTCGCCGAAAGACCCGGCGAGGAGTACGAGCGCGGGGCGAAGGCGCTTGCCCCTTGCCTCGAGCGCGTGGTCGAGCATGCGCTTGAGGGCGGAAATCTCAACCTTCTTGGTGGACTCGAGCAGGTCCTCGACAAGGATCATGTCTTCGGCCACGGGGCCGTAGAGGGTAGCCAGTGGCAGCGCCTGAGTCACAGCGCACCTGCCGGTACGGGAACTGCCAGGCCGAACAGTCGGCGGGC
>CAYYYI010000021.1:25908-27979 GCA_964475735.1 uncultured Anaerolineaceae bacterium
CTCGTAGATCTCATCTTCGGCGGCGCGGGAGTGGACGGAGACAGGCTTCCCCACTCGAACGGCGATGGCAAGCTGCTCATCGAGGACGCGACGCTGGGCGTCGCGGGGCGAGAGATCGCGATAGAAGTCGAGTCCGATCTCGCCAACGGCGACGACCTCGTCCATCCGGACGAGCGATTCGAGTTCGGAAAGCATCGCCGAGGTCACTTCACCGGCATGGTGAGGGTGGAACCCAACCGTTGGGAAGAGGATGGGCGAAGTCGCGGCGAGCGAGATCGCCGCATCGTTGCTTTCGGGGTCGTAGCCGCAGACGGCGATGCCCTCGAGACCGGCAGCGGCCGCGCGCGAGATGACGCCTGCGGCATCCTTTGCGAACGCCTTCTCCTGGATATGGCTGTGGGAATCGAAGAGGCGCATCAGCCGGGCACCTCGGCTGCCAGGGGGTCGATCTTGGCGTAGAGCGCGCGCGGCTGAGGAAGACGCGTCCCGGGCGGGATGGGCCCGTACTTCCAGCCCTGATCCAGGACGGTCCCCGTCTGGGCCAGGTCGGCGTGAAGCTGCGAGGTTGAGAACGGGATGACCGGGTGGAGGAGCACCTTGAGGGCGTTGATGACGTCGAGGGCCACCGCAAGGGTCTCAGCAGCGTGTTCGCGGTCCGTCTTCACGGCCTTCCACGGCGCACGGTCGTCGAGGTACTTGTTGGCGGCCTGGGCCAGCTTGAGCGCCTCGTTGAGGGCGTTGCGGAAGCGGCAGGCGCCGTACTCGGCGCCAACAAGACCAAAGGCCTGCTGTGCCTCGTCCAGGAGCGCGCGACTTTCGCTGGATAGCGCCGCCGGGGCCGGGACCACGCCATCGAAGTTCCGGTGGACCATGGAGATCACGCGGTTCGCGAGGTTGCCCCAGGTGGCGATAAGCACGTCGTTGTTGGCGCGGATGAGTTCTTCTTCGCGGAACTCGGAATCGCTGGTCTCGGGCATGATCGTCGTGAGGTAGAAGCGCACCGTATCCGGGCTGTAGGTGTCGAGCAGGTCAAGCACCCAGGTGCCGGTGCCTTTGGACTTGCTCTGCTTCTGCCCGGCGGAGAAGTTCACGTACTGGTTGGCGGGAACGTCGTAGGGGAGGTTCAGCCCGCCGTAGCCGGTCAGCATCGCGGGCCAAATGATCGTATGAAACGGGATGTTGTCCTTGCCAATGAAGTAGTACGACCGGGTCGCCGGGTCGTGCCAGAAGGGCTTCCAGCCGTCGAGGTCGCCGCGGCGCGCGACCCATTCCTTGGTCGCGGAAAGGTAGCCAATCACGGCGTCGAACCAGACGTAGATGCGCTTGTCTTCGTAGCCTTCGACCGGGACGGGGACGCCCCAACTGATGTCTCGCGTGATGGCACGGTCTTTGAGTCCCTCGTCCAGCATGCCAAGGGTAAAGTTGAGGACGTTGCGCCTCCAGTGCGCCTGCTTACTGACCCACTCACGCAGCCCGGCTTCGAGTGCCGTGAGCTTGAGGAAGAAGTGCTCTGACTGCCGAACGATGGGCCGGGCGCCGCTCATGCGGCTGCGGGGGTCTATGAGGTCAATGGCGTCGAGGGTCTTTCCGCAGCTATCACACTGGTCGCCGCGCGCCTCTTTGTAGCCACAGAGCGGGCAGGTGCCCTCCACGTAGCGATCGGGGAGGAACCGGCCAGCCTCGGGATCGAAGAGCTGGTCCTGGGCGTGCTTGTAGAGGAGGCCCTTTTCGAGCAGGCGAAGGAACAGGTCCTGCGTGGTCTCGTAGTGGTTCTCGGTGAGCGTGGTGGTGAACAGGTCGAAGCTGATGCCCAGCCGTTCCCAGACCTCGAGGATCTTCGCGTGGTAGCGATCGACGATGGCGCGGGGCTCAACACCTTCGCGGTCGGCACTGACAGTGATGGGTGTGCCGTGGCAGTCGGAGCCCGAGACCATGGCCACTTCGTTGCCGGCCAGCCGGTGGTAGCGCGCGAAGATGTCGGCGGGCAGGTAGGCCCCGGCTACCTGCCCAACGTGCAGCAGGTAGTTGGCGTAGGGCCAGGCCACGCAAACAAGGATCCGGTCGGGCACAG
>CAYYYI010000022.1:0-8851 GCA_964475735.1 uncultured Anaerolineaceae bacterium
GGGTCCGACGGTATGCGCTTTAGCCCCAGCTCTTGCCCCTCGTCGCTCACGGTCAGCTGCAGCAGGTCGCCCTCGGCCAGCCCGAGCGAGCGTCGCACCTCGGCCGGGATGACTACCTGGCCACGCTTTCCGATGCGGACGTCGAAGATCTGACGGCGAACGATCATGTCTGACATCTTACCACGATGTCCGATCCATGAGACGGACGTCAGACGTGCGCGGCGCTAACGGAAGTGCGGCAGCACCGTCTCTGCGAAGAGCTTCGCCGGCTCGCGCGTGTCCCGCCCGAAGAACTCCATCAGGAACATGGTGCAGCCCAGGGCGATGTTCTTCTCGATCTGCTCCCGCACGCGCGCCGGGCTCCCCGCGATGGCCAGCGGCCCTGTGGGGTCGCCCATGTGCCCGCCGAAGATCTTCTTCGCTGTCTCCACCATCGGGCCGGCGCTCGCTTCGACCGGGGCGATGACGACCAGACATTGCTGACTTACAGTCACCGCCGAAGGGTCGCGCCCGAGCGCTTCGCAGTGGCCGCGCAGCACCTCAGCCTTGTGCCCGAGCGCCGCGTGCTGCACCGCCTGGTTGTTCCAGATGTCCGCTTCGCGCGCGGCGAGCCTCATGGTCACCTTTTCGCCCCCGCCGCCGATGAGGATGGGCGGCGTCCGCACGGGCTTCGGAAGACAGACCAGGTTCTCCGCGTGCACGTACTTCCCGTCCATGGTCACGTGCTCGTGTTCGGGGTCCCACATGCGCTTGAGCAACTGCACGGTCTCGCGAAGCTGGCCCAGCCGCTCGGGGGTGCGCAGGAAGGGCATCCCGAAGTCCGTGAACTCGCGCGGCATCCAGCCGGCGCCCAGGCCCGCGATCACGCGGCCCCCGGCGATGTTGTCGACGGTGGCGATCACCTTGCCCAGGTGGGCGGGGTTGCGCATCCCCGCCGGTGTTACCAGCGTTCCGAGTTCGACCCGAGACGTCACTGCCGCCAGCCCGGCCAGCAGCGACCACGCCTCCAGGATCGGGATGGTGGGCGACTGCGGGCCGTAGAGGTGGTCGCACACCCAGAGCGAGTCGTATCCCATGGCCTCGAACTCGGTCGCGGCCACGCGCGACTCCTCCCACGTGCGCTTGATCTGGGGAACGGTGACGCCGAAATGGACGGGAGGCATGAGCGAACTCCGGTGGTGGTGTAGGGCCGGGCACAGTGCGCCGGCGAAGGCATTCTGCCACCATCGCTCGGGAATTGCTCAGGACCCGCGCGGGCTTACCCGCACCAGCCGAAGAGGACGAGCAGGAAGTTGTCCCCCGCGTAGATCTCGATGTTGCGGTTGTCCGCATCGTCGATGTCGATCCACGCACCCGGGAAGCTGCCGTGGGGAGGGCAGTAGTACTGGACCAGGTAAGTGCCGGGCGGCACCTGGACCTGGTAATAGCCATCCGAAGAAGCCTTCGCAATATGGCGCTCCTGGTCTTTGACGAAGCCAATCGAGCATCCGTCGCACACGCTCAACCCGTCCGCGCCAATGATGTAGCCATAGATGAGTCCCTGGGTCGGGGTCGTCGCGGTAGCCGTTGGCGTTGGCGGCGCCGTGGTTGGCGCGACCGTTGGTGGGGCCACGGTGTTTGTGGGCGCCGCCGTCGGTGGGGCGACGGTGTTGGTAGGCGCCGCTGTGGGCGGCGCGACCGTGTTCGGCGGCGGCTGCTGCCCACCGCCGGCGGTCGTGGGAGCGCCCGGCGACCCGCCCGGCGAAGGCGACACCGGCGGTGACGGGGAGGCGGTTGCCGATGCCCCCGGCGAAGGCGAAGCCGTGGCCCTTGTGGCCGGCGATTGCGTGGCTCGGGGCGACGCCGAGGCCTTCTTCGTGGCCGTGCGGTCGGCGGTGGTGGTCTTGTCCGCGCCGTCCGCCGGCTTGCCTCCATCGCCGTCGCCTCCGGAAAGGAAGAAGAACCCTCCCACGACCGCGGCCACCACCAGTGCGCCCCCGCCGATGATGGCCAGTACACGGGGCGAGATGCCTTGCCGGGGAGGCGCCGCTCCGCCTGCCGCAGCGAAGCTCGCCCCGCAGTTCTCGCAGAACGCAGAATCGTCGGGAACCTGGTTGCCGCAGTTGGGACAGAACACGCGCGCCTCCTCGCGGGAGCTTCCGCTCTCTTCCCGGGAGGAGCTTACTTTGGCGACAAGATCTGACCAATGGGCGAACGGCCCGGCAGCGCCGGGCGAGAGTCCACGATTGGCGAGGAACGCAGAAGAGGCGCTCCGTTCCCTTGCGGGTTCGAAGCGCCCCTTTGCTTGCTGGAGGTAGTCTATCGGGCGCCCTGGCTCGGGTTGCATGCGGCCCGCTTGCGCGAACCAGCCGCATCCTCTGCCTTGACCTCGCCGGTGAGAGTCTCGCGACTTTCGGAGCTTCCTTCATCGCCTGCGGCGGGCCTTGCGGCCTTCCGCCTGCTCCAGTTGCCCCGGCCCCTTGCGGGACCCCGGCTCGGTGACCAGTGCAAGGGCCGGAACCCCTGGCTGGCCCCGGCGTTTCCAGGCCTTGCGGCCTTTCCCCGCCGGTAGGTGGCTCCCGACCACCCCGCCTCCAACGCCGCGAAATGTATCGGCGCTCGCCGCGCCTGTACAGCCTGTTATGGAAACTCGATAGAGCATTCACAAACCATTGATAGACGCCGCCTATTATCGTCGCCCACCGGTTCAGATTTTTCGAGCGCTTCGCAGCGACGTTGCCGCATTATGTCCGGCCCGCTTCCCTCGCATGGCGGTATACTCCGCGCCATGCCTGTCACTGCTGGTTCTCCCGGCGCCGCGGAGCGCTACACGTTCGACGTCGCCGTCGTTGGCGGAGGCGTCGCTGGCCTCTGCGCCGCCCTCGCCGCGCGCGAGTCCGGGTCCGAAACGGTGCTGCTCGAAAAGGCGCCCCGCGAGCGCCGCGGCGGCAACACCGCCTTCGCCGACGCCCAGATGCGCTTCCCCCACGAGGCCGACGAGTTCGGACCCCGCGACTACACGGCCGGGCAGATGTTCACCGACCTGATGCGCATCTCCCGCGGCCGCGCCAACGAAGACCTTGTCCGCACCCTTTGCGAGAACGCCCGAGAGACGGCCGAGTGGCTCACTTCCCTTGGCCTGGAGTGGGAACCCGGCTACCCGCACACCGCGGGCTACCGGCGAAGCCCGAAGGCTGGCGGAAAGGGGCTCATCGACCTCCTCCACCGGCGGCTCGAAGGCGCCGGCGTGGCCGTCTCCTACGAGACTGCCGCCGCCGATCTCATCGTCGACGAGTCCCGGCGCGTCGTTGGCGTGCGCTGCCACGGCCCCGGCGGCGTAATCGACATCGAAGCGCGCGGGGGCGTAGTCCTTGCCTGCGGCGGCTTCCAGGCGAACGTGCAGATGCGCGTGCAGCACCTCGGCCGCTTCGCCGACTCGCTCATCCTGCGCGGCAGCCGCTACAACACGGGCGAAGGGCTGATGATGGCCATCGCCGCCGGGGCCGCGCCTGCCGGGCAGTGGGGCGACTACCACTCCGCCGTGCTCGATGCCCGCTCGCCCCGCATCGAATGCGGCGTCACCGCCCTCTACAACTACCAGATGGGCATCTTCGTGAACCAGGAGGGCCGCCGCTTTCTCGATGAGGGCGAGGACTTCCGCGACCACACCTACGTGAAGTTCTCCAAGCACATCGTCGAACAGGCCGGCGGCGAAGCCTGGTGCCTCTTCGACCAGCAGGCCTACCAGCGCGAGGAGTTCGCCCGCGCCTGGCGCCCCGTCGGCCCGCCTCTGCAGGCGGGCACCTGGCCCGAGCTGACGAAGCAGATGGGCGTCCCCGCCGAGAACCTGCTCGACACGATCGGCGAGTTCAACGTGGCCGTGCAGCCCGGCGAGTACGACCTCGACCGCCTCGACGGCAAGCGCACGGCCGGGATCTCGCCACCCAAGAGCAACTGGGCGCTCCCACTCGATCAGCCACCGTACATCGCCATTCCCGTGACGGGGGGCATCACCTTCACCTTCGGCGGCCTGAAGTGCGACCCCTCCGCGCGCGTCATCGACACCCGCGGCGAAGTGATGGAGGGGCTCTACGCCGCAGGCGAGCCGATGGGCGAGGTCTTCTACTACAACTACCCCGGGGCAAGCTCCGTCATCAGGGGCGCGGTGTTTGGCCGCATCGCAGGCGCCCACGCCGCAGCCCGCGCGTGAAGGCGCCCAATGCCTGCTCGCCTTAGGATCAGCGTGTGACGCCTTCGCTCATAGCCATCACCATGGGGCACCCACCGAAGGGACAGCCCGGCGCGCAGATCAATGCCACCTACATCCACGCCGTCCAGAAGGCCGGTGGCGCGCCGCTGCTCATCCCGTCCCAGGTGAGCCCGTCCGCGCTCGTTGAGCTGCTGACGGCGGCCCGCGCGGTCATCCTCACCGGCGGCGGCGATATTGACGCCGCCCTCTACGGCGAAGCGTCCCATCCCACCGTCGCGGGAGTGTCGAAGGAGCGCGACCTGGTCGAGCTGGCAATCATCCGCTTCGCCCTCGGGCAGAAGCTGCCACTCCTGGCCATCTGTCGCGGCATGCAGATGCTCAATGTCGCCCTGGGCGGCTCGCTCATCCAGGACATCCCGGAGCAGTTCCCCACGGAGGTCGCGCACGCCGTCCCTGAGCCGCGGGACACCCCCTCACATGAAGTGCGCATCAAGCCCGGCAGCCGGTTGGCCAGCCTGACCGGCGCCGAGACCCTGGGGGTCAATTCCCGCCACCACCAGGCCGTGAAGAAGATCGGCGAGGGGCTCGAACCCGTCGCCTGGGCCGATGGCGACCTTGTCGAAGGCCTCGAGATGCCCGGCCGGTGGGTTGTGGGCGTCCAGTGGCACCCGGAGAACATGGTCGATTCGTCTCCCGCGGCGCTTGCGCTGTTCGAAGGCGTCGTACAGGCCACCCGGCCGGGTACCTTCCGGCTGCGCCCGGCCCGCCGCTGACCCGGAGGCCGCTTCGGCGTTCGGCTACTGCCTCGCCGCGGCAGCGACCGCCTGGCGGTTCGCCGCAGGCGTTTCCGGCGGGATAGAGCATCCGGCGGCGATGAACAGCCGCTCCGGCCCCGCCGACGAGATTGCGTCCCGGACCTGCGCGGCAACCTCGTCCGGGGTCATCGATGGCAGCGCCACCTGGTCGATGCCGCCCATCACGGCTCTGGACGTTCGTGCCTTCACTGCCGCCAGCGACGGGTTGCCCTGCCCGCGGTCGGCCCAGTTGAGGGCGGCCACCGGGTAGTCGAGCAACAGGTCAATCATATTGTGGTTGCGGCACACGTGGAGGACGTTGAAATCCGCTCCGCGCACGCCTGCCAGTACCTGCAGGTCGTACGGGCGCCCGAACTCGCGGTAGAACTCGGGCGTGCAGGCGTCGTGGCTGGCCCACGCCAGGGGAGCGAAGAAGATCCCCGATGCGCCGGCATCCAGCGCCGCCCGGGCGTATTCGCCCAGCGTTACAGCCACGGCCGCGAGCGCGGCGTGCGCCCCGGCAGGATTCTCGGCGGCGAGCGTCGCGAACTCGGTCCCCGGGCCGCAGAGCAGCGCCACCACCGAAAGCGGCGAGAAGATGGTGTGGATCACATCGGCTTCGCCCCCGGCGCCCTCCAGCACGAGGCGAAGCGCCTCCAGGTGCTCGGCGAACACTCCCCCGCGCGCATCAATGGCGTGGACCTCGTCGAGCCCGGCCGCCTCGCGAATGGTCACGGAAAGGAGCTCGGGCCGGTGGGGCGCCTCGGGCCGCCGGTACTGGTTTCCCCACGCCTCCGCGAAGTAGGTCGCCCGCGGGTTAAGCTTGATGAAGTCCCAGTCGTGGGCGCGGTACTCCTCGAGGGTGGCATCGGCGAGGTCCCGCGGAAACCACTCGCGCAGGTAGTCGTGACCCCACAGGGAGACCGGCGGCCGATCGACCAGCGCTCCTGCGAGCGCCGCGCGCACCCGCTCCTTCTTCGTCATGCCTGCCATGGCCGCACCTCATTCGATGGTGCGCGCATCCTACTCGTTCCAGGAGGGCCTGTGTCGCGCTGCGAACCTTAGCTGGCCAGCGCCGCAGCCACCTCGGCTGCCACCCGCTCTCCGGATTCGACCGCGCCGTCGATATACCCGGTCCACTGCCTCGCTGTCTCGGTCCCCGCCCAGTGGATGAGGCCAACCGGCTCCTTCAGCGCCTGCCCGTAGGTGGTCCAGACGCCCGGCGGGAAGTGCCCGCCGTAGCAGCCGCGCGTCCATTCCTCGGCGCTCCAGTCGAGGTCGGCGTAGGCCTCAACTTCGCGCGCCCTCTCACCAAGCGCGGTCGCCAGCAGATCGACAACGGTGGCCTTCCGTTCTTCCTGTGTGCGCAGGCCCGCCTCGACCGCGTTCCGCCCTTCGAAGAAGCCGGTGATCACGCCCGCATGGGGCGGGCTCGTGTCGAATGTGACGCCGATCGGGGTTCCCGGCCCAAGCACCTGGCCGCTCAGCCCTTCTTTTCGCCACCAGGCGTGGTCGTACACCACGTGGAACTTGATCACCGACCCCTGGGGCAGGCGCTGGGTCAGCTGGTCGCGCCGGGCGGGCAACGCGGGCTCGTAGACGATTCGCCCCGCAAGCGCGGGCGCCAGCGCCACCACAACCCTGCGCGCCGAGACACTCCCCCGGTCGCCCTCGACGAGCACGCTCCCGCCACGCTGGCTGATGCGCCGCACCGGGTGCCCGTGCCGCAGCGAATCGCCCAGCATCGCCGCCAGGCGCTCCGCGATGGGCTGCACGCCGCCAACGAACCGGTCCTGTTGGGCTCCGCCCTGCGTTCCCGTTAGGCGGCCCCAGCCATCGCCGAGCGCCGCGTAGCGGGCGACTCCCAGCGCCGAGAGGTTCCCCGGGTCTGTCGCAAACACGGAGTTGATGATGGTGTGCCAGAGGGCGAGCGCGCCGGGCTGGGGCACCCGTTCCTGGAGCCAGGTCGCGAAGGTCATGGAATCCAGGCGCTCGGCGTCCGGGGTCTCCCAGGGGGCCTCGCGGTTGACTGTGCTGGCCAGCCGTTCGAGGTCGCCCTGCGCCGCGGCGAACGCTCCCAGCGCCTCCGCATCGAGAGAGGGACCGAGGCCTCCGCGGTATGCCTGGCCTTCGTGGACTACGACGGTCTCTCCCGTCATTACCTGGGTCACCATGCGCACGCCCACCTCGGCCGCGAGCGCCTGGATGTGAACCTGGCCGGGGCCCGTCCACATCCCGCCCATGTCGAGGGCGACCCCTGCGACCTCGCGGGTGTGGGTCCGCCCGCCCACGCGGTCGCGCGCTTCGAGCACGGCCACACTGAGGCCGCGTTCCTTTAGCCGCCGCGCGGCGGTGAGTCCCGCGAATCCCGCGCCCACGACGGCAACGTCAACGTCCGGCATCGGCTCACTCCCTCCAGAGTTGGCTCAGCTCGTGAGCGTGCCCAGGATCCGCTCGACGTCCTGCGGGGACCCCATGGGCATGCTGATGACGGGGAGGTCGACGCCCATCTGCCGGCGCTCCTCGACGCCCGCGGCAACTGTCTCCAGGTCACCATAGATGGCCGTCTCGTTCAGCATGCGGTCGCCCATGGCGGCCATGATTTCGGGCGTGGTGCTGAAGGGCATGGGGCGGTTGACCTCGGCGGCCTTGCGCATGGCCTCAACCTCCTCGGCGAAGCCGTTGCGCGCAAGCATGCGGTGGTAGAAGTCGCCCATGTTCGTCACGTACCACGAAATGGGCCCCGCCGCCTGCACCTTCGCCTTCTCCACGTCGGGGTTGATGACAACGGTGAGCGAGGCCACGCATTCGACGGCGCTTTCGGGCCGCCCGGCTTTGCGCGCGCCGCTGCGGACGCGGTCCATCCCCTCGACGAACTTCGACTTCGGCCAGTAGATGGGCATCCAGCCGTCGGCCACTTCGCCCACCTGGCGCATGCTCACGGGTGAAATCGAGGCGATGTAGATGGGGATGTGCTTGCGCACGGGTTCGAAGAGGAGCTTGAAGCCGCGCTGCAGCTTGAAGATCTCCCCTTCGTAGAAGACCTTCTCGCCCGAGATGATCAGGTTGATGATCTCGCAGTACTCCTTGAGGCGCTGCAGTGGCTTCTCGAACGGTTCGCCGTGCCAGTGCTCGATGACGCGCGCGCCGCTCGTGCCCAGGCCGATGATCATCCGCCCGCCCGAAAGCTCGTCGAGCGTTGCCGCCGTCATCGCCAGCACACCCGGCGAGCGGCCAAACACGGGCGCGATGCCTGTCCCGAAGTGGATCTTCTTCGTCGCCAGCGCGACCTGGGTCAGCAGCGAGAACTGGTCGCGCCCCCAGGTTTCCGCGGTGAACACGGCCTCGACGCCCACGTCCTCGGCAACCTGGATGCGCTTGATGATCTCCTTGTTCTGTTCGGGGCTGCCGGTAAAGCCCACCGAGACCGCGAGACGCCTGGCCATGCCTGTTACTCCAATCTTTCAGTAAGGTGCGTTGTGTGACACAACTATGCTGGCGGGCCGCGCCGCCGTCAAAGCTAAGCGCTGAACCTCTCAGCCCATCATCTCCTCCCGCTCGTAGTTCGCAAGCGCCGTCGCCAGCCGGGCCGTGAATGCGCCTGGGCGGCCCCCGCCAACGGGCCGTCCGTCGATGCGGGTCACGGGCATCACGCCCATGAGCGCATTCGTCAGGAACACCTCGCGGCGCGGACCCTTCAGCATCCCGGGGAGCAGCCGCCCCTCTTCCACGCGCAGCCCGCAACGCGCTGCCAACTCGTCCACCACCAGCCGCCGCACCGTCCCCGGGAGTGCGCCGTCCGCCACCGGCGGAGTCACGATTAGCGTCCGCGCCCGCGTGATCCTGAAGACGGCGAAAAGGTTCGCCG
>CAYYYI010000022.1:8951-27828 GCA_964475735.1 uncultured Anaerolineaceae bacterium
GTGCCGCTCGCGGCCGCGAGCGCCCGCAGCGCGGACAGTGCTTTCGCCATCGTTTCGTCGTGCTCGGCGGCCGGGTCCGAGTCGGCCACAACCGCTCCGCCAACCTGCAGCCAGAGCTGCTCGCGGTGCAGCACGACGGTGCGGATGACGATGCTGCTCTCCATGAACCCATCCATGCCAATGGCGACGATGGCGCCGCAGTAGGGCCCACGCCGCACCGGCTCCATCTCTTCGATGATCTGCATCGCCCGGATCTTCGGACAGCCCGTGACCGACCCGCCCGGGAAGCCCGCGCGCAGGAGGTCCGCCGGACCCAGGCCCGGGCGCAGGTTCCCGGTGACCGTGCTCACCAGGTGCCAGACGTTCGAGAATCCTTCCAGCGCGAACATCTCGGGTACGGCCACGCTTCCAATGCGGCATACGCGGCCCAGGTCGTTCCGCAGCAGGTCGACAATCATCAGGTTCTCGGCGCGGTCCTTCTCGCTCGCCAGCAGTTCGGCGGCAAGTTCGCGATCGATGCTCGGATCCGGGTGCCGGGGCCGCGTCCCCTTGATGGGCCGTGTTTCCACGCGTCCTGCTTCCAGCCGCAAGAAGCGCTCGGGCGAGGCGCTCAGCAGCTTCGTTTCGCCGAAGTCGAGGTAGGCGCTGTAGGGCGCGGGCGCGGCCTGCCGCAGCGCCGAATAGAGCGCGAACGGGTCGCCGTGCCATTCGCTTTCGAGGCGATGCGAGAGGTTCACCTGGTAGATGTCGCCCGCCTCGATGTGATGGAGGGCGCGCTCCACGGCGGCGAGATACTCCGCTCGAGGCGTCCGGGAAACCGGCGGCCGCGCCAGCCGGAACGCTCCCGCGGGGGCGCAGGGCCCGGCCAGCACGCCTTCGACGAGGTCAAGCTCGTTCTCGATGGCAGCCTGCTCACCGTCGTCGTGGTGTGCCATGAGCCACGCCTCGCCGGTCACGTGGTCGAACGCAAGCACCCATCCGTAGACGCCAAGCGCGAGGTCCGGGAGTCCCGGCTCGGGCACGTTGATGTCGGGGATCGCCTCGAGGTGGCGCCCCAGATCGTACCCAAGATAGCCAATCATCCCGCCCTGGAACGGAGGTAGCCCGGGAGCCGTCGCCGACGAACGCGGCCGAGCCCACTGCGCCAGCGCGTCCCACGGGTTGGCGTCTTCTTCGAGTACCCCGCCATCGCGAGCGGTGATAGTCCAGCGCCGGCCTTGGGCCCGCAGCGTCGCCCGGGGGCGGGCGGACATGTACGAGTGGCGGCTCATGCGCCCCGGCTGCGAATTCGAGTCGAGCCATACGAAGCCGTCAAGACGACGGAGCCGCGCGGCGGCCGCCGCGGGGTCGATCGCCACTGCGCGCACGGCAACGCCCGGCCTTTGCGCGCGCGCCATCGAGATGCCTGTCCCGGCTCCTGCCGTCACCCTGTGAGCGTATCCGAACGCGGCTCAGCGCCCCAGCGACCGCACCAACCCAACCGCTAGAACCGCCGCAGTCTCCGTGCGCAGCGTGTTTGGTCCCAGCCGCGCCAGCAGCGCCCCGCGCGCCCGGGCACGAGCGACCTCCTCCGCGCTGAAGCCGCCTTCGGGTCCAATGGCAACCGCAAGGCTCCCGGCGCCCGGAAGGAGCGGAGCCACCTCCGGCCACGGTCGCCCGTCGCGATCCGCGACGACAAGCCCCCCGTGGTGGCGCGCAAGCAGGTCCGCGAATTGCGCCGGGGGCTCGACCACCGCCATGTGGAGCCGTCCGCATTGCTCGGCCGCCTCGATGGCGATCCGTTCCCAGCGCTCTCGCCGCGGCGCGGACGAGCCTTCGCCGCGGGCCGCGTGTTCGCTCAGCAGCGGCCGGATTACATCTGCTCCCGCCTCGACGGCCTTCTCCAGCGCCCAGTCGAAGCGGTTGGGGCGCACCAAAGCAATCCAGATCTCGAGCACCAGCGGCGGCGCTGCCTCCTGCCGGGTGAGGGCCCCGACGGTTGCATGCAGCCCGCCCTTTGTGACGGCGCTCACCGTCGCCTCCCACTCGCGGCCGTCGCCGCCAAAGGCGAGGAAGCGCTCACCTTCGCGGAGCCGCATCACTGCCGCCAGCCTCTTTGCCTGCTCGCCTTCGAGCAGGAGCGGGCCCGGGCCGAGGTGGCCGCGAACGAACAGCCGGGGCACGTGCGCCATGCCGCCATCCTACCCTCACGGCGGCTGTACAATCCCGCCATGGAAGAACGCATCTCCTGGTTTCCCATCGCCGGCCGCGAAACGCTCTCACCTGAGACGCAGGCCCTGTTCGAACAGGTGGAATCGAAGCTCGGCTTCGTGCCCAACGTGTTCCGCGCCTTTGCCTGGAAGGAGGATCGATTCAAGCGCTGGTACGCGCACTTCGATGACCTGATGCAGCCCTCGCCCGGCCTCGGCAAGGCCGATCGGGAGATGATCTCCGTCGTCGTTTCCATGCAGAACCAGTGCCTCTACTGCCTGACCGCACACGGCTTCGCTGTGCGCGCCCTGCTCAAGGACCCGGTGAAGGGGGACCGCATCACCCTCGACTACCGCCGCGCCGGCCTCTCCGACAGGCAGATGGCCATGCTCGACTTCGCCGTCAAGCTTACGCTCGATCCGGTGACCGTGAGCGAAGACGATATCGACGACCTGCGCGCCGCAGGCTTCGAAGACGAAGACATCTGGGACATCGCGGAAGTCACGGCGATGTTCAACTTCACCAATCGCGTTATGTCGGCTACGGGCGTGCTTCCCAACCCGGAATACCACGGCATGGCGCGGTAGCGCTGCTCCCGGTGGCCCGTTCCGGCTACGTGACGCATCCTCTAATCGATGCTGGTAGTCCAGAAATACGGGGGCACGTCGGTCGCCGATGCCGAGCGCATTCGCCACGTCGCGGGGCGCGTGATGAAGCGCGTCCACGCCGGCGACCAGGTGGTCGTTGTCGTCTCGGCGATGGGCAACCGCACCGATGAACTCATCGACCTGGCCCTGTCGATCACTTCCGACCCGGACCCGCGCGAGCTGGACATGCTCCTCGCCACGGGCGAACAGATGTCCATCGCCCTCCTTGCCATGGCGCTGCGCTCGCTCGGCCAGGAGGCCATTGGGCTCACGGGGCAGCAGGCTGGCATCTACACGCGCGCCGAGCACGGCTCCGGGCGTATCGCCCGCGTACAGGCGAGCCGCGTCCGCGCCGAGCTCGACGCCGGGCGCGTGCCCATAGTCGCCGGTTTCCAGGGCGCCACCGACGAAGGAGACATCGTCACCCTCGGCCGCGGCGGGAGCGACCTCACGGCGGTCGCCCTCGCCGTCGCCCTCGAGGCCGACCGGTGCGAGAACTGCAAGGACGTCGAAGGTGTCTACACGGCCGACCCGCGCATCGTGCCCACCGCCCGCAAGCTTGCCGACCTCACCTACGAAGAGATGCTCGAACTGGCGACCCAGGGTTCCCAGGTCATGCACAACCGCGCCGTGGAGCTCGCCTCCGTGCATGAACTGCCCATCCTCGTGACCTCAAGCCTGGTTGACGCCCCGGGTACCCTCATCCATGGAGAATCCGATTTGGAAGAACGCAATCGCGTCCGCGCCATCGCGCACGACACCGATGTCGCCAAGATCACCATCCGGCGCGTGCCCGACCGGCCGGGCATCGCCGCCACCATCTTCGAGCCCCTGGCGGCCGCCGGCATCAGCGTCGACACGATCGTGCAGAACGCCAGCGAAGACAACCTGACAGACCTCACGTTCACCATCTCGCGCAAGGACCTTCGCCGCGCCGAAGCCGAAATGGGAGCAATTTGCCGTGAGGCAGGCGCCCCCGGCTATTCCGCCGCCAGCGACCTGGGCAAGGTCAGCATCGTTGGTGTCGGCATCCAGACCGCCCCGGGTTACGCCGCGCGCATGTTCCGGGCGCTCTTCAACGCTGGCATCAACATCGAGCTCATCTCCACCAGCGAGATCCGCCTAACCTGCATCATCGATGCCGCCCGCGTCCCCGATGCGGTGCGCGTGCTCCACGAGGCCTTCGAGCTCGATCGCGGCGAATAGGCGCAGGCATCGCGCCATCAACCCCGCCCGTTATTCCCTGTTCACAATCGGTGGCGTAGCATCACCATCAGCCTGGCGGAGCGCCCCCCGCTTCCTCCTCCACGCGGTCATTCCATGCGTACCGCAAACTACATATTCTCAGTCATCTCGGTCGTCCTGGGTATAGCGCTCATACTCTTCATGCTCACGCAGAAGGCCTCGTGGAACATTGGAGTCGCCATCGGCGTCGTGCTCATCATCAACGGCGTGGTAAGGCTATGGTTCGCGCAGGACGACCACCGGTGAGCTGCCGGGTTCCGCTCTCCGCCGCCACGCCACCGCACGGAGGCCGTTGATGCAGATGCGTTCCATCCTTGTGCCCGTAACTGATACCTCCGCCAGCCTGGAGGCGGTCGGCATCGCCTGCCGCCTGGCGAAACAGTCCAAGGGCCGGGTGTTCGTCATCCATGTCATCGAAGTGCTCCGTTCGCTTCCTCTCAACGTCGAGATGGACATCGAAGCCCGCCGCGGCGAGCAGGTACTTCGCCACGCCGAGGATGCCGCCTCCGAGGTGGGCTACCGGATTTCGCGGGACCTCCTCCAGGCCCGGGAAGCAGGCCCCGCCATTGTCGACGAAGCCCGCGACCGCGGAGTGGACGCGATCATCCTTGGCGTCGGATACAAACGCCTCATTGGCGACTTCCAGGTCGGGCGCACGGCCGACTATGTTCTCAAGCATGCGCCCTGCCAGGTATGGGTCGTGCGCCAGGCTGTGGCACAGCCCGAGTAGGAAGCGCAAGATGTTGGCAGGAGTGATGCGATGAAGGTTGTCATCATGGGCTGCGGGCGGCTGGGCGCGCGCATCGCCGGCATTCTCGACGAGGCCGGCCACCAGGTCATGGTCATGGATACAAACCCGGCCGCCTTCCGCCGCCTGCCGCAGGGCTTCCGCGGCGCCCAGGCCGTGGGCAACGGTATGGATGGACCGGCTCTTGAGCGCGCCGGCATCAAGGACGCTGATGCCTTCTTCGCCGTCACCCAGGGCGACAACCGTAACTACTTCGCCAGCCAGATGGCGCGCGAAGTGTACGGCGTGAAGCGCGTCCTCTGCCGTATCTACGACCCTCTTCGCGAAGAGATCTTCCGCGAGCTCGGGCTCGAGACCTTCAGCCCCACGAGCCTGGGCGCACAGATAATGGTCGAGATGTTGCTCGGCGAGGACGGGAAAGGGAGCTAGCGATGTACGTAGTCGTGGCAGGTGGTGGCAAAGTCGGTTTCTATCTCGCCCAGGAGCTCCTCAACGCCAACAACGAGGTGCTTATCGTCGAACGCGACCCGGCGCGCGTGAATGCCGTCGCCGAAGAGCTGGGCGAAGCCGTGATGCTGGGCGATAGCTGCGAGGCGACCGTCCTCGACGCCGCGGGCATCGGCCGCGCCGATCTCGTGGCCGCTGTCACAGGCGACGACGAGGACAACCTCGTCATTTGCGAAGTGGCCCGCCAGCGGGGCGCGGGGCGCACCATCGCCCGCATTAACAATCCGAAGAACGAGCTGCTATTCAAAAAGCGCGGCATCGAGACGACCATCTCCGCAACCACCGCCATTCTCGCCCAGATCGAGCAGGAGCTCCCTACCCACGAGATGATCGCCCTCCTTCAGCTCCACAGTGGCCTCGAACTGTTCGAAATCCGGCTCCCGGAAACCTCTCCCGCCGTCGGCCGCTCCGTGCGCGAGGTGCTCCTGCCGCCCGAGTCGCTCGTCTCCCTCATCGTCGATCCAGGCGGCGTCCCGCGCATCCCCAGCGGGGACACGCGGCTGCACGCCGGCGACGCCCTTGTGGTGGTCACGCGCAGGGAGAATAAGGAGATGCTGCGCGAGGCGCTCATCGGCTCGACCCACGGGATGGACACCTGAGGAGATGAAGATGGCCTTCCTCGGGCCGCCCGGGACTTTCGGCGAGCTGGCGGCCATCCGCTTCGAACCTTCCGCCGAGCTGCTGCCTTGTCCCTCGCACTCCGCCGTGGCCGCGGCCGTCGAATCGGGCCAGGCTGGAGCCGGCGTGCTGGCCATCGAGAACTCCGTCAGCGGTTCTGTCGCCGAAACGCTCGATATCCTCATCCACGACACGCAATTGCAGATCCAGGCCGAACTCGTGCTGCCCGTCGAACACAACCTCATCGTCAGGCCCGGCACGCGCACGGCCGATGTGCGCATCATCTACTCCCACCCGCAGGCGTTCGGGCAGTGCCGCCGCTTCCTGCAGTGCGAGCTTCCGGGAGCGCAGGTTGAGGCCGCCCTCTCCACGGCCGAGGCGGTCGAGCTGATGATGAAGCGCAACGGCGATGCCGCCGCCATTGCAACGGTACGCGCCGCCGAATTGCACGGCGCCCAGGTGGTCGCGCACGACATCCAGGACTCACCCGACAACGCAACCCGGTTCGTGCTGCTGGGACGCGGCACGCCGGCCCCCACGGGACGCGACCGCACATCCATCGCCTTTACATTCGCCGACGACCGCCCCGGCTCGCTCGCCGGCGTGCTGAACGAATTCGCGCGCCGCGGCATCAACTGCACGAAGATCGAGAGCCGCCCCACGCGCCTCGTCTTCGGCGAGTACGTCTTTCTCATCGATTTCGAAGGCCACCAGGACGACCCGCTGGGCGCCGAAGTGCTTGCCGCCATCCGGCCGCTCTGCGCCGAGGTGAAGGTGTTCGGCAGCTACCCGCGCTGGCGGCGCGAGGGATGAGTGGGCGGTGCTTTCATGCCTCATGCCTCGTTGGGCATGCGGGTGGTGAGGCGGGGCTATGGGATCCAGGTCTCGCAGCTACCGCCATTGGTGTCGGAGCCGGGACCGCCGTTGCAGTAATCGGAGCCACCGCCGCCATTGAACCAGTCGTTCCCGTCCTGGCCGTGGAGGCGGTCGCTTCCGGAGCCGCCACGGAGCCTGTCGTTCCCGGGACCGCCGAGAAGGACGTCGGTTCCGCTACCGCCGTTGCCGCCACGGAGGTCGTCATTTCCCCCGCCTCCGACGATGCAGTCGTCTCCGCCGTTTCCGCGGATCGTGTCGTTGCCCGCGGAGCCGAGGATAAGCTCCGCACCACCGCCGCCGTTGATGGTCCCAGAACCCACAACGAGTGCGGTCACGAAGATGTAGGCGCGGCACTCGGTAGGGGCCAGGTCGTTAGGCGTAATGGGAAGCGAAAGGTCATCTGCCCCGGAGGGCGCGACCGTGTTCGCCGCAGCAAGCGCCGTCGCCAGGCTGCCCAGGATGAGCAGGCCGAGGGCCCCGGCGGCCAGCCGCGCGATTGGCCTGGCGCCCATCAGGCTGCCGCCGCCCCGCGGAAGCTCTTGACTGGAGTGCCGAGCGCCTGGAACCGGTAGACCACCGTCCCGGCCTGCACGAAGTAGCAGTGGTAGCCGGGCCGCAGCTCCTGCAGGATCACCGAGCCCTCGCGCTCGGCCACGCGCGCCAGGTCGTCCACTGAAGCTACGTCGATGACCGTATTGGTCTTCGGCGCTGGAGCGCTCCGCACGGTAATAACGGGCAGCCCGTATTTGGCCTGAACGCTCTGAGGCGAATCACCCGCGGGGCCCATGCGGCGGATGGCGCCAAGGATGAACACGCCCGCTCCTGCCATCACCAGCCCCAGCCCAAGCAGCGATAGCCAGCGTCCGGTCGAGACTGCGAGCTCAAAGACCAGGAGGCTGATGGTGTTTGCCTCGCTCCGCTTGCCCTGGCTCAGCCCTTCGATCGACGGGGTCAGGGCGCTCTTTTCATTGCCGGATTCCCTGGCCAAGGAGAGCTGGAAGGGGTCGAGCTTGAACGCAAGGCGTGGTTCGAACGTGTCCTCCAGCGCGCGCCCGCCGATGGCGCCCTCGATGCTGACCTGGGGAACCACCGAGACCGTGTAGCTCTGGTTGCGCACGCCCGTTTCGGCTTCCAGCCGCTCGATGATGGCCCCGATCTCATTCAGGGAGAATATCCCGGCGGAAACGAACTCACCGCCGCTGAAGGGCGTTTCGGGCTGCAGCTCAATGGTGCGCTTCCAGCCAGAGTCGTCGCCCACCTCCGCGACGAGGCTCTGCGCGCCGCCCACGTCTGCCGGGCGCTTGCTGGTGAATTGGTAGCTGAAGGTCACGGCGACGCGGTCGCTCTGGCGGCGGAACACCGGCTCGCCGGTGGTGGCCGCGGCGGAATCGTAGAGCGCTCCGTCAATTGCCTCGGCGGAGTAGTTGAACTCTCCCGACTGCGTGTAGCTGATGTTGTCGGGCACCTCTCGCGTGACCGGCCGCCCAAAAGAGACGACGGCCAGTACGAGGAGCACGAACGCGGCCGCTCCGAGCGTCACGAGGGCGTCTTCCCAGTTTCGAGTGATCGATTGCATGGCCGTCCCCCCTGGATGTGCCGCTCTGGCCCGCGGCTGCTCCCTGGTTGCTGTGCGTTTCCGGCTCGCCGCCGCCCCGGCGCCCCCGCCCAGGCCTGCGAGGGCCAGGACGATGAGCGCCGCGGCGTATTTCTGGTCCTGGAGCGGCCGCATGAGCCGTCCTGCCGATGGAACCCGGAACCAGAGCTCGCCAATGAGCTCCGCTTCTTGCGGGTGGTAGCCGTCGATGAAGCCGTTGTGGTCGCCCTTGAAGACGAACCGCTCACCCTCGCGGCCGATGATGCGATGGATCACCGGGCCGATTTGAGGATGGCGGTAGGTGACGATGTCGCCTTCGGTGTAGCTGTGCGAGCGCCGCACCACCGCGAGGTCTCCGCGGTGCATGCCCGGCTCCATGCTGTTCCCGCTGACGATGACGTAGGAGACCTGGCCCCCGAGCCTTGTGGGCGCGAAGGCGACCCAGGCTACCAGGACCAGTACCAGCGTCATCGCCGAGCCCAGCGACGCCACAAGCGTCCGCCGAGTCTTCATCGTCTCCCCCGTTGGCTGAAAGGGTTGGCGGGCGGCCGCTGACCACTGTGACCACCCTGGTGTGAACTACTGGACGGCGACGACCTGGAGACTCGCGGCCCCGGCTGCCGTGACGCCCGTCAGGGTGCATGTCCAGTGGTTGCCGGTGGGCGAGCACGTGGACCAGGCGCTCCCGCTGACGCTGACTCGAACATCAGTCGCATCAAGGGCGCCAGCCGTAGGCGCGAGGTCGAACTCGACGGAGTCGACGTTCGCGGGGTTGGCGTTGTTGAGCGTGTACTCGATGTTGGAGACGGTGTATCCGCTAATGTCGCCGCTGCCGTCGCCGGCGCCGGACTCGGGCACGACGTTGGCGGCGGCGAAGCCGAAGGCGGCGACCGCGACGATGGCGAAGACGGCGACGACGGTGAGCCGCCGCACGCGCTTCATGGTTGAACTTGCCATTTCTATCCTGCTCTCTCCTGGCGGGTCCTCCCCGCCAATGGGTGTTGTGAGCGGCCCTCTTCCCCGGCTGCTCCGCCGGTAAATACGGTTCCGTGGCCAACCGGTAACAGGCGAACGGCGTTCGGTGACACCGAACGTCCACTTTTCCGCCACCCTACTACCCCCTCAAACCGGGGCCCGTGGGCCGATTGCACGTAACACCGCCGCGTAAGGGAAACCCCGCACTTGCCGGGCGGGCGTCAACCTGGCCGCAACCGGTTGCAGCGCGCGCCACCGCCTGCCACGATCGAAGAGCCATGCAACGGGAGATCTATCGCGCCATCGCCACCGCTATCGAATGCGGCCAGCCTGTGGCCCTGGCCACTGTGGCCCGCACGCGCGGCTCTACCCCCCGCAAGACCGGCGCGAAGATGGTCGTCCACCCCGATGGCTCCTTCTTCGGCACGATCGGCGGGGGTTGCGGCGAGGCCGAGGTCTGGCAGGAGGCGATGGCTGTCCTCCAGGACGGCGTGCCTCGCATCGTCACGGTCGATCTCACCGCGCCCCTCGATGCCGAGGACCGCATCTGCGGCGGCGTCATGGACGTATTCGTAGAGCGTCTGGGCTAGCGCGCCGCTCCCGGAATGGCGCGTTTGCACCCGGGGGATATCCTGTACCATATGGTGGAAGCCGATTTAAGTCGGCTGCCAAGCGAGGCCATGTATGATTCCTTCAGGTTGGGAATGGTTGGTAATCGGTGCCGTCATTATCCTGCTATTCGGCGTGGGCAAGATCAGCGGGCTCGGCAAGGAGCTGGGAAGCTCCATCAAGGAGTTTCGCAAGGCGGTGAAGGATGAGGACGCTGAGGCAGCGAAGGCAGCCCAGCAGGCGCCCCCGGCCGAGCCGCCCGTGCAGGCCACCCAGGCCCAGCCTCCGGCCCAGCAGCCCCCGGCCCAGCAGGCGCAACCGCCCGCTCAGCAGCCGCCCGAGAAGAGCATCTTCTAGGCGCCCCGATTGTCGCCCTCAGCCAGCGGCCCCTCCCGGATTGGGAGGGGCCGCTTTGTTACAATGCAACCATGGTCACGGGAACGCGCATGACGCTGGAAGACTTCCTCGCGATGCCGGGCATCGACGAGCGGCGGCTCGAACTCATCGACGGGGAGGTGTACGAAGCTGTGTCACCGCAATGGCTGCACGCACGGATGCAGGGCATCCTCTGGTCCATGCTTGAACGATTCGGCTATGCGGGGGTCGAGGCTCGCACCATCATCCCCGCTCGCGGCGATCGCGGTCCCAGCGCGCCCCTGCCAGATGTCGCGTTTTTCAGGCGCCGGCCGCCAGCCACCCCTGATTGGCTGCGTGAGCCCCCGCACGTCGTCGTAGAAATCGTGTCGCCCGGCCAGAGCCGGGCCGAAGTGCGCGCAAAGGTGGACATCTACCGCGACTTTGGTGTCGAGTCCATCTGGGTGGTCGACATCGAGCGGCGCACCTTCGACGTCTACGAGCGCGGCGGACGCGTGACCTTCGTCGAGGGAGAGCGGCTGCATTCAGCAGCCATTCCGGGGCTCGCTATCGCCGTCACTGCGATCTTCGAAGAACTCGACAGCACGGAGCCCCGGGGCAGCTGAATCGGTCATCTCCCGTCATGCTCAGAATGGCGCCGGCCATCTGGCGTGTTCACGAATCGAATGAGGACGGTGATCCCGGACCCCCCTTAGCCGCCTGCCACCGCCGGCACGATGCTCACCTCGTCGCCATCCTTCAGCGGTGTGGCCAGGCCGTCCATGAAACGCACGTCGTCCCCGTTGACGTAGACGTTGACGAACCGCCGTATCTGGCCGCCATCATCCAGCAGGCGCTCGCGCATGCCGGGGTAGTTCGATTCCAGGTCCTCGATACAGGCGGATAGGGTCACGCCCTCGCCGGGGACGATTGAGAGGTTGCCGGTCAGGCCGCGGAGCGGCTGCGGGATACGAACAGAGACGGGCATCAGTACCTTCCGATCCTTCGTTTTCGATTTCTCAGCTGCGATTGGGCCCGCTTTAGCCCTCGACAATGTCTCCGACCACCGGGTCGACGCGCACGCCTCGCGATTGCGCCCACACGAGACTCCGCTCGATCTCATCCGGGTCTCCTTCGATTTCGAGCACGACCCAACCGGTGTGCTCATCCACGTCCGCCATGCGGACGTTCGTGACCACCTGGAATTCGTGCCCCATCCGGTAGATGACGGGTTCCTTGATCATCTCTTCGGGAAAGGTGAACCGCACACGCTTCAGTGCCATCAGGCCGTGACCTCCGCCTTCTGCAGCGCCTCGTAGGCCTGCTCGAAGCTCTCCATGTTGGCGTCCACCTCAAGCGGCGGCTTCAGCGCCTCTGCCACCGCCTCCGCCGTCTTGAAGCCCGCGCCCGTGATGAACGCAACGGTGAGCTCTTCGGGGCTGATTCTACCCCGCTCTGCAAGCTGCTTCAGGCTGGCGACCGTGACGCCGGCTGCTGTCTCCCCGAAGATTCCCTCCGTTTCGGCGAGCAGCGTCATGCTCGCCACAATCTCTTCGTCGCTCACGTTGCCGCAGGCGCCGTTGGTGTCGCGGAGCTGCACCAGGCTGTAGTAGCCGTCGGCCGGGTTGCCGATGGCCAGGGAGCGGGCGATGGTGTTGGGCCGCTGCGGCCGGAAGTTCATCGAGCCCTCTTCCCACGCCACCGCCACCGGCGAGCACCCGGTCGCCTGGGCGCCGCTCATGCGCGTCTTTGGCGCATCGATGAGGCCGATCTTCGCCAGCTCATCGAGCCCCTTCCGGATCTTGACGAAGAGCGACCCGCTGGCAATGGGCACGACGCAGTGGTCGGGCGCGCGCCAGCCCAACTGCTCGGCGATCTCGAAGCCCAACGTCTTCGAGCCTTCGGAGTAGTAGGGGCGTACGTTCACATTCACGAACGCCCAGTTGTAGCTCCCGGCCAGTTCGGCGCAGAGCCGGTTCACGGCGTCGTAGTTGCCGCGGACCTTCACCAGCGTCGGCCCGTAGATGCTCGAACCAAGCACCTTGCCCGCCTCCAGGTCGTGCGGGATGAACACCACCGCGTGCATGCCTGCGGCAGCAGCATGCGCGCTCACACTGTTGGCCAGGTTACCCGTGCTCGCGCAGGCAAGCTTGTCGTACCCCAATTCGCGCGCGCGTGTGCTGGCCACCGCCACCACGCGGTCCTTGAACGACCAGGTGGGGTTCACGGTGTCGTTCTTGATGTAGAGGTTGGGCAGGCCGAGCGCCTTGCCCAGGTTTTTCGCGTGGATCAGGGGCGTGAACCCTGCCCCGATGTCGACGGCCGCGTCGGCGTCGCATGGGAGCAGGTTCTGGTATCGCCAGAGGCTGGCCGGGCCGGATTCGATGCTCCTGCGGCTCGTGTTCTGGCGGATGGCATCGTAGTCGTAGGCCACTTCCAGCGGCCCAAAACAGAACTCGCAGACGTGGATGGCCGCCAGGGGGTACTCGCGGTGACACTCACGGCAGCGAAGGCTTTTCGCGTAGCTCATGCTCCAAACTCCATGTGTCCCCCGGTTACGTGGGGGCGTTGGGCGCGCACCAGGCGCGCAGCTTCGGCTGGACGTTTGTGGTGGCCCCTTTGGCAGGGGCTAGAGCATGCACATTCGGCCCGGCAACGTAACCATCTGTCTCTCCATTACCGCCTGGGCCGGTTCTTCTGCGAGCGCTGGCGCTCTCATCTTCCCCCCGGCGCACCGGGAGACCGGAATTGGCACCTTGCCTGATGAAGGCAGGTTGCCGGGGTTTCGCAGGGCCGGTCCCTCCACCCCGTCTTGATAAGCGCGGCCACCTGTGCGGATGTTGACAACCATACTACGAAAGTAGCTCCAAATCCGGAAGATCAGTGCCGCAATCGCATGGAACCATTGGCCCAATAGGAATGGGTCCGACGATCCTTCCCCGCAGTGCGCACCGGGCATTGACTGGTGATGACCCACTTCCAGGAGGTTCTGCCATGACCAGCCTGGTGCGCTGGAACCCGTTCGAAGAGCTCGTCAACCTCTGGCCACGCGAGCTTTTCAGCCGCGTCGAGCCCGGCGGCTCGCTCGCGGTGGAGTGGAACCCCCGGTGCGATGTCACCGAGGGTGACGACGCCATCATCGTCCATGCCGAGCTTCCGGGCGTTGCCGCCGAGGATATGGAGGTCACCGTGCGTGACTCCACCCTTTGCGTCCGCGGCGAGAAGCGCGGCGAAAAGAAGGAGGAGGCGAAGGGCCGCACCTACAGCGAGCGCTTCTTCGGCTCCTTCGAGCGCATGCTCACCATCCCCACCACGGTCGATGCATCGAAGATCGAGGCCACCCTGAAGGACGGCGTCCTGGAGGTGAAGCTCCCCAAGGTGAAGCCGGCCGAGTCCGAAGAGAAGAAGATCAGCATCAGGGCTGGCTGACGCCGCCCCACTGGCTGCGGCGGGGCGGCCGGCGCCCACCCGGCCGCCCCGGCCGGCTTCACGCCGAACGCCCACCAGGCGGCGCAAAGGGCCATTCAGGGAATCGCTGTCTGGACCAATGGGCCTAACAGGGTGGCGCGGAGCCACCGATACTCTTCCCCAACAGTTGGGCCATACGCGTGCGAGCGGCAGGAGGTTCGCCAATGCAACCGGCGGTCATCGAAAGCTTCTCGAGGCAGCCTCAGTTCGCACAACCGGCCCGGTGCACGCACCGGGCAACCTGGGCGGTAGAGATGGCCACGAGACGGATCGTGCGCGTGGCCTGCAGCGCCTGCGGCGACGCCTCCGCCCCTTCGCGCACCGAGCAGCCCGCGCAGAGGGGCTGGATGAGATGACCGTGCTCAGCGCGCTGCGACGGTTCTTCCAGCGAGGCGCCCGGACCATCGATCCCGAGGAGGCCGACCTCCGCGTTGTCGCACCCGTTGCGGGACCTGAGATAATTGCGGAGGAAACGCCTCCACCGCCCCAGCCCCACGCCGCGGCACGCCGTGGCCCGCCCGCGAACTGAGGAGTGAAGACCGTGGCCAACGCTGAACTGATCACCGGGGCCAGGCCCCACGAAGAGTCGCTCTTTCGCGCGGCCCGGGAGCTCGAAGAGGCGATCAACGCCCCCGACGGCGCCGCCTGGCATGCCCACGTCCGCGACGCCCTGCGGCAGTGCATCCTGGCGCTGGAAACGCGGCTCGACTACCTCCTTGGCCCCAGGGGCATGGAGGCAGAGATCGTTCGCGACGAGCCACGCCTTATCCCCGCCCTCGATCGTCTCGAGGCCGCGCTTGCTGCGCTCCTCGTGGACTTTTGGGAGACCAAGGGGCAGCCGCCGTCTGTCGCCGAAGACGAGACCCTGCGCCTCCAAGAGCTTCTTCGGCATCTGCGGGAGGTAGCGGGAAACGAGTTCATGCTCGTGCATGAGGCCTTCAACGCTCCTGGCGGGGAGGACTAGCAGGCCCGGGGCAGACCCCGGGGGCTGCGAACGGGGGCAGGGACAGCTATCCTTGTTCCATGGCCATCCAACGGCTCCCCGGGCGCACCAAGGCCGACGCCGTCTACGAGGCGCTCCAAAACGCCATCATTTCCGGTCACCTGCAGCCGGGAGAGCACCTGCGCCAGGAAGAGGTGGCCGAGCAGTGGGGCGTGTCTCAGACCCCCGTGCGCGAGGCTTTCCGCCGCCTGGAGTCCGAAGGTCTGGTCGAATACGAGGCCAACCGCGGCGTCGTGGTGCGCGGGATGCCGTGGGCCCCGCCCGCGGCTCCGCTTGAAAGCCTCGCCCGCCGCTGGTCCGACATTGTTTCCGACCCGGGCGCAATCCCCGGCAGCGACTTCCCGTAGCCCCGGCCGTTAGCTGACCTGTAACGCCACTCCCGGAAGGCGCTCCTTCAGGTAGGCGGCCAGCCGCGCGTAGCGCGCACGGTAGGCCGGGCTATCCAGCTCCTCTGTGGTCATGATGACGGCGTCCTCGTGCGTGTCAGCGTAGTAGCGCTTCCTAACGCCAACTTCGTAGAACCCGTAAGCGCGATAGAGAGAGCGTGCGAGCAGGTTCGATTCTCTGCATTCGAGAGTCGCCACCGACATCCGGTGTTGGAAGGCAACGTCAACGAGAGCGTGCACGAGCAGCCGGCCCAGGCCGCGTCCGCGGTGATGCGCGGCGACGGCCACCGAGACGACGTGGGCCTCGTCGAGCATGAGCCACAGTCCCGCGAATCCAAGCACCTCGCGTTCCAGCGTGTGCGAACCCTCCGGGGCCGGTCCCTCAAGCGTTATGTAGCGCGCGGCGGAGTTCAGCGAGATCTCCCGCTCGAACGCTGTCATCGGCCACCCATCGGAGAATGACGCGCGCTCAATCGCGGCTGCGGCGGCTGCGTCTTCAAGGCGCATCATCCTCAGCCGCAGGCCTGTGGCGCCGGGTTTCCGGGGTCCCGCCCGGGCCGGTTCGAGCATGCTCATGTCAAGATGGTATCGACACTGGCCTGGCTGTGCGAAGGGCCACCGCTCCAGAGACTCTCCTGTCATGCCGATACACACGTCATGGAACCGGGTGTCAAAGCCGGGGCGCCGGTCCAGCTTATCCGGCGCAGCTTCTCGCCAGCGCTGCAAATGCAGGGCACTGCCCTCACGGGCATGACACCCGTGCTTGCCGTGAGACTGCAGTCGCCCTGGCCCGGCCAGCCTGGCGAGGAAGTGGCGCTCATTGCTGGAGAGCCCGGGGCGCGGTTCGTCTCCCTGGGCAGGCTGCTGCAGGCCCGCGCGAACGTCGCCTCGTTCGAGGTCGTGGCCCCGTGGAAGCCGCTCGATCTGCGCGCCACGCCCCGGTATCCCACCCGGATCGCCGTTGAAGTCCGTTCGGTGCTGGGCCAGTCGCGCCAGCCCGGGACCATCATCGACATCTCGCTCGGCGGCATGGCGGTCGAAGTGGCAACGAAGCCCGGGGGCCGCGAAGTGGCCATCGTGACCCGGCTTGCCGCCTACTCGGCGACTCTCCCCTGCGAAATTGTGGGGACGAGCCGCGGTCAGGACAGCACGACCCTTCATCTCAAGTTCGGCGAGCTATCCGCAGCGCAGATGGCCTTTGTGCGCAACCTCGTTGCGGTAGGCCAGGCGCAGCTTCTCCAGGCTGAGCGCGAAGCCTCGTGAGCGGCGGCGTTTCTGTGTTCCTGTGGCGCCAGCCCCGCCAGGCAGGTAGCATCCCCGCCCGATGACGATCACTGCCGCCTCCATCTCCGCCTGGGAAATTGAGGCCGCCCCTGGCGACCCCGTTCTTGCGCATGCCGCATCCGAGCTCCGCGCGCACCTTCAGCGAATCCCGCCCTCAGGCGACGCCGTGGGCGCCATCCGGCTTCATGCCGGGACTGGCCAGGGCGACGCCTTCGAAGCCGTCATCGAAGACGCGCGCATCACCATCACAGGCGCCAGCCCGCGCGGTGCGCTCAATGGGGTCTACTGGCTACTCGAAGAGGTGGGCTTCACGTGGGTCGAGCCCGGCGAAGAGGGCGTTGCCTTGTGTGCTGTCGGGAGCCTTGCGCCCGGGACCTACAGCCAGTCTCCTGCGTTTCCACGGCGCACGCTCAGCCTCGGCCAGGACGCCCTTCACGATGAGTGGCCCGCCTGGCTCGAGTGGGCGAGCCGCAACCGCCTCAACGACCTATCATTCCACGACACGCCGCCCAGCCGCCTCGGCCGCACCGAGCCCCGCCCCGAAAGCGCGGAGGCCCTGGCCGCCGACCGTGGAGGCTGGCTCTTCGAGCGATGGGACGCCGACGGTCCGGCCATCGTCGCGGCCGCGCGCGGACGGGGCATGACGCTCCAGTTCGGCGGCCACCACCTCCCTTCGCTCCTCCCGCGCGAGCTTTTCGACGAGCACCCTGACTGGTTTCCGCTCCGGAATGGCGAGCGGGATCGGCGCCACAACCTCTGCGTCTCGGCGCCCGGCGCCATCCGCCACATCCAGGAAGCGGCCGCCGCGTTTGTTAGCCGCTTCGCCGGCGCCGATACCTACCACTTCTGGGCCGACGACATCCGCGGCGGCGGCTGGTGCGAATGCGGGCCCTGCAGCGCCCTCAGCCCTTCCGACCAGGCGCTCCTCGCCACCAACGCCATCGCCGAGGCAGTGGCAAGCGCGGCGCCCGGCGCCCGGGTCGCCCACCTCGCCTACCACGACACCGTCCAGGCGCCTGAGTTCGCTCGCCCTGCCGAGAACGTCACCATTCTCTGGGCGCCGCGAGAGCGATGCTACGCCCACTCCTTCGCTGACCCTGCCTGCAAGAAGAACGAGATGGAGTACCTGGAGCCGTTCCTCGCCTGGCTCGAAATGCTGGGCGACGACACAGCCCGCCTCCAGGTCTTCGAGTACTACAGCGACGCCATCCTCTTCAAGGGGCTTGCACCCACCCACCTCGCCGTTCTCCCGGCCGATGCACGCGGCTACGCGGCGGCGGGTGTGGCGAACCTCCAGAACCTGATGGTTGGCGACCGTCCCTGGATCGGGCCGCCATGGCACGCGTGGTGGATGGCCCGTTGCGCCTGGGATCCCGCGGGCGACCCGAAGGCTGCCCTGCGCCGCTTCTGCGAGGCGGCCTTCCCCGGCGCCGCCGCCGTTATGGCCGCCTACTACGAGGCGATGGAGCGGGCCCACCTCTCCCTGCTCGACTTGCACGACCTGCGCCCCGGGCCCCCGGGGGCGGACGTCCTCGACTTCGCCGGCGAGCCGCGCGAGACCCTCACCACGAAGGCGAACGAAGCTCTTGGCGCGGGCGCAATCATTGACCGCTGCAGGGCCCTTGTCGAAAGCGCGCGCGCTTCCAGCGACACCGATGCCCTCCGCCTGGGTCACGAACGCGCCCAGTACGAATTCATCAGCGCCGTCGCTGCCCACCTTGGGAATCGGACAGCCGCCCGGGACTCAGCCCTGCAAGGCTGGCTCGACGATGCGCGGTTCCGCCTGCGCGCCGCGGAGGCCGCGCTCGAAGCCATCGAGCATTGGGACGAGGAATGGAATCAGCCGTCCTATGCGGTAATCACCGTGCCGATGCGGCGCGCGATGCGTTTCCACACGGAGCAGGTGCGCCAGCTAATGGCCGGGCCGGACGCCAACGGGTAGAGCCGCTTTCTGTTCTGCAGCAGGCAAAAGGAAAGCCGCGGCGTCTGGGGCACCGCGGCTTAAGTGGGATGGCGAGCCGGCTGCGCAAGTGGAGCGGACACTTCGCATGTGCCAATCCCAAGGCGCATTCTAGCGATCGCTAAGCGTTTGTCTAGGGGGTTTTCCCTGATTTCGGGAAAATCTTCGAAATTTCTTCTCGCCGCCCTGCCCTTGCCCCGCCGCCATGCTGCCCCGGCTTTACCCCACCGCCTGTTTGCGCGTTTACTACGCCCATGCGCGCTCTGGTCTTTGCCAACGGCGAACCACCGTCCCTTGCGCTTCTCAACGCTCTCGCCCGGCGCGCGGACCTCATTGTGGGGGCGGACGGCGGCGCTGGCAAGGCGCTTACGGCGGGCATTTTCGTCGACGCGGTGGTTGGAGACCTCGATTCT
>CAYYYI010000023.1:0-27181 GCA_964475735.1 uncultured Anaerolineaceae bacterium
CTGAGACGGTCGACTTCATGATCGACTCGGGCGAGGGCATCATCCTCACGACGAGCAACGGCGCTTCGTCGTCGAGCGTCTACACGAAGCAGTTCGCCGAGGGCGTCCCGACGTTCTCGACGTACGTCAACGATCCGGCTCTCACCGGGCGCAAGGAGTTCCCGCTGTCCTCGCTGGCGGCCACGGGCGCTATTGACGAGTGCCAGGCGTGGGTGAAGGTGTCGAACAGCCTGCTCGGCATCCTCGACATCCTCGTCATCGCACACGACGACGAAGGGAACATCGGCTTCGACAAGATCATCGACCTGCAGTCGACGATGTCGTACTCGCTGAGCTTCCGGTGGACGCTGTTCACCTGGGCCGGCGCGGACGGCCTCGCGACGGCGGACGCCCTGAAGGGCTCCGGCGGGTCGACGAACGACATCACCAGCTCCGTCACGGCGGTTTATGGTTGGGATCCTGCGGCGCAGGCGTGGCTCGGGTACTTCCCGTCGGCCGTACCTGTTCCGGGGGCGAACGACCTGACGAAGCTGACGAACGGCGATGCTTACTGGATCGCCATCACCGGGCCGGGCTCGGTCACCTGGACTATCGCGACCAACGTCGACTAGCTCCCAAAGCTCCTCCCTCCTCCCTCCTCCCTCCGGGGGGGAGCGGAGGAGGCGGGGCAGAGGGGTGGTCAACAAAGGCCGTTTAGATAGGAATTGGAGCTAACAAGCATGACCAAGGTAATGAAGAAGCTCGGCGCTGGTAGCCTTGCCCTCGCCCTTGGCGCCCTGCTGCTCGGTTTCGCTGGCGCGTTCAGCGCAAGCGAGGCCTCGGCGGAATCACCGCCGAACCCGCCCGCCCGCTTCGGCGGGTCGGTACTGGTAGATGGCAAGGCGCCGGTGGCAGGGACCACTATTGAGGCGAAGATCGGCACGGCTACCTGCGGCGTGGCCACTGTCTTCATGAATGGCGCGGAAGCGCGCTACATCCTGAACTCGCCCGCCCTTGATCCCGGCGCGAACCCGAACTGCGGCACCGATGGCGCCGTGGTGACGTTCTACGTCGGCGGGAAGAAGGCGAACGAGACGGGGACGTGGCGGAACTGGGACTACAATCCCGTGAACCTCACGGTGACGACGCCGACACCGAAGCCGCCTGACACGGGTAGCGGCACGGTATCGGGCAGCGGCGCGGAGGCCGCGTGGCTGTTCGCAGCGTTCGGCCTGGCCGCGCTGGCGTTCGGCATCGGTGGGGCGACTGTCGCCCGCCGCAGCCGCTAACCGGCACGGACCAAAGCAACGAAAGGGCCCCGGGCAACCGGGGCCTTTTTGTTTGGGGAGGAGGGAGGAGGGAGGAGGGAGGAGGCGGCCCCCGGTAGCCGCGACGCCCCAGCGTCGCTGGAGGGGGTGTGGCTGGCCGGAGTCGCGGCCCCGTGTGGCCGCTCCCTGTCCCACCCAAACCCACCCCCCGCCCCTCCGTGCCACCCGCCCCTTCCCCTTCCCCCTCGCTCGCACCATCGTAGTTACCGTGAAGCCCCCACACACCCGCCGCGCCTCACTCGCCACAAGTGCGCTCCTCGTGCGCTCCTCGTGCGCTGCACGTGCGCTCGCGTGCGCTCCCGTGCGCTTCTCCCGTGAAAAAAAACCGCGCGATGCGCATGCCGGCTCTCCGGCCACCCCCTCCAGCGCCCCCGGTCGGCCGCGACTCCCGGGGCGTCTCGCGTCCATCGTCCATCGTCCTGGTGAGGGGTGAGGGAGGCGGGAGGGAGGGCGGCCCCGCTACCGGGGGAGGATGCCCGCCAGGGCCCGCTCCAGCCGCTCCTTGGTGAACGGCTTCTGGATGAGCCCGGCGATGCGGCGCTTCACTTCGGTATCGATGTGGGCGTCGGCGGCGTAGGCCGTGCAAACGATGACGGGCAGGCCGGGGCGAATGGCTTCGAGGCCGTGGAAGGTCTCGCTGCCGTTCATGCCGGGCATCACCAGGTCGAGTAAAACGGCCGCGAAGCGGTCGGGGCGAGCCCTGAGGAGCTGGATGGCGGTCGGGCCGTCGCGGGCTTCGACCACGTTGTAGCCGAGCTCGGCGAGCATGGCGTGCACGGCGCGGCGGACGCGCTGGTCATCGTCGACGACCATGATGAGGTCGCCATCGCCGGCGCTAAAGGCGTCGTCCGGGCGGTGGGTGGCGTCCGCGGGCAGCAGCGGCAGGGTGATGGAGAAGGTGGCGCCGCGGCCGGGGGCGGAATCGACGGCGACAGTGCCGTGGTGGCCCTGGACGATGCCGTAGGTGATGGCCATGCCCAGGCCGGTGCCGGAGCCCGGGGGCTTGGTTGTGTAGAAGGGCTCGAAGATGCGGGTGCGGGTCTCTTCGTCCATGCCGGGGCCGTTGTCGGTGATGTTGATGGTGGCGACGGCGTGGTCGGCGTGGAGTGAGACGTGGATGGCGCCGCCTTCGGGCATGGCGTCGCGGGCGTTGAGGACGATGTTGATGAGGGCCTGCTGGAGCTGCCCCTGGTCGCCTTCGACTGTGACGGGGTCGCCGGGGAGGTCGACGGTGAGCGCGATGCGGGACTGGAGGGCGGGCTCGGCCAGGCGGAGGGTGTCGGTGATGGCGTCGCGAAGGTCGACGGGTCCGAAGCGGACGAGGCCGCCGCGGGCGAAGGCGAGGAGACGGCCGGTGAGGTCGGCGGCGTGGCGGGAAGCGTCTTCGATGAGGGCGAGGTTCTCGCGGTCTTCGTTGTCGAGGTGGGGGGAGCGCTTGAGCAGGCCGGCGAAGCCGAGGATGGTGGTGAGCAGGTTGTTGAAGTCGTGGGCGACGGCGCCGGCCATGGTGCCGAGGGACTCCATTTTCTGGGCCTGCATGAGCTGGCGCTGGAAGCCGCGGACCTCGGTGATGTCGCGGGCGAGGACGAGGAGGGCGTCGCGCCCGGCGAAGGAGGAGCGGGTGGCGACGATGTCGACCATGACGGTGGAGGCGTCCTTGCGGCGGTACTCGTGCTCGCTGAGGCGGATTTCGCCTTCGGCGAGGATGTGGCGGACGTTGGCGTCGATGAACTCCTCGGTCATGACGCAGAGGTCGTCGAGGCGGAGGGTGAGGAGCTCGTCGGCGGTGTAGCCGAGGGCGCGCGAAGTGTAGGCGTTGGCGTCGACGATGCGGCGGGTGGCGGCGTCGACGATGAAGATCATCTCTTCGGCCTGGGTGACGAGGGAGCGGTACTTGGTTTCGCTCTCGGCGAGGGCGGCCAGGGCCTGCGCGCGTTCGAGGGCGACGGCGAGCGGGTGCGTGAGGGCAGCGAGGAGGCGGGCGTCGTCGTCGTCGAAGCGGCCGGGGCCCGCGCCCCAGAGGAGGACGGCGCCGCAGGTCTGTTCGCCGTGGGCGATGGGCACGCGCAGGAGCGAGAAGAGGCCCTGCGCGACGGCCTGGTCGTGGAGGGCGCCGCGGACGTCGAGGGTGCGCAGGTCGGCGACGACCTGGGGGTGCGGTTCGCAGACGTCCGGGTTGGGGTCAAGGGCTGCGAGGGGGAGCGCGTCGCTGGGCTCGCCGGGGAAGGCGTCGCCCGGCTCGCCGGCGAGCATGGTGGCGGTCGCGGCTTCGGGGTCGATGCGGAGTATGGCGGAGCGTTCGCAGCCGAAGTGGGCGCGGCACTCGGCCAGGAAGGCGGTGGCGAGCTCGGCGACGGTGCTCCCGGCGCTGAGGCGCGAGAGGATGCGGTTGGTGTATTCGAGCTGGCGGTTGCGGCGCTCGGCTTCGCGCAGGTTGCGGAAGTAGCCGGCGGCCACGGCCAGGGGCTGCATTATCTGGCGGAGGTCCCGGGCGTCCTTTTCGCTGAAGCGGTTGGGCTCGCACGAGCCCACGGTTAGCAGGCCAACGGGGGACTCGCGGTCGCCGAGGAGGACGCGCATGCTGGAGCGCAGGCCGGCCCGGCGGAGGCCCTCGACCATGGGGCCGGTGCGGTGAAGCTCCTGCTGGTAGTCGTAGACGACGTCGTAGCCGGTCACGGCGGCGGTCCTGGTGGTCGAGAGGGCATCGAGGCGGTAGCCGCCGGGCAGCCAGGTGAGGTCGAAGCTGCTGTCGTAGCCGGCCACAGCGACGTAGTCGCCATCGACGAGGCCAAGGAGGCAGTGGTCGGCGTCCCACATTGCGCGGAGCGCGCGGGCGAGTGGAACGGCGGCGGCCTCGATGGATTCGCTCGGGCCGAGAGCGGTGAGGATATCCATGACGGCGGAGGCGCGCTGGGTCTGGCGCTGCAGCGAGGCGAGCATGGAGGCTCTATCGATCACCATGGCGAGGGGTGTGGCGACCTCGGCGAGCGTCTCGACATCGGTTTCGCCGAAAGCCCCCGGCTGGCGGGCGGCGGCGACGAGTATGCCGGCGGGGCCATCGCTGCCATCGAGGCGCACCGCTACGAGGCTGCCGATGCCGTGCTCCCGCGCTCCCTCCAGGACCCAGCCCGGGACGTCCCCCGGGGCGCCCACATCGTAGAGTGCGGCCGGGGTGTGGAGCGTTTCGCGGTAGATGCGGGATTGCGACAGCGGAAGGGACGCGGACAATACGTCGAGCGCACGGTCGCCATCGAAGGCCACCTCTCGCCGGAGACCCTGCTCCTGGTCGAAGGCGTGGATGAGAACGGCATCGGCGCGCAGCAGAGAGCGAACGCGCGCTGCGAACAGGCGGGCCGCCTCTTCGGGCGAAGCTGTGGAGCTGAGCGCCCCGAGGAGATGGGTGAGCTCACTGACCCTGGCGGCCCGCTCGCGGCTGGAGGCTTCTTCGAGCAGGCGGCGGAGGCTCAGGTCGATGACGGCCGCGGTGCGGGTGAGGAAATCGCGCTCCAGCCTTCCCCACGCGTTTGGCTGCATCGACGCCGCGGCAACGAAGAAGGGGCCAACGCCAGCCGCATCGCTGCGCGCGGCGACGACCGAGCGGAAGCCGAAGATACGGTGGACGGCAGTTTCTGCGGCTTCCGCTCCGGCCCGGGCGATGTCCGGGTCGGAGTAGCCACCGTCCGGGACGAGCCGCAGGAGTGCCCGGCTGTCGATCGGGCCTTTGCCGGCGGCCTGTTCCCTCAGGGGTGGCCCGCTCGATGTGGTCGCGAGGACGCGGGGGACGCCTTCGCCGGGCACGGCCACGAGCGCCACAGCATCGGCGCCGAGGGCTTCACGGACGACCTGCACGGCCCCGGTGGCCAGCTGCGGCTCCGTCTCCGAAGTGGAGGCGAGCGCAAGCAGTCGCGCTTCGTGGGCGAGCAGCGCCCGCTCGGCGCGGAGGTGTTCGGCCAACATGCCGCGGCGCACAAAGCCGGAGATAACGGGAACGACCCTTCCTAGCCCCTCCATCTGTTCCGGGGTGAACGCTGCTGTCCTTGCCGCTGCCACACCTGCGACGCCGATGGTCTCTCCGCGTTCATCGAGCAGGCGCAGCCAAATCGCTGATCTCATTCCGTGGTTCAGGAGATCGTCCCGCGCCGGGCCTGGCGGCAGCAGGGAGAGATCATCCACGAGCGGCGAGCTGTCCTCTTCGACTGCCCCGATGTAGCCGAAGTCTGGCGTGTTTGCCCAGCGATCGACCCACGCCTGGTCCGCAAACACCGAATCGGCGGCACTCGATGCTTGGAAGCGCCGGGGCGTCATGAAGATGGCGGCGTGGTCAGCGTTGAAGGAGAGGCGCAGGGCGCGCGCGGTGCGTTGGAGGCCGGAGCGCAGATCGGGCGCCAGGGCAGCCTCCGCTATCTCCGCAACGAACGCGCGCGTCCGTTCGCCCTCGGCGCCGGGGATGTCCAGTCCGGGTGGGTCGTGTCCGGGCATATGGTCCGCGGCACATCCTTGGAAAGTTTCGGTGGCTCGAACGCAGGTTCACCGGGCGCGGTTGGTCGATATTAGACAGGACATCCAGAGCAAGGTATAGGGGGGAACCCGTACTTATCCGGTAGACGAAGGGTCAATAGATCCAGGCGCCGGACCAGGTCAGCTCCAGGATGTAGGCGCGGCCGGGCTTGAGGGTGGTGAAGGTGCTCACGTAGGCGGGGCTTCCGGGGATGTACTTTTCCCAACGGCCGGCCTGGGCGTTCCATTCGTAGACGGCCCTCAGGATTCCATTGAGCGACTTCAAAGCGCTGGAAGCCGGCTGTTCGGCGCCAACGTAGGTAACCAGGTTCGCCCCGGTTCCGAGCTCGACGCGGACCCCGGCGGCGGGGAAGACCGGTTCCCGGGTTGGCGTGGCCGTGGGAACTTTGGTCGCGGTGGCCGTGGCAGTGGGTGGTGGTGGGGGCTGCGTGGCCGGGGCGGTTGTGGGTGGCGGCGGGGGCGAAGGAGCGGTTGCACCGGAGTCGTCGGCGAAGCCGAAGTTGGTGGTCCACGCAGAGCCGTGCAGGCCGATGCCGATCATCTTGTAGGTGGAGTTGAGGATGTTGGCCCTGTGCCCGGGGGACCCCATCCAGGCGGCCAGCGTGGCGGCGGCCGAGGGGTAGCCATAGGCGATGTTCTCGGCGGCATCACCGGGGTAGTCGCAGTCGCGGGCGCGCGCGGGGGGCATGCGGCCGAGCGAGTCCTGGTGGGAGAAGCCCGGGCCGTAGGCGCTGGAATCGGCGGACTTCCAGGCGGCGGCGCGGTTGAGACCGGGGGAGATCTTCAGGGACGGCACACCGGCCTTCGCCCGCTCGGCGTTGATGAGCGAGAACATTTCGAGCTCGGAGGAGGTGAGGCCTTCCTCGGTGGTCTCGCAGTTGGCGAGTGCGCTGGCATGGAAAGCGCGGGGAAGCGGTAGCCCGGCAGTCGCCAGGGCAAGCATGAGGACCCCGGCGGCGAACGCCAGCGGTGTGGAAACTCCTCGCATGCACATCCCGTGTGGCCGCAGTTTGGGCGGGGGCACATCCCTTGGCCAATCCGAAACTACCCGGTTTGGGCGCAAGGGGAACCCTGCCTCGCCGCTGTTCCGCCGGATTTTACTAACAGTTTACTAACAGGTTGGGTGGCGGGCGGGGGCCCGGAGGAAGCGCCGGGCAGAGCAGGGAGCCGGCCGATTGCGGCGAAGGGAGCCCGCTGCGGCGCCCACGGTGGGGCGCGACTACTGCGTTTCTCGCTTAAGCTCCCCTGCGACGTGATTCCGATTGGCGACAGCACGCGCTCTCGCACGACTCCGTGGGTGACGTACGCGATCATCCTGCTGAACGTGGTGGTGTTCGTGCGCATGTTGACGCTCTCGACGTCGCTGCCAGCGACGCAGGCGGCGCAGGTGCGGGACTTCCAGGAGCAGACGGCGAGCGTGTGCTACGGCTTCCGCACGCTGCCGACGGAGCTCGACCGGTTCATCTGCCAGTGGGGGTTCCAGCCGGACGAGTTCTTCGACAACGTGAACGGGGAATCGAGCGCCCCGGAAGCGAACCGGTGGGAGGCTCTGCTTTCCATCGTCACGGCGATGTTCCTTCACGCCGGGTGGCTGCACATCCTGGGCAACATGCTCTTTCTCTGGGTGTTCGGCGACAACATCGAGGACCGTTTCGGGCATGCGCGCTACCTGCTCTTCTACCTGGTTGCGGGGATTGCGGCGGGGCTCGTGCAGGGATTTGTGGGCCCGGGCTCCGTGGTGCCGGTGGTGGGCGCGAGCGGCGCGGTGGCGGGCGTGCTCGGGGCGTACCTGGTGTATTTCCCGCGGGCGACCATCCGCGTGGTGATCCCGTTCTTCGTCCTCATCTTCATCCCGCTGCCGGTGCCTGCGGTGGTGATGATCGGGGTCTGGTTTCTCCAGAACCTGCTGGCCGGGCTCGCGACCATCAGCGACGCCGCCACGCCTGATTCGGGCGTCGCCTTTTTCGCCCACATCGGGGGATTCCTCTTCGGTGTTGCGGTGGCGGTGCTGCTGGGAAGGCGGCCGCGGCGCACGCGCGGGTAAGGTGAGGCCAATACACGCTGCCCGGGCCACGTATACTCCGGGCGAGCGGTACGGCTCGTAAGAACCGCCGCGGCTACCGGTCCCACCTGAGGGAGCGGCATGCCCGACGGCCTCGCCGCTCCCGGCCCTCCCCGGCGACCAGCCGGCGGCCGACGGGATGTTGATGGAAGGACTTGCCGAAGCCGAGCTTGTGGCACTGGCCCGCGAAGGGGAAAGCCGCGCGTTCGCGGAGCTGTATCGGCGCTACTTCGATCCCGTCAACGACTTCGTGGCGCGCATGACGCGCGACCGGGACGAGGCGGCGGACATCGCGCAGGACACCTTCCTCCGGGCGATGGGCGCTCTCGGCGGCCTCAGGCAGGGGGCGAGCTTCAAGAGCTGGATATTCACCATTGCGCGGAACGCGACGCTGAACCGGCTCGAACGCTCGTCGCGCACCCGGCCGCTCTCCTTTGAGGGGGAAGACGGCGAGCCGGTGGACCTGGCGGTCGTCGACCAGGATCGCTTCGCCGGCCCGGCTGAGGCTGCGGAAGCGGCATCCATGGCCTCGCTTGTCTGGGAGGCGGCCGCCGGGCTCGATCCGAAGCAACTGACCCTGTTGGACCTGCACCTCCGCCAGGGGCTGGACAGCGCCGAGATCGCCGGCGTGCTTGGCGTCACGAAGAATAACGGTTACGTGACGTTGAACCGCCTGAAGAAGGCCGTCGAAGACGCGATAGGGGCGTTCATCATGTGGAAGGACGGCCGGCGGTACTGCGATGCGCTTGCTGCAGAACTGGCGGAGGCTCGGACGGATGCCATGTCTCCTGCGGTGCGGCGTCTGGTGGAGCGCCACGTCGCGCGGTGCGAGGACTGTGAGGAGCGAAAGAGGCGGCTGCTTTCGCCGCTGGCGGTCTTCGGGGCCTTCGCCGCAATCGCGCCCCCGGCGGGCGTGAGGGCGCACATCCTGGAAGGGCTAATGAGGGAGTGGCCCGGGCCGGTGGCGCACCCGGGGGCGGGTTCGGCGGGTGGCGAGCCGCCCACGCCGCGCGCCCCCGCGGAAGGCGCGGGCGGCTTCTCGCGGGACGCCCCGTGGCTGCTGATGGCGCTGGGGACCGCGGCGGCGCTCGTGCTGGGGGCAATCTTCGTCCCGGCGAGCCCGTTCGCCATCACCGGCGGCGATGGCGGGGCGCCGCCGGCCCCCGACGCGAGCCCGGCTGTCACGAGCAGTACCGGGTCGCCTTCGCCCACCGCCACGGCAACGCCTTCCCCGAAGCCGCCAACCGGCACGGCCACGAAGGGGGCATCGACGGCAACCCCGGGGAAGACGCAGACGACCGGCGGCGGAGGTGGCACGGCGACCCCGCCGCCTCCCACGCCGGCCGCTTCGCCGGGAAGCAGCCCCAGCCCAACGGCCACGGCGACGGCCACCACTGTCTCGCCGACGGCGACCCGGACGCCCACGACCGTGCCCTGCACGCCCAGCCTGGCTACGAACGTCGCCTCGCTGCCGATCGCTCCGGGCAACGCGCAGACGTTCCTTGTCTACGATACCTTCCCATTCCCCTGCCCTCCTCTGGCGTTCACGGCTTCCAGTTCGGCGGCGTGGATCGAGGTGGAGCCCACAGCCGGGACGATCGGGATCGGGGGCGCCGTGATCACGGTGCGGGTGGCGGCTTCGGGACTGCCCGAGGGGAAGCACACGGGGTCTGTTATCGTTGCCGGCGTTACGGGTGGTGGGAGCGTCAAGGTCTACGTCTACACGACCGTTGCGGGTGCGCCGCCAGTAGTCGAGAGCGCCACCGGCTCGTGCCCTGCCGGTGGCGCCCAGTGGAGCTTCGCTGCGCACGTGTCGGACGACCACGGCGTGACGACGGTGAAGCTGCGCTACACGGCCTCCGCCGGGCAAACCACGCAAACGATGAGCGGTCCCGACGGCGCTGCTTCGGGCGACTGGACGCTGACGCTTGCGCCGGTTCAGGGCGCAACGGGGTTCGTTGTTATCGCCACAGATGCGGCGGGGCAGCAGACCGTGGCATCCGTAGCGGGGAACTGCGGGTGAGGGGGCGCGGGCATTTTGCGGGCGGCCAGCGCCGAGACGAGGGGGTATGTGCCTGCAACCTTTCCCTTAACCGTGCTACGTTGCAATGTGCCGCTTGAGGAAAACTGATGGGTGAACTCGGGTCATGGCTCATCCGGGCGCGTGAAGCCCGCGGCCTTACGCTGGAAGACGCGGAACGGGACACCCGTATCTCGCGCCGGTACCTCCAGGCGCTCGAGTCCGAGCAGTTCGAAGTGATCCCGGCGCCCGTTTACGCGCGGGGGTTCCTGCGGTCGTACTCGCAGTACCTGGGGCTCGACCCGCAGGAGATGCTGGCCCTCTTCCCGCGGGAGGAGGAGCCCGCCTACACCGCTCCCGCGGCTCCCGCCCGCCCGGGGACGCGGCAACCTCCGAGTGCGGTCGGTCCCGCGCGGCCGGCCTGGCGGAGGCCCGGGCCGGCATCGCAGCAGCCATCGCGGCCGGGTGGCGCTGCCCGCCCCGGCCAGGCGGAGATGCCTTTCGAGCCCACGATCGGCATCGACATCGGCGTGCCGGTGCAGACCAGGCGGATCCAGACGGACCCGGCCTCGCAGACGCGCTCGCTGGCGATTGCCTTTGTGGCCATCATCGCTGTGCTGGGCGTAATCCTCGTGGCGATGCTGATTTCGCGCATGGGCGACGACGGCGGCTCGCCGGCGCCGGGGCTCTCCACCTCGAAGGACGACGTTGACGATTCAGAGACCGGTTCGACGCCCGAGGATGCAGACACGCCGGTCCCGGCGGGGGCTTCGGGGCTGGAGGTGACCCCCGGGATTGTGCCGAATGTCACGGGCGAGACTGCCGAGAAGGCGCGGCTCGCCATCGCCGAGGCCGGCTATGTGGTGAAGGAACGCCACGACAAGAGCACGCAGCCGAAGGGCACAGTGGTGCAGCAATCGCCCGCGCCCAACGTCGAGCTCCAACAGGGGCTTGAAGTGACCATCGTCATCAGCGACGGACCCTGACCGCGGCATGCCCGTTCCCCACACCTACCACCTCGTAACCCTCGGTTGCCCCAAGAATGACGTCGACAGCGAGCACCTGGAGCGGCTGCTCGCCGGGGGCGAACTCATCCCCGTACTCCAACCGGAAGAGGCCGACGCCGTCATCGTGAACACCTGCGGCTTCATCGAGCAGAGCCAGGAGGAATCGTTTGCGGCCATCCGTGACCTCGCGGGCCGCAAGCGGGGGGGGCAGAAGCTCATCGTGGCGGGCTGTCTGAGCCAGCTCTACGCCGGGCAGGTGCGGGAAGAGGCGCCGAACGTCGACCACGTGTTTGGCGTGGGCCAGTGGCAGGAAGTCGCCCGGCTGCTTTCGGTGGACGTGGATGCCGTCTACGACATCCCCGAGAGCGCAGCGAAGGTCACGAGCCCGAGCGCCTACCTGAAGATCTCCGACGGCTGCGACGCCCCGTGCGCGTTCTGCGTCATTCCCCGCATCAAGGGGCGGCTGCGCTCTGCCCCGGCGGGCCTGCTCGTGCGCGAGGCGAAGCGGCTGGTGGCGGCGGGCGCGAAGGAGCTTGTGCTGGTGGGGCAGGACACCACGGCCTGGGGCGAGGACCGCGGCGCGGCGGCAGGCGAGGGCCTGCCCCTGCTCCTGCGGCAGCTTGCCGAAGCGGTGGGTCCGGATACCTGGCTTCGCCTGATGTACGCCTATCCCAGCCGCGTCACGCCGCAGCTCATCGAAGCGATGGCGAGCACGCCCAACGTCGTTCGCTACCTCGACGTGCCGCTCCAGCACGGCTCCGAGGCGGTTCTGCGGCGCATGAAGCGCCCCCACAACCTGGAGAAGGTGCACGCCTTCATCCGCGACCTTCGCGCCGCCATGCCGGATGTCGTCCTGCGGACGTCCTTCATTGCCGGGTTCCCGGGCGAGAGCGAAGAGGAGTTCCGGGAGCTGCTGGAGTTCGCGCGGGAGATCCGCTTCGACCACGCGGGGTGCTTTACCTACTCCCGCCAGCAATGGACCGCCGCCTTCGACATGCCCGGACAGGTCCCGGACGAGGTGAAAGCAGAGCGGCGTGACCGCTTCATGCGTCAGCAGCGGAAGATCGCCGCGAAGCTTGCGAAGCGATTCGTGGGACGCACGCTGCCGATGCTCGTAGAAGGCGCCGGGGAAGATGAAGACGGCGCCCCGGTTGTCGCGGGGCGCACCTATAGGGAGGCACCGGAGGTGGACGGCCTGGTCATCGCCCGTGGCCAGGCCGAGCCGGGATCGGTGGCCACGGTCCGCATCGCGGGAGCGGCGGAGTATGATCTCTTCGGTACACTGGTTCGATGACTCCTCCCACGACGCTCCCGATCGACCTTCCCACAGAGGGCCTCCGCGATTTCTGCCGCAGGTGGAGGATAGCTGAATTCGCCCTTTTCGGGTCTGTGCTGCGTCCAGACTTCGGACCGGAGAGCGATGTCGACGTGCTCGTGACCTGGGCGCCCGACGCTCGCTGGAGCATCCTCGACCACATACGCATGGAGAGAGAGCTCAGTACGATCCTGGGAAGGCGGGCCGAGATCGTGAGCCGCAGGGCGGTCGAGGAGAGCGGCAACTGGATCCGGCGCCGCGAGATTTTCGAGACGGCACGGAAGCTCGATGTCGCCTGATGATGCGCCGCTGATAGATATCGCAGGGGCAGCACGCAACATCATCGACTTCGCTGCCGCCACTGATTCGGCCGGCTTCCTAGCGGATGTGCGTACCCAGGCAGCGATTCAACACCAGCTTCTGATCGTTGGGGAAGCGGCAAAGAGGCTAACTCAGGACTTCCGCGAGGCTCATCCCGAGGTTGCGTGGAGTGAGATCGCTGGAATGCGGGACGTGCTCATTCACGCCTATCACCGCGTCGACCTCGGGCAAGTCTGGGCGATGGCAACGGCCGACGTCCCTGCGCTTCTTGCGTTTGTTGAACCCCTCCTCCCTCCCGTGCCCGACACGCGCGCGTAACATGCCCGCGCTATCCTGTTAGGCGGAGTGAGACATGAGTGAAACCACCAGCTACGTCGTCTCCGCCTGCCGCGAGAACGGGGTCAAGTTTGTCCGGCTCTGGTTCACGGATATCGTGGGTGCGCTGAAGAGCTTCGCCATTACGGTCGAAGAGCTTGAGAAGGCGCTCGACGAAGGAATGGGCTTCGACGGCTCGTCTATCGAGGGCTTTGCGCGCATCGACGAGTCCGACATGCTGGCCATCCCCGACCCGACGACCTTCCAGCTCGTCCCCTGGCGTCCGAAGGAGCCGGGCGTGGCGCGCATGTTCTGCGACATCTACACCCCCGATGGACGCCCATTTGAGGGTGACCCCCGCTACGTGCTTCGCCGCCAGCTGAAGCGCGCCGCGGACCTTGGCTACACCTTCTACGTCAGCCCGGAGCTGGAGTACTTCTACTTCCGTGACTCCGCTTCGACCGAGCCGCTCGACCGCGGGGGCTACTTCGACCAGACGGCCGATGCCGCCAGCGACCTCCGCCGCGAAACTGTCCTCACCCTCGAAGCCATGGGCATCGAGGTGGAATACAGCCACCATGAGGTGGCCCCCAGCCAGCACGAAATCGCCCTTCGTTACACCGATGCGCTCACCATGGCCGATGCCGCCATGACGTACAGGCTGGTCGTGAAGGAGATCGCGCTGGCCAACGGCGTCTACGCCACCTTCATGCCGAAGCCGATCGCCAACCAGAACGGCTCGGGCATGCACGTGCACCAGTCGCTCTTCAAGGGCGAACGGAACGCCTTCTTCGACGAGGGTGACCCGCTTCACCTGAGCGCCATCGCGCGGAGCTATATCGCCGGGCTGTTGCACCACGCCTGCGCGATCACCCTGGTCACGAACCAGTGGGTGAACAGCTACAAGCGGCTGCTGCCCGGTTTCGAAGCCCCGGTGTACGTGAGCTGGGCCCGCCGCAACCGGAGCGACCTGATTCGCATCCCCGAGTACAAGCCGGGCAAGGAAGTGCACACGCGCGTCGAGTACCGCTCGCCCGATCCGGCCTGCAACCCCTACCTTGCCTTCGCAGTCATGCTGGCGGCCGGGCTGGACGGGATCGAGCAGGAGATGACGCCTCCTCCGCCGGTGGAAGAGAACGTTTACGAGCTCTCGGCCGCCGAGCGCGATGCCCGCGGCATCGCAACACTGCCCGGCAGCCTCCTCGAAGCCATCGACGAGGCGGAGAAGTCGCCCCTGCTGCGCCAGGCGCTCGGGGACCACACGTTCGAGAGCCTGATCGCCAACAAGCGCATCGAATGGGACCGTTACCGGCGCCACGTCACGGACTTCGAGCTGGCCGAGTACCTTCCCATCCTTTGAGCCTGAGCCTTCGCCCGGGGGATAGACAGGGCGAGAGGTGAGCCGATATGTTCGGCGCATGATCCGGAAGGTGCTTCTTGCGGTCGCAATCGCAGGCGTGCTGGTGGCGGCCCTGGCTGGTTGTGACCGGCGCGAAGTGACGACTGCCGGGGTACCTTCTCCCACTGCGCGGATTGTGGTTCCGGGGGTCGCGACCGACGAAGCGCACCCGGCTTCGCGCGCATACGGCATGGGGTTTTTCGTGCAACCGCCCCGGCCTACGGTCCAGGCGCTAATCGACATGGTTCCGAAGATGGCGAAGGTGAGTGACTACGCCATGATTCAGCGCGAAGTGCCGTGGACGAAGATAGCCGCCGGGCTTTCAATCGAGCAGATCATCGCCGAGGACTTCACGGGGTTGGTGAGTTACCTGAGGGGAAACGGGCTCAAGCTCGTGCTCCTTGTTGACCCGCTGGATGGACTCGACCGGACCTCCGAATCCCTTGAGGCGGTGAAGAATGGCCGGACGCTGAAAGACCCGGCGACGCGCGCCATCCATGAGGCGTGGGTGCGCGCGCTTGTGGCGGCCTTCAAGCCCGAGTACATCGGGCTCGCCAGTGAGATCAACACCATGGCCGCGCAGGGCGACATGGCTCTCTACAAGGAGATAAGGGCGATGTGCAACCGGCTGGCGCCGGAGATCCGCCAGCTGAGCCCTTCGTCGCGGGTCTTTGTTTCGTTCCAGGTCGATAACGCGTGGCAGGTGTCGCCGTGGCCGAAGTCACCGGTGGACCAGTTCGCGTTGACGCGGGAGTTCGATATTGACGTAATCGGCCTTTCGGCGTATCCGGGCTTCAGCTTCGCTTCGCCTGCGGATATCCCGCTGGACTACCTCAGCAGGTTCCACCTGGAGAGCGGGAAGCCGCTCTTGATGGCTGAGGGTGGCTGGGGGTCGGCGGGCGGGGTATACAACTCCCCGGCGAACCAGGCGGCCTACTACGAGCGGGTGTTCGACCTGCTCGACGGGGTCCAGGCGGAGCTGGCGATACTCCTGCTCTACCAGGACCTTGACATGAGTGACCCTGGCTGGGGTGTGTCTCCAGAGAGGGCGGCCATCGTTGAGTGGTTTTCCAGCATGGGGATCGTGGATATTGCGGGCGCCCCAAAGCCGGTGTACGCCGTCTGGGAGGAGCGTTACAGGCGCCCCCTCAAGAGATAGCCGGTAGCCATCAGTTCGTTGCGGCTTCTTTGCGGGTGATTTCGCGGACGGCGGCCGCGTGTTCGCGGGCGAGGGTGGCGTAGCGGCCGGGATTGCCGGTGATCCACTCTTCGGAGGGGCTCCCGGCGATGGGGCGCTTGACCGCGGCGGGCGTGCCGGCGGCGAGGACGCCCCCGGGAATCTCCATTTCGGGAAGGACGACGGAACCAGCGGCGATGAGCGAGCCGGCCCCCACCTTCGCGCCATCGAGCACGAGGGCGCCGTTGCCGATGAGGGCCCGCGCGCCGATGACCGCGCCGTGCACCACGCAGTTGTGGGCGATGGAAGCCTCGGCGCCGATGAGGGCCGGCAGGCCGGCCCGCCCGTGCACCACCGCGCCATCCTGGATGTTCGCGCCAGCTTCGATGACCACGAACGAAGTGTCGCCGCGCACGACGGCGCCGTACCAGACAGACGCCCCCGCGTGGATGGTCACGTCACCCACGATGGTGGCCGTGGGCGCGATGAAGGCATCGGGGTGGATGGACGGCTTCTTCTGGCCGACGGCGTAGATGGGCATGGTTGGCTCCGGGACGGTGGTATGGGAAGTGAAGGCCTTCCGGGCCATCGTAGGGGCGACGAGAGGACCGAGCCAGAAGAGCGCCGGGCTGGTACAGTCGCGGAAAACAACGCCCGGCAGGGCGTTCCGGGGATTTGCCATGGAAATCAATGGGAAGGCCGCTGTCGTCTCGGGCGCGGGCTCGGGCATCGGGCGCGCCATCGCTCTGGCGCTTGTGCTGAAGGGGGCGAAGGTGATCGTCGCCGATATCGACGAGAAGGGCGGGCGGGAGACCGTCGACCTGCTCGGCGCGCGCGGGGGTGTGGGAGTCTTCCGGCGCTGCGACGTGACGCGGACGGAGGACCTGGCGGCGACTTTTGCGGCGTGCCTGGAGCACTTCGGGTGCTTCGACATCGTGTGCAACAACGCGGGCATCGGCGAACGCGAGGACCTGTTCACCGGGGAGTCGCGAGAGTTCGAACGCGTTGTGGATATCGACCTCACAGCGGTCATCGACGCCACCCGCATCGCCGTGCGGGAGATGCGGCGCCTGGGCGGCGGTGTGATCGTCAATACGGCCTCGATGGGGGGTCTCCTGCCGATGCCTAACAACCCTGTGTATGCGGCGGCGAAGGCGGGGGTTGTGAACTTCAGCCGCTCGCTCGGCTACCTCTCGGCCGAGGGGATCCGGGTGAACGCGGTCTGCCCGACCTTCACCGATACTCCCCTCGTGCACCAGGGGGGCGAAGAGGGCGAAGCGCGGTTGGAGGATCTGAAGAAGATGGTGGGCGGCATCCTGCGCCCCGGCGACGTGGCGGCCGGCGTGATCCAACTGGTCGAGGACGACTCGAAGGCGGGCGCGATCATGCGCGTGACGCTCAACAGGGGCATCGACTACGCGAGGGAGATTCGGCCCTTCTAACGGAAGGAATGGGGCGGGCCGAAGCGTAGCCGGCCCGGAGCAGATGTCGAGGCCCGGGCTCTCCTTCTCCAGCGCAGAGCCCGGGCCATGGGGGGATTGCCTTCGCGAAACTCGCTAGCGGTGGAAGCCGTTCCACACGTAGCGCGCGTAGAGGGCGGGATCGATGTTGGGTGTCGTCCGGGGCGAGTCGCTGTAGAGCTCGCGGACAGCCCGCTCGATGTTAGCCCGAATGGCCTCCCTGCGGAGTTCGGCCAGGCGGGCCTCGACAATGTATTCATTCAGCATGCGATTGCTTCCTTTCCCCCGGCCAAGAGCGCCGGGTGGTCAGGTTTAGCCTCGCACCGCTGAGTAAACAGGGGATGAACGCCGCGTTACGGCTCTGCTTCCTATCGAAAGGGGCTTTCGATGGTTCGGCAATGCCCGCCGAATGAGACAGGCAGGCACTTCAGTTGGTTCGCCCCAGACCCGGGGGCGCCCCGAAGGTTGACCGCCGATGGTAGTATGTGCGTGCCGAATCTCCGGGATGGCCGGCCCGGGGAGCGGGGGACCCACTGTAAGGGGTGAATCGCGCTTGCGCGTAGGCGAATCCGACGCCGAACCCGTCAGCTAACCTCGCAGGTGTTCGGAGGCGTATCCCCGTGCTGCCTCCAGTCCTTCTGGCTGCCGAATGCAGGCGCATCGAAAGGAGGCTTTGCGATGCGAATGAGCCGGGTGCGACCAACGCCGCGAGGGGGGACACGCTACCGCCGAAGGCCGCGACCAGTTCCGCTCCCTGGCCCGCCTTCGGAGCCTGCAGGGGGCCCGGTGGTGGCGGTGGCCGGGGCGGCGCCCCGGTACCGGGTGGCGCTTCGCGACGGCGCATGGGTGGCCGAGCTTCGGCGCCCGGGTGCAGTGGGGCCAGCCTCCTGATGCCGAACGTCAATGCGCTCCAGAATCCTTTGCGAACAGCCCGGTGGATTGCAGTGATGATTGCCGCCACCGGGGCGTTGGTTGCCCTGAGCTGCGGTGGCGACGACGGCGGAGAGAAGCCCACGGCAGAAAACAAGACCCCGGCCACCACCGCCGCTGCCAGCCCTACCACCGCTGCGACGCAGCCGGCCGCCTCGCCTTCGCCCGCGGCGAGCGCAAGTCCTGGCTCGAGTCCCAGTCCCGGCGCAACAGTCACGACGGGGAGCACCTACGTTGTGAAGGCGGGCGACACGCTTTGGGACCTGGCGGTCGAATGGGGGGTCACGGTGGAGGCGATCGTGGCGGCCAACAACCTGGCCAACCCGAACGAACTATCCATCGGCCAGGAGTTGAAGGTTCCGTAAGGAGACGGCCGGGCAGGATGTGACCCAAGGGGAGGGCCTCGCTACGCTGGCTGCATGAGAGTTACGCGCATCCTGTTGCCGGCGATGGGAATGGCTCTTGCCGCGGCGGCGTTCGCCGCCTGCGGCGATGGCCCGGACCCAGTGCCAACACCCACTCCAGCCAAGGGGGCGACCACGCCCACCGTCGCTGCCAAGGCATCTCCCACAGCTGCCCCGAAGGAGCCGATCAAGTTGAACAACCCCACCACAACCGCCAGCGGCCTGAAGTACGAAGACAAGGTCGTGGGCGCCGGCGCTTCGCCCCAGAAGGGCCAGAGCGTGACGGTGCACTACACCGGCACCCTGGTCGATGGCACGAAGTTCGACAGCTCGCGCGACCGCGGCCAGCCGTTCAAGTTCGTCATCGGCGTCGGTGGCGTCATCAAAGGCTGGGACGAGGGCGTGGCCACCATGAAGGTTGGCGGCAAGCGCATCCTCTACATCCCGGCCGCGCTTGGATATGGCAGCCGGGGCGCCGGCGCCGCCATTCCGCCCAACGCGGACCTGATCTTCGAAGTGGAGCTCCTGGGGATCCAGTAGCACCGGCTCGGACCTCGCGACGGCGGACGCCGCGGCTGCGTATCATCCGCTCATGGCGAATTACATCGTCGAGCCCGAGCGGCGGACGCCCGTGGTTGCCGAGACGGACGTGCTCGTTGTTGGCGGCGGTTCGGCGGGCATCGCTGCCGCTGTGGCGGCGGCCCGGGGCGGGGCGCGCGCGATGCTGGTGGAGCGGTACGGCACGCTCGGGGGGCTCGCCTCCAATGGTCTGATCGTCCTGCTGCTCACGCTCGACGACGGGCGGGGACGGCAGGTCATTGCCGGGGTCTGCCAGGAGATGGTGGATCGGCTGGCCGCGCGCAACGCCTGCCTCCATCCCCCGCGCGAGGAGTGGGGGAGCGCCGACGAGACCCTCGTTGAGAAGTACCGCCGCATGGGGCTGGTGTGGGGGAGCGGACCGCACGTGGTGCGCTACTCGGTGGCTTACGACCCCGAGGAGTTCAAGGCAGAGGCCGACCGCATGGTCCTTGACGCCGGGGTGGACCTGCGCTTCCACCGCTGGGCGGTGGGCGTGGTTCGCGACGGAGCGCGCGTGACGCACGTGGTGTTCGAATCGAAGGCCGGGCGGGAGGCGATCGCCTGCGGCGCGGTAGTCGACGCCACGGGCGACGCAGACCTCTGCGCGCTGGCGGGGGAGCCCTTTGCGAGCGAGCGCGTCTACCCGTGGCTCTGGTTCCGCACGGCGAACGTCGATGAGGAGGCCGCGGAAGCCTCGCAGCAGCGTCCCTTCTACTACCGCACGGTGAACGAGCGGGGGTACCTGCACCCCTGGGGCTCGGCGCAGCGCATCGGCCGGGACATCGACGCGACGAACCCCGACGACCTCACTTACGCCGAGGTGGAGTGCCGGAGGCTCGTGCGGGCCGAGCTCGACCGGATGCGCGGAAAGGCGCCGGGGTTCGAGCGGGCGTACCTCTCCGGGTTTGCGACCACGCTGGGCATCACCGAATCGCGCCGCCTGCAGGGCCGCTACGTGCTTACGCGGGAAGACATGGACCGGCCGTTCGACGACGTGGTGGCGGTGACGGGAAACTGGACGAAGTACGGGGCGATCTACAATATCCCCTACCCGTCGCTGCTGCCGCCGGGGCTCGACAATCTGTTGGTGGCCGGGCGCTGCATTTCGGTGGACCACCGGGCCCACCATGCGACGAAAGAGATCCCCGCCTGCTTCGCCACGGGCGAAGCGGCGGGAACGGCGGCGGCACTGGCGTTGCAGCGCGGGCAACCGCCCGCCGGGCTGGCTGTGAAGCCGTTGCAGGAGAAGCTTTTGGCTGCGGGGGCGCTGCTGGCGTAGCCGGGACGGGCGCGTCAGTCCCACTCTCCCCAGTCGTCGCTCGCTTCGTCGAGCCAGTGGCCGATGGCCTTTTCGTGGTCGCTGGTGAAGGGCAGGGCAACGCGGGCGCCCGCCCGCGCGGACTCATAGGCGGCGCAGATTATCTCCAGCACGCGGCGGCCGTCGCCCCCGGTCGACCGCGGTTCGGCTGTTCCCGCGGCCACTTCCACGAAGTGCCGGGCCTGCTGCGGGTACCCGGACTCCCAGGCAGGTTCGACGGGCGAATGGCGCAACGCGCCAGGGCGGGGAGGTACATCCGCTCCGGGGGCCCGGAACACCTGCACAGCGGGGCCGCGGAGGAGATCCGCGGTGAGCCGCCCCTGCGGGCCGTGGACTTCGATGGCGCTTACGCCGCCGGGCATGGCCCACGAGGCTTCGGCGATGCCGAGGCGCCCCCCCGGGAAGTGGAGGAGGACGGTGGCATGGTCGTCGCCGAGCGTCCTGCCGCCGTGCATGTGACGGCCGAGCGTGGCGGTCACGGCTTCGGGCCAACCGCCCATGACGTGACAGATGGCGTGGATGCTGTGTGGGCCCATGTCCATGAGAGCGCCGCCGCCTGCGCGGTCTACGTCCCAGAACCAGGGCGAGTAAGGACCGCCGTGGCCCTGGGCCTGCTTTACGAGGAAGGGCGGACCCACCTCGCCGCGGACGGCGAGCGTGCGCAAGCGTTCGAGCATGGGGGCGAAGAGCAGGTTCTCGCCGTACATGAGCGTGACACCGGCCCGTTCGCAGGCAGCGATCATGGCGTCCGCCTCATCCAGGCTGAGGGCGAGCGGCTTCTCGCAGAGGACGTGCTTGCCCGCGTCGGCGGCCGCCAGGCAGACGTCGTAGTGGAGGTCGTTCGGGGTGGCGATGATCACGGCGTCGAGGTCCGTGGCCTCGATCATCGAGCGGTAGTCCTTGAAGTGCGCGGGGATGCCGTGTTCAGCGGCAAACGCGGCCGCGGTGTTGGGTGAAGCGACGGCGACGACCACGGCGCCGGCCTGCCGCAGGGCGCTCAGGTGGAGGCGGCCCATGTACTGCGTGCCGGCCAGGCCGGCGCGCAGCGGGGGCTGGCTCATTTCTTGCGCTTTGGGCGGCGGCGCGCCAGGAGGGCGGGCCCCAGCCAGTAGACCGCCATCGCACCCATGACCAGGGCCGCCGTTTCGCCCTGCCCCGTGGTCGCCAGCGTTCGCCCGCGGCCCGTGGTGGACCTGCGCACGCCGGGGAACTGCGTGGCCTGGCGCTGGCTCGCTCCGAAATCAAAGCTGTCGCCGGATTGGGAGCGCATGTCGCGGGGGCGTTCGGAGAAGACCGTCATGCCGGGAGTATAGGGCATCGCGCGGGTGGGCGTGGCCGTGGTTCGGGCGGAGCGGCTTATACTGGGGGCGTGCTCGATATCGAAACCACGGAGCGGCTGCGCGGGCTTGCCGCGGCGCGCGGGCCGCTCCTCATCGTCACGGACCTCGATGGCACCCTGGCTCCGATCGTGGAACAGGCAGCCGACGCGCGCGTGCCCGACGCCACCCTGGCGGTGCTTGACCGGCTTGTGGGCGGTGCGAAGGTGGCAGTGATAACCGGGCGCGACCTGAACACGGCGCGCCGCCTTGTGCCGTGCCAGGGGGTGACCGTGATTGGCAGCCACGGGCTCGAAGCATCGTTCGACGACTCGCTCCTGCCGCCGGTGGACCGGATGAGCCTGGCGGCGGCGCTGGAGAAGGTGGAGCAGGACGTGATTTCGGCCGTGCCAAGCTCGTTTCTCCACATTGAGCGGAAGGCGATTTCCACGGCGTTCCATTTCCGCACTGCTCCTGACCTTGAGCCGGGCCTTCGCGCGGCGCTGGCGAACCTCCCGGATGGCCTGAGGCTGCGGGAGGGCCGGATGGTGCTCGAAGTGCTGCCGAACACCGAGACGGGCAAAGGGCCGGCGCTGACGGCGGTGGCCAGGCACTTCCGGGCGAAATCCATCCTGGCGATGGGCGACGACGCGACGGATGCGGCCATGTTCCGCGCCGCCCGGGATTTTGAGGCGGAAGGGGTGACGGTGCTGCTCGTGGGAATCTCCGGCGGTGAGGAGACACCGGCAGAGATCGTGGAACTGGCGGACCTGATGCTCGGCTCCATCCACGAAGCGCGCGAGGCGCTCGAGGTGATCGCCCGCGCCCTCGGGGTGTAGAGGGGCGCCCGGCGCGCCCATGGTCTACCGCTTGCGGAGCCTCGGGTCGAGGACGTCGCGCAGGGCGTCGCCGAAGATGTTGAAGCCGAAGACAGCGGCGCCAATGCAGAGGCCCGGGAAGATTGCCAACCCCGGCTGCTTGCGCATGTACTCGCGGCCGTCAACCGAGAGCATCTGACCCCAGGATGGCTCGCCCGCCGGGCCGAAGCCGAGGAAGCTCAGGCTGGCCTCCGCGAGGATGACGCCGCCGAGCGCCACCGTGGCGTTCACAAGGATCAGCGGAAACACATTTGGCAGGATGCAGTAGACCATGATGCGCCCGCTCCCGGCGCCCATGGAGTGGGCGGCCTCAACGAAAGGCGTCTGTCTGATGAGCAGCACCTGGGAGCGGATGACGCGCGAGCCACCTGCGATGGTGAGGACGCCGATGGCGATGACCATCGCGAGGACGAGGTTCACGTTCGGCATGCGCCGGACAATGCCGAGGAAGGTGATGAGGATGATGAGGCCCGGCATCGCCTGCCAGGCATCGACGAAGCGCTGGAGGATCTTGTCGAACCAGCCGCCAAAGAAGCCGCTGACAATGCCGAGGAGGGAGGCGCCGGCCGAGCTGATGGCGACGGCGCCGAAGCCGACCATCATCGAGATCTGGGCGCCGTAGATGAGGCGGGAGAAGGTGTCCTTGCCGGTGGCGTCGGTGCCGAGCCAGTGGCGCGCGCTCGGCCCTTCCAGGCGGTGCTTCAGGTCGAGCTTGTTGGCCGGGTAGGTGGCGAGCTGGTCGGCGAAGATGGCGATGAAGATGAGGCTGACAACCATGACCATGCCCACGAAGCCGAGCGGCTTCTGGCGGGCGAAGCGGCCCAGCCAGAACACCGGCCGCAGGGGCAGGGGGCGTTCCTTCAGCCCGCGCGGGCCGAATTCGAGTGCGGATGCCTGGATGGTGTTCGCCATTTCAGTACCTGATCCGCGGGTCGAGCAGAGGATAGGTGAGGTCGACTCCCAGGTTGGCAGCGACAATCAGCACCGCGAATATCAGATTCGTTGATTGCACCACGGGGTAATCGAAGTTGCCGATGGAGGAGACGAGGTACTGCCCCATGCCCGGCAGGGTGAAGATGGATTCGAAGATGGCCGTGCCGGCGATGAGCCCGGGAAGGCTCAGGCCGATGACGGTGACCACCGGAATGAGGGCGTTGCGCATGGCGTGGCGGAAGATGACTACGTGGCCAGCGAGCCCCTTGGCCTGGGCGGTGCGGATGTAGTCCTGGCGCATCACCTCGAGCATCTGTGTCCGGACGATGCGCATGAGGCCGGCGCTGGGAGTGAGACCAATGAGCAGGGCCGGCAGGGCCATGATCTTGATGTGGGCGATGGGGTCTTCCCACAGGTATTTGAAGTTGAGCGGCGGGGCCCAGTTAAACCAGAGCGAGCCGAAGGTGATGATCATGATCGCGAGCCAGAAGCCGGGGACCGAATTCAGCACAATGGCAAACGTGCGGAAGACGTAGTCGGGCCAGCGGTCCTGCCAGACGGCGGCCACCACGCCCATGGGGACGGAGAAGAGCACACCCGAAAGGAGCCCGATGATCCCGAGCTCAAGCGAAACGGGGAGGCGGTCCCACATCTCGGTGGTGATGGGGCGGCCGTTGAAGAGGGACTCGCCGAGGTCGAAACGAAGGATTCCGCCCAGCCACTCGAAGTACTGCACCACAACGTTGCCGCTCAACCCGTATTCGTCCCGTAACTGCTCGGCGAGCTCCGGGTCGGTATAGCCGTATTCGCCGGCGATGATGTCGACAGCGTCGACGTAGACGAGCGGCACAATCACGCGCAGGAGCGTGAAGACGATGATGGTGACAAGCAGGAGAGTGAACCCCGCGAGGATCAACCGTTGCGTAACGTAGCGTCCCAATCCCTTTTTCCCTGCTCCCTAACCGGTGTATTTGCTTTTGTCGAACCAGAGGCGCGTTTCCACGCTCTCGCGGTTGCCTTCGCCGTCCCAGGATCTGTTGACGCCGGCGTTGCCGATCCAGGGCCAGAAGACGCCGAACCCGGGCGATTGGCCGGGCCAGGGAACCATCATCATCTTGATGCCCTGGTAGCGTTGCCACTCCTTGATGAGCTCGACTCGTTTCGCGTGGTCGAGCTCGCGGCGCTGGGACTCAATGAGCTGCTCGTTCTTCGCGTCGGGCTCCTTCCCGAGGTAGGAAACCTGCTGGTACGAGCCCTGCGAGTGGTAGATGGCGAACATGAACTGGTCGACGTCGGGGTAGAGCGAAGTGGGGTCGACGGCGATGCCCTTGAAGTCGCCCTTGCCGAAGTGGATCTTGGCCGCGTACTCGGTCATGTAGTCGGGGTTGATCTGCTTCAGGCGGAAGAGGCCGCTGCCTTCGAGCATGCCCTTGAAGACTTCGCACTGCTTGGGGAAGGTGGTGCCGAAGATGGTTCCCGCTGTCCAGCGGATTTCGGTGTCGATGCCGCCGCCGTACCCGGCGGCATCGAGGAGCTTCTTCGCCTCGGCCACGTTGTAGGCGAAGCTCTTCGCCCCGGGGCCCATATCGGCGCTCTTCGGGTCGACCCACATTCCCTCCCAGCCGGATGAGATGTGGCTGTGGTAGCGCACCGAGGTGGGCCAGCCTTCCTTTTCGAACTGGCTCACGTTGTAGAAGGTGTCGATCCACGCGTCGCGGTCGATGACCATCGAGACGGCCTGGCGGACGCGCTCGTCGCGGAAGGGCGAATCGGGTTGGATGCCGAAGTGGATGCACCAGTTGGTGCGGGAGAAGGCGCCCTGGTCGAGGGCGAGCTCGGGCAGGTCCTTCTTGGTGGAGATGACGTCTTCCTGCCTGACGCCGAACACCCAGAGCTTCTTGGCGCGGAATTGCGCCAGCCCGGCCGAATATTCAGGGATGATGGGCAGGTCGAAGCCATCGAGGAAGACCTTGTCCTGGTCCCACCAGTTTGGGTTCTTCCGGTACTGGTAGATGACGTTGCGCTGGTATTTCTCCAGGATCCAGGGGCCGCCGCTGCGGGTTTCGTTGCGGGGGTCGTAGCCGCCATCCGATTCCCGGGGCATGACCTGGAGGTAGCGCGTGTAGGCAAGAGCCCCGGGGAAGGGGGCGTAAGGGTAGGCGAGTTTGAAGGCGACGGTGTGTTTGTCGATGGCTTCGATGCCTTCGACGGGGGCGCCCGGGTTGTCGGGCATCTTGACGACGTCCTTGCGGACGGCGCCCTTGGCCGCGAACTTGTTCCACGAGAAGACGACGTCGTCGGCGTCGATGGGGCGCTTGCCCAGCCTGTCGTCCCAGACGGCGTCCTGGCGGATCTTGAGGATGAAGCGGGTGGGCTCGGGCTGTTCCCAGTCTGTGGCCAGATAGCCTTCGACTTCGCCGGTGGCGGGCACCCGGTAGCCTGTCCTGTATTTCAAGAGGCGAGGGTAAACCCAGCCGCCGACGACGTTCGCCGAGAAGGAAGGCGAGGAGAGCGGGTCGAGGCTCGTGGCGTCGGCCACGTGGTAGGCCTGGAAGATGCCTCCCTTTGTGGCCTGCGCCGTGGTGTCGGTGCGGGGCCACATCTGGCTCTTGAGCTCGGTTGCCTTGGCCTCGGGGACGGCGGTGGACCCGGGGGTGGCCTGCTCCTCGGGTTCGGAGTCACCGTCGTCGCCGCAGCCGGCGAGGCCAAGCGCGGCCAGGCCGAGGCCGCCGCTCCCGGCCACCGCCAGCACTGACCGACGCGAGGCGCGGCGGTCCCAGTATGAGGTGCGCTCCATCGGATCCCCCTTCCGCCCGAGCTAGCCGGTGTGCTTGCTCTTGTCGTACCAGAGCATCGTCTCGTTGGTGTTCCGCGCCGATTCCGCTTCCCACGTGCGGTGGACACCCCAGTTCCCAACCCACGGCCAGGCAAATCCAAACGACGGCGATTGCCCCGGCCACGGGAGCATCGGCATCGTCACGGCCACGTGCCGCTGCCACTCCTTAATGATCTCGGCGCGCTTCTTGGCATCGAGCTCCTTCCTTTGTGCCTCGATCAGCGCGTCACTCTTCGTGTCATTGAGCACCGCGGTGTGGGGCACGCTTCCCTTCGTGTGGAAGTAGGAGCTGAGGAACAGGTCCAGGTCCGGGAACGTGTTGAACGCCCCCACGGCGATCCCCTTGAAGTTCCCCTTCGCATTCCAGTACTTCGGCAGGTATTCCGTCTGGTAGTCCGGGTTCACCTGCTTTAGGCGGAAGAGCCCGCTCTCTTCGAAGAACCCCTTGAAGACCTCCGCGTACTTGGGGAAGGTTGTGGTGTACTGGCCGGTGGTGATCCACGCGATCTCGGTGTCGATGCCGTTCCCGTAACCGGCGGCCTCCATCAGCTTCTTCGCTTCCGCCACATTCTTCTGGAAGTTCTTCGCCCCGGCGCCGAGGTCGTTGCCCTTGGGATCCAGCCACGTACCGTCCCACCCGGCGGCAATGTGGCTGTGGTAGCGCACGTCCGTCGGGAACCCTTCCCTGGTGAACTCGGGGATGTTGAAGAACGTGTCTATCCAGGCGTCCCGGTCCATCACCATCGACGCGGCCTGTCGCACTCGCTCATCGAGGAACGGCGACCCGGGTTGCAGGCCGAAGTACTGGAACATGACGCCGCGGCCATGGCCGCCCTGGTCTATCAGAACGCCGGGAAGATCTTTATACAGGCCCACCACGTCCTCCTGCCGCGGCGCGTAGGCCCACACGTTCTTCGCCCGGAACTGGGCCAGGCTCGCCGAGTACTCCGCGATGATGGGGATATCGAACCCATCGAGGAACACCTTGTCGGCATCCCAGTAGTTGGGGTTCTTGCGGTACTCGTACTTGACGCTGCGCTGGTAGCTCGTCTGCATCCAGGGTCCGCCGCTGCGCGTCTCGTTGCG
>CAYYYI010000024.1:0-26297 GCA_964475735.1 uncultured Anaerolineaceae bacterium
GCATTCGCACACACGCGCGACATCGTAGCGCTCGTGACCAACGCTGGTGGCATTGGTGTCCTCGGAGCAGCTCCACTCACTGCAGAAGAGCTTCGTTTCAATATCCAATGGATACGCGAGAGGGTCGGCGATAGGCCCTGGGGGGTCGATCTCCTCATCCCGGCCTCTTTTGTTCAGGGGAATCAAGAGGACCTTGAGGCAGAGATCCCGGAGGGGCACCGCGATTTTGTGACGAAGCTGATGCGCGACAATAGCATCCCTTACCCCACGAGGAGTGGCCCGCTCTCAACTGGTATTGAATTGGAACGCGCACTCGACGGGGCCCGGCAACTGCTCGACGTTGTCTTGGAGGAAAGGGTTCCGATCTTTGTATCAGGACTCGGCAGCCCTGCCTTCCTCCTCGACGAGGCACACAGCCGGGGGGTCAAGGTGTGGGGAATGGTGGGTCTCCCGCGACAGGCCGCCCGGCAATTGGACGCGGGTGTCGATGTCATCGTTGCACAGGGCTACGATTCTGGCGGGCACAGCGGGACTGTCGGCACTTTCACCCTCGTGCCGGAAGTGGTGCGCATGGCCGAGGGAACTGGGACGCTCGTTCTCGCCGCCGGCGGCGTGAACAATGGCCGGCAAGTCGCCGCTGCAATCGCCATGGGTGCGGATGGGGTTTGGACTGGCACGATCTGGCTGGCCACTCACGAATCCGACACGGAGACCTTCCTGAAGCAGCGCCTGGTGGAAGCAAGAGCCGAAGACCCGTACCAGTCCAGCGCGATGACTGGCAAGCCGATAAGGCAGCTTCCCTCCAGGTTCGGTGATGCTTGGAAGGCACCGGATGCTCCCGAGCCGTTGCCGATGCCGCTGCAGTCGGTGCTCGTTCGCGACATGCTCGAAGGGATTGCAGAGGCTCGCATGGAGGACTGGATGACCACTCCAGCAGGCCAGAGTGTCGTTGGCATCCGCTCCATTCGACCGGCGAGCGATGTCGTCTTTCAGCTTGTGGAAGAGGCACAAGAGAGTTTCGAAAGAATAGGGGCGGCTCCATCGGCAGGAGCCTGAGTATGTCCCGCAGGCCGGGGCGGTTGCCAGTCCGCATCGTTCTCAGTGCAGGATGGCGAGCTGCGGATAGGTTCTCCTGTTTGCTCATCCGTGAGGGCACTTCTTGAAAGGGCAGCCATGAAGAAAGCAGGAGCAGCGCTCGTGGGGTTGGGGATGACAGAAATGTCACGGTCCCCCATTGGTGACAACCAGACACTGGCAGCAAGGGCGATTCGACTTGCGCTCGAAGATTGCAGCCTCAAGAAGGACGATCTCGATGGATTGCTTGTCAGCACCGGGGTAACTGGCAACAGCTGGTATCCGCTTGGACTTCAAGCGGTGATGGGCCTCCGGAACCTGAAACTCCTCAATCACATGAACGCCGAGGGCTCGACCGCCGCACAGATGGTTCAGTTCGCTGCCCTGGCCATCGATGCGGGGATGGCGACCACCGTCGCATGCGTCTTCGTCGACACGCCTCTCCAGGCAGGGCAGTCCGCTGGGAGCGCATACGGGGCCTGGCGGAGCCCGACGGGACTGAGCCGAATCACTTCTGGCGCTGCTTACGGGCTCCTCGGTGCAAACGCCCGGTATGCTTTGGCTGCTCGCCGCCACATGGCGCTCTATGGCACGACCAACGACCATCTTGGGGCTGTGGCTGTTTCGAATCGCAAGTGGGCCTCGCTTAATCCGCGTGCGATGATGCGAGAAAGGATAACGCTGGAGGACTATCACAAGTCCCGGTGGGTCTGCGAACCATTCCACCTGCTCGACTGCGCACTGGTCAATAATGGCGCCATCGCAGTTATCGTGGCCTCGGCCGACCGCGCGGCGGATGTTGCCGCGAGGCCGGTCTATGTGATTGGTATGGGACAGGGCCATCCCGGAAACCCGCGACGTGACGATAGCGAGAACGAGGTAAGGACAGGGGCTCAGATTGCCGGGGCGACGGCGTTTCGCATGGCCGGGATCACGCCCAAAGATGTCGACGTCTGTGAGCTCTACGATTGTTACACGTACACGGCCCTCGTCACCCTTGAGGATTATGGATTCTGTGACAAGGGCGAAGGGGGACCGTTTGTCTCGGGGGGCAAGCTCGAACCCGGTGGGGCGCTCCCAACGAACACCGGCGGAGGACAACTCTCCAGCTACTACATGTGGGGGATGACTCCCTTGTCCGAAGGCATCATACAGGCGCGGGGTGAAGGTGGGGAACGTCAGGTTGAGAAACACGATGTGGTCCTCGTCAGTTGCCAGGGCGGTATTCTGGACTTTCATGCCACTCTGATACTGAGCCCGCATCGCACATTGGGTTGAAGTAGAAGACCACACTAGCTGTCGCTATAGGTGCAACATATATGGATGACGTTAATGACCTAGACATTCCTTTTATTCAGGCTACGAACGAAGGTAGATTATTGCTTAAATGCTGCACAAGCTGCGGAAACTCTCTCCACTCGGATGCATCAATTTGCACGCAATGTCTATCGGAAGATCTGAAATGGAAAGAAGCGTCAGGTGATGGATGTCTATTTAGTTTTGGTATCATGCATCAGATGTTTCCAGAATTCGCGGAAAGAGTTCCGTATAATGTTGCTGTAGTGCAACTGATAGAAGGGCCACGCGTATTCTCCACTGTCATCGACTGCAATATTACAGATCTTAAGATAGGTATGAAGCTCCGTGTCTGCTTTGAAAACATGGTAGATGGGTTGCGATTGCCACAATTTCACCCCACAGATGTGTAATATGAGACCAGTCTATCGCGTATTCTCGAACTGCATGCTCAACGTCTCGAGTCTGGCTCATGCCACGCCCCAAGAGCCATGCCCTGCGAGTTCTCTCACTCCTCCCCATGATTCCCGCACGTAGGTGCTTACTCGTAATCGCTTTCTAAAGTGGGACGCTCGATGATGATGTTTCCCGCGCCACCCTGATTAGCGCAGGCAGGATCTGTTCGAAGTCGGCGACGATGCCGTATCTTGCGTGACGGAAAATCGGAGCATTCTTGTCGCGGTTGATTGCGACGATGACATTCGCTCCCGAACAGCCGGCCATGTGTTGGCTGGCGCCCGAGATTCCAACTGCGATGTACAGCCGCGGCTTTGTGATATGGCCCGTGAGACCAACTTGACGGGTTGCCTCCATCCAACCGGCGTCCACAGCGGGGCGCGATGCCCCTGCCATGCCGCCCAAAACCTCGGCCAGCTCCCCGATCAATTCGAAGTTGCGCTCGCTACCGAGACCTCGGCCACCGGCGACGACGACTTCGGCATCTTCGAGCCTTGGCCCAGCGGGCCTGGCTGCCTCGATCATTCGAACGCGCTCAACTATGCCCTGTACAGGTGTTAGCTTGTTGAACTCCGGTGCGGCGGCGACAGCTTGCCTCGCGGGTGCGGCGGCTTCCGTGGCACCTGGCATGAGCAAGATGAAGTATGGAGTTGGTCCGGTGAACCGGAAGATCGAGCGCATATCGCCTCCGTGGGTGGCCGCGACCACCTCGATCGTATCCCCGCTTGCGGATGCTCCGACGCAGTTCACGACGATACCGGTGTCTAGGCGCGCGGCTACACGCGACAGTATTGTTCTCATTACGGTAGTTTGGGTAGCGATAACTAGCTGGGGTACGTGAGTTTGACAGTAGGCAGCGATCGTGGCCACAAGGGAATCGGGAGCATTCGTATCCAGTCCTGGGTCATTGAGGTGATCTATAGCAGCAACACCATGAGCATTGGCGATGTCGAGCAGGCTTTCAGGCGGCATACCTACAATAAGCCAGCGCAGCTGAGCATCGGATGCCCGCGAGAGAGTCCAACCCAGCGCCAGTGCGGCTCGCGCGGTGTCGATAGAATCGATAGTATACTCGGAAGTACAGACAATTATAGTCCTGGTCATGGCTTGGCACTCAACTTCCTGAAAGAGTTATGAGAGGATACCTGCTGTACGTAGCCGCGACAGTAGGTCGCGAGCCGTTGCGTCTGGATCTTCAGCAGGTAGAAACTCACAGGCGCTATCGACGTGGGGTAACGCGAGCGCCTGTAAGTGGATGTGCGGCACGAGATCCCTCTCCTCAAGCCCAAGTTGTCGGACCGTGACATCGGTGGGATTGGTGCGACGCGCCCTCAACATGCCGGCAGCGTTGGGGAACCTGGGCGTTCCGAGCTCGCTCGTGATCGTGGCAACTGCCGGGAGGCAGCACGAGACCACTTCATCGCCTTCGCCACTCACGCGGACAACGCACATCTCCTGTCCGTCGACTTTCAAAGCCCGGGCCATCGTCACCAGGGGCAGGTGGAGTAACTCCGCCAATGCTGCTGGGACTACGCCCTGATCGTCGTCGGAGGCCTGCCTTCCGCAGAGGATAAGATCGAAGGGGCCGAAAGCAGCGACGTAGCGCGCCAGCACTTTGCCGACGGTGATGGTATCGAGGGTCGTGCCGACGTGGATGCAGACCGTCTCATCGACGCCGAGTGCTGCGGCACGCTTGAGGTGCTCCCGAGTCCTGGGCTCGACAGAGACCACGGTGATTGTGACGGGATGGCCTTCGTCTCTCAGGCGAAGCGCAGCCTCAATGGCCTGTTCATCGTAGGCGTTGATCAGAAGTGGAATCGCTGCCTCAGCGATTGCCTTGTTATCGGCGGAGAGTGTTAGCCGTCCGGCAACAACGTAGGCGTTTAGCGCATCTGGATCTGGAACGTCTTTAGCGCAAATCAGTATTCGCATTAGTGCATCTTATGCCGAAAAACAATATAGGTAGTCATTCAACGATTCCCTTCTCGCGAAAGATACGTATCTCTTCCTCAGTCAAACCGACAATCTCCTTGAGTATCCGGTCGGAATCTGCGCCGGGTTGCGGCACCGGGACGCGCAGTGTCGGAGAAGTAGCCGACATGTGCCACGGATGGGCATCGTAGAGCTCGTCGCCCGGGAAATCCGGTCCGGTTTGGAAATGCCGCCTGCGCGCACTGTGGTGCTCGTCCGACACAATGTCGAGGATGTCCATAACTGGCAATGCAGCAACACCTTCACTCTGAAGAAGCCGTGCTAGCTCGTAGCGCTCATGCTCGCGAGACCACGATGCGATGAGTGAGTCCAAAGCTGAGGCGTTCGTGCGCCGATGCGCGGCTGTTCTGAACCGCCCATCGGCCACCCACTCCTGATGACGTGCGATTGCAGCAAGCGACCGCCACTCCGATTCATCTCCACAAGCGATTGCCACCCACTGATCGGTTCCAGAGCATGGGTATATCCCGTGGGGCGCCAGCAGTCGGTGGCTGTTTCCCTGTGGGCCGGTGTCACGGCCATTCCATGTCCACTCGATGACAGCCTCGGCCAGTCCAGCGAGGGCCAGTTCGCCCTGGGCGATCTCGATGATTTGGCCCTCCCCGGTGCGAGCTCGGTGATGCAATGCCGCGAGGACAGCCAGCGCTCCGTATCCAGCCGACACTGGGTCGAGATCGGCGACATCCTCGACCAGGTCGTCCGGAGGATAGCCTGTCAGGTGCTTTGCACCGTAGAGCGCCGTGAGTGTCGGGCCGTACGTCAACAGGTCTGACCATGGACCGGTGCGTCCCGTCGCGGAAAGAGCCGCGATCACCAATCCGGGGTTCTCGGCAGCCAGTTCCTCGTACGCCAACCCCAACGAAGGCATCACGCGTGGGGCAAAATTGTCCACAAGCACGTCGGCGGTACTAAGCAGCCGCTTGAATAGACCTATTGCTTCGGGCTTTGTCAAGTCGAGACAAAGTGATGATCTGTTGCGATAGAACGATTCCCAGTTCGCGAGAGAGACACCGTCGGTTTCGGAAATTGCGATAGTCCGGGGTCGCTTTCTTGTCTCAACCATAATCGCTTCTGCGCCGAAATCTGCGAGATAGCGCACTAGCAGAGGCCCCGCCCAAACCTGGGTTAGGTCTATGATGCGGATGCCTTGCAATGGAAGGCGTTCCTTGGACGGATGCCACCTTGGGATCGCTGGCGTATCACTTGCATCGTCCCTATCGATCCACGCCGGCTCAGCAACGGACAACAAAGGCGGCGGCCCAGGTTGTTCGACCGGTGTGGGAGACATCAGGAATGGCGACCTGGGGACCCGAAGGTCCGGCGAGACTCCTGGCAGACGGACCAGCAGGCCTCTCTCGCGCGCCTGGTCAGATTCAACCACGTCGCTGATGGTCTGTACGGGCTGGAAGGGGATCTTCGCGGCTCGCGTTGCGGCCCAGATCTCGGCATTCGTGCGAGAAGCAAACCAGGTGGCCAACTCCCTCCTCCAGGTCGAAATCTCTTCCTCGGAAAGAGCCCCATACAGCGAACGGGCAACGGAGTTGTAAGGGGGGTTGGCGGCCCACGACGGGTCGCCCATGAGTCGCACGAAATTGCGCCACTGCCGGTCAACGAGAGTCAGAACATCGAAGAAGCCGTCGCGCGTCTCGTAAATTCCCCATTGCGCCGGACCGAAATGGCGCCCGGTGCGCGTAGGTGGAGGCATCCCTCCATAGAGGACGTTTGGAAACGTCAGCCCGGAAACGCTCAGGGTGACGCTCTCCATCGTCGAAATATCGACAAACTGCCCATGGCCGGACTGATTTCGGTGGATGATCGCCAGGATGGAAGCCGCGGCGGCGTGGACGGCGCCATGTTGGATCTCAGCTTGATCCATTGGCGAAACAAGTGGCGGCCGGCCTGGACGGCCCGTGCGGATTGCTACGCCCGAGCCGGCTTGAGCGTGGAGCGCGTATCCTCGCCAATTCGCATAGGGCCCGGTCCAGCCGAACGTAGTGATGGCAGTCACGACCAGTTGCGGAAACTTAGACAGCATGTCGCCTTCAACCAGACCACACAGCGCGCCCTCGCTCGGAGTAAGCGAATGAAGGAGCACGTCCGCGCCATCGAGTAAGCGCATGACGGGTCCGAGGCCCTCGTTGTATGGGTCTGAACAGAACCCACGTTTTCCCGCATTCAAGTAGGCAAAGAGACCGCTCTGGGGCTGCGGCGCATCAGCATCGGGGTGCGGGCCGTAGGATCTGAGCAGATCGCCCGACGGAGGCTCGACCTTGACTACATCCGCTCCGAGATCGCGCAAGAGCTTGCCTGCATATGCAAGGGTCTTACCGCCACCCAACTCCAGTACACGAATCCCGCGTAATGCGCCCACGCAAGGCCTCCCTTGAACCCAGGCTTGTGACGAGTCCCCGGGTCCCCGCGCACTCCCGAACAACCACGTTCATTCGCCCACCGATTAATTGGCGGGCCAAGGAGCCCGTTTTCTCCGCACTCGTCTTCGTCTCGACGGCCGGCAGCCCCGAGCCCGCGAAGACCAGAGCGGACTGCGTGGCGTGATGCAGTCACCCGCCGCAGTGTTCGCTGCTCGCTGCTTCCGCCGCGAATCAAGGATAGAGATCGATCGGCATTCCTCCAGATGAGCAGCCGCGGTCTTCCGCTGCCTCCCAAGAACTCAAATGTAGAGCCAACTCACGGCGACCGCAGCGTGCCAAGTGGTTCAATCTGTCGACCCGAAGGGATCGCCCTGCCCGGGGCGACACGTCCTGCTTGCGAGTCGCGGAGCAACGGGCGGAGGAGCTCGTCGAGGGCGTGACTCCGGGCAGCCGCACTGGTGAGCCCGCAGTTCGAAGTGTCGACCCAGATCGGGACGCAACGTCTGTACCGGGCGCGTACTGAGGTTAGGCGCGTTGGCACCGCCCAGGGGATTCGGTGCGGGCAGGTGGACAAGCGGGAAGCAGAATCATGGGAAGATCACCTTCTCGGGACTCGGTGCCTTGTGTGGGCTGAGTGCAGCAGGCTGGCCGAGCCTCTACGAGCGCCCCCCTTGCTTGCCCGTCTGGATAACCACGCTTGTAGCTGTGCAGAACTCGGATCCATCCGAAGTTGTGCACTGTGCGCGACCGTTGCCGAACTGGCGTTCGGGGGATTCCCGCCTTTCTCCCCCCGGCCGAAGGTCCATGGTATCTCTGAAGGCCGCGCCATCACGGCCAGGCTCCTCAAGCGCGTCTTCAGCGACGATGGCTATGGCAACATTCACCGCGGCAAGTTGCATTCGGTGCCCTGTCGCTCTTCGGTCTTGCGATGGCTCAACGGCAGGTGTCACAGAGCTGGCGTCGCGTTGACGGTCCGTCAGGCGAGCCTTATGCTCCCCTCGCCCCCCGAGGGGTGGAAACATGACCGACAGGCGTGCCAGGTGGCTGCAGGACATCGCAAGGGATGAATTCAGAGCTTCACTAGAGTACTGTCGGTTGTTCAGAATCCCGGTAGAGACTGAATGCCATGATGGCATGATCAATGTCGTCAGGAGGTTTCAACCGCGACCTCACCCTGGTGACATACACCGGTTCAACGAAGCAACGCTACGGACTCTTCGCGGGGCATACGTGACTCCATTTGAGGGGCGGTTGATTTCTCACAACGACACCGAGCAGCATGTAATAATAGTCGCTGCACGCGTCATGAGTGGGCCCGACGCGGTAACCGGCGTTCGAGGCTGGCTCGCTCCCATCCCGCAAGAATCCCGGCTATCGCACGTGGGGATTGTCGCGCACGACCCGAGTGCGAGGCTTGGATTGTTGTCACTGCTGAGCGAGATGCCGTCTATTGGCTGCCTTGCGGAGTGCAGCCCAGGCGATCCGGTGTTTAGATGCATCGCCCACGGGGCCGTGACGTGGGAACTCCTCGATACCGTCGTAATTGACTCTTTCGGTCAACCGGACGCCTGCGCGACTCTGGCCCAATCGATCCGAACCATGGTTCCTGACTGCCGTCTTGTGCTGCTCGCAGATCCCAATGATGGTGAGACTGCACGCAAGCTGCTTAGGACCCGCCCGGATGCAGTGGTGCTCCCAGATGATCTCGTGCTCGGCCTGCGCCATGCCCTGCAAGATCTGACGCAAAACGTTCGCAACTTCGCAGGTAATCAACTCGCAGGTGCGGTCGAGCGAGCATTGCGACTGACCGAGTCAGAACGAAGAGTGCTTGCGGCAATTGCTACGGGAATGAGCAACAAAGAAATTTCGTCATCATTTTTCATGAGTCTCCCCACCGTAAAACGGCATATTCAACGTATATATGATAAACTTGATGCGAAAGATCGGGCACACGCTACGGCCATTGCATTTCGGATGGGACTTATTTGACGCCATATAGTGATTCGCAAGCAGTCGTATAGTTCTTATATTCTCGTCAGAAATGGTAGAGCATGATCACCATAGAAAGTTCTCTCATAGGCAAGATGGTCATTGCTGATGGAGGTGCATCCATCGAAGGTACAATCATGACATCGAGAGTACAATACACAGGTATACTAAGCGGACGGGTATTCACATATCACGGCAAAGGGTGGCGCTGGTTGGAGCTTTCTATAAGTGACTCAGAAAGATGTCTCAACGTACACGGCAACGCGATAGTGTGGATAGAAGAATCATACGTTTACATGTCCCACAATGTGTGTATATAAGTGAATAATGAGAATAGCGCTCGACGACTCGGGCGGGCAAGTTCGTGATCGGAGCGAATGGGACAGTCGACGACAACGGGCCACCACCCCGTAGAGCGCGCTCAAATTCAGCTCGTGCGCGCGCTGCCCCGGTTGAAATGAAAAATGAGTGAGGGATGGAACCTCCAAAGCACCTGAGCCGAACGGCGAAAGCATGGTGGCGAAAGATCGTTAGCGAATACGCAATGGAGCCGCATCACGTCGAATTGCTTCGGCTGGCGGCGGATTCCCTTGACCGTGGTGAGCAGGCTAGTGTAGTGTCTCGTAAGTAGCGTTATGTGTAGACTCTCTGCATGAAGAGAGTGCGCGTCAGTGTATCGGATGGGGAGCGGGCAGAGCTGGAGCGGCTGGTCCGCGGCCGCAACACGCCGCAGAAGGTCGTGTTGCGGGCGAAGGTCGTGCTCCTCAGCGCGGACGGGGTGCCCACGAGCGAAATCATGGAGCGGCTGCAGACGACCTACCCCACAATCACGCGCTGGCGCCGGCGCTACGCCGAGAAGGGAGTCGAGGGTCTCTGCAAGGACGCCCGTCGTCCGGGGCGGAAGCCGCGGATCACACCTGAACAGGTGCGCGAGGTGATAGAGCGGACGCTCCACAGCACACCGCTCAACGGCACCCACTGGAGCACGCGGACGATGGCTGCGGCCACCGGCCTGAGCAAGGCGACAATCCAGCGGCTGTGGCGGGACCACGGCCTCCAGCCACACCGCACGGAGACCTTCAAGCTGTCCCGTGACCCGCACTTCGTGGAGAAGCTGCAGGACATCGTCGGGCTCTACCTTGACCCGCCGGAGAAGGCGATCGTCTTCAGCGTCGACGAGAAGAGCCAGATCCAGGCGCTCGACCGCACCCAGCCCGGGCTGCCGATGAAGAAGGGGCGGGCGGGGACGATGACCCACGACTACAAACGGAACGGCACGACCACCCTCTTCGCAGCCCTCAACGTGGCCACCGGCGAGCTCGTGGGAGAGTGCTACGAGCGCCATCGCCACGACGAGTTCCTCGCCTTCCTCAAGAAGCTCGACCGCCAGGGCCCGAAGGAGCTCGACCTCCACCTGATCGTGGACAACTACGCGACCCACAAGCATCCCGCCGTACAGGCCTGGTTGGAGAAGCATCCCCGCGTGCAATTGCACTTCACGCCGACATCGGCTTCGTGGCTCAACCTCGTCGAGCGCTTCTTTGCCGAGATCACGCACAACCGCATCCGCCGCGGGGTCTTCAAGAGCGTCGCAGAACTCGAAGCCGCGCTCCTCGCCTACCTCGCCCACCGCAACCAGGAACCCCACCCCTTCACCTGGACCGCCTCCGTTGAGTCTATCCTCGAGAAGCGCGCCAGAGCCAAACAAGCGTTGGAGACACTACATTAGGGCGGCGCTGGAGAAGGCCGGATCGCTGACATTTGTAGACAGGTTCGGGAGTCCGAAGGCACGGGTGCCGTGCCCTGCGGGCATTGTAACAGACACGCCCTACTTTCCGGCCTTCGCGGCGATGTAGATGTCCGCTTCGAGCATCACGCCGTCCTTGAAGAAGTGGTGGGTGAAGTAGACGTTGCCCTCGCGGTCCAACGAAGCTTCGCCCGCGAAGTTGGAGAACATTTTCTCGGGCGTTCCCCATTCGCCATCGACGCGCCGCGAGCGGCAAAGCTCGGGCGCCCCGGCCGTACGGGTGAACCAAAGTTCCAGGCCGTCTTCGGTCACAAAGGGCCAGCCGTCGGTGGCGGCGGAGTTTACGGCCGCGACGTTCTCCGGCGGTCCCCAGGAATCCCCGGACTTGCGCGACACCCAGATGTCGTACCCGCCCTGGCCCCCTGGGCGCGGCGAATGGAAGTACATCTCCATGCCGCTGGCCGTGATGTGGAGCTCGCCGACCTCGTAGGCGGGGTCGAAGCCGGCGCTCTCCCACCCCTGCCAGCGTCCATCCCGGTAGTCGGCGGTGAACCAGTGCACGCCCGTGAAGCCTTCGCGCGCGGAGCAGAACCACATCCGGTCGCCCAGGACGAACTCGCAGCCGTCGAGCGCGAGCTTGCCGCGATCCTGGAGCACCACCCGCTCCGGCTTGCTCCATGCTTTGCCTTCCTTCCGGGAGACGTAGATGCCCGTGACGCCGTCGCTCACCTGCTGCTCGGGCGGCTTGCGTGGGTCGGGTGTGAACCAAACGTAGAGCGTCTTGCCGTCGGGCAGGACGAACGCCGAGTCCTCCGCCCCGGACGTGTTGAGTGGGTAGGGAAGAGGCACGGGTTCCGAATACTCGGTTGAGTGCGCCCTTGGCGGGTACGCATCTGTCCCTGGCGTGACCTTCGCCTGCTCGGGGGGGATGAGTGTCTCGCGCTCCACGGGCGGTGCGGGCTGCGATTCCCCTCCGCCGCAACCACCAACCACGGCGAGTAGCAGGACCGCCATTGCACAAGCGCGCCGGGCCACCGGGCCACCGCGCCCGTGGGGGCCGCTCGCCGGAGCGCGCCGCCCCAATCGAATCGTGCCAGGTATCTGCATGAGCGATCGAATCAGGCGCCGATGTTACCGGTTTCGCCGCAGAGTTGCCTGCGCGCGGGGGAATTCTAGCGCGAGAGACCACCCCCCGGGGGCTGGCCCCGACCTGTGACGGGACGCGATGGGCCGATGCATTGGCGAAGGGCATAGAATGCTGTTGGGAGCGTTTTACGCCTCCTGGAGGGCTCATGCCCGCAACGAACCGGCCGCCTCAGTCTCGGCGAGTGGAGCCCGGCGCGCTTCCTGCCTGCGACTACTTCGGGCACGACGCCGACATCGGCGTGATTGGCCGGGGATGCACCCCTGAGGAAGCGATGGAGCGCGCCGCGCAGGCCATGTTCGCCATCATGGCCGATTCGGCGGAATTTCGCGAAGACGTGGCGATCCAGTTCGCCTTCGACGAAGACGACCTGGAACTCGCCCTCGTCACCTGGCTAAACAGCCTGCTGGCCGAGACCACGGCGGCCGGGATCATGCCGGCCACCTTCAAGCTCGCGCACGAAGGGAACCGCTGGCGCGGACAGTGCGCCGGCAGCGCCTGGCGGCCCGAAATCGAGCGCGGCACAGAAGTGAAAGGCGCGACGCTAACCATGGTCGCCGTCGAGGAGTGCGACGGCGGCTGGGAAGCGCGCTGCGTGGTGGATGTCTGATGGACCTCTCTCGCCTTCGCCAGCTTGAGCCCTGTCTCTGGACCATCGCGGACGGCGGGAAGGAGAGCCGCGTCCGGCTGTTCGGGACGCGTGAGCTTCTCGAGACGATGGACGACAAGGTCGCCGAACAGATCCGCAACGTGGCCGGGCTGCCGGGCCTCGTAGGGATGGCCATGACCATGCCCGATGCACACTGGGGCTACGGTTTCCCGATTGGAGGCGTGGCCGCCTTCGATGCAGACCAGGGCGGCGTGGTCTCAGCCGGGGGCGTTGGGTTCGATATTTCCTGCGGCATCCGCTGCCTGCGCACCTCCCTCACTGCCGCCGGCCTGGCTTCCCGCTCCCGCGAGCTGGCAGACACGCTCTTTCGTACGATTCCCGCCGGGCTCGGCTCCGAAGGGGCGCTCAGGCTGTCTGCTCCGGAGCTCGACGAGGCGCTGCTCGGCGGGGCCGGCTGGGCCGTGGCTCACGGTTTCGGGCTCCCGGATGACCTGGAGTACGTCGAGGAGGGCGGGACGATGGCGGGCGCGAACCCGGCCGCCGTCTCCGACCTGGCGAAGAAGCGCCAGCGCGCCGAAGTTGGCACGCTGGGCTCGGGCAACCACTACCTCGAAGTGCAGGTGGTCGAGCGGATCTTTGACTCTGCTGCGGCCGGCGCCTTCGGGATACGGGAAGGCCAGGTGCTGGTCTCGATACATTGCGGCTCGCGCGGGTTGGGCCACCAGATCGGCACGGAGTACCTCGTCTCAATGGCGCGGGCGGCAAAGCAGCAGGGCATCGAGCTTCCCGACCGCGAACTTGCCTGCGCTCGCATCAACTCCACTGAGGGGCAGCGCTACCTCGGCGCCATGCGCGCGGGCATCAACTGCGCGCTGGCGAACCGGCAGGTTCTTACGCACCTCACGCGCGAGGCGTTCGCGGAGGTGTTCCCGGACGTTGCGCTCGAAACGCTCTTTGACGTCTCGCACAATACCTGCAAGACCGAGACGCACGTCGTCGACGGCCGTCCGAGGGTGCTCTACGTGCATCGCAAGGGGGCGACGCGGGCGTTCGGTCCCGGCCACCGCGAGCTTCCCGAACGGTATCGCGACGTGGGCCAGCCTGTGGTCATCGGCGGGAGCATGGGAACGGCGTCGTATCTCCTTGCGGGCACCGCCGAATCGGAAAAGCGCGCCTACTCCTCCGCCTCCCACGGCGCCGGGCGAGCGATGAGCCGCCACGCCGCTCTCAAGCTGTGGCAGGGGCGAAAGGTTGTCGACGACCTCGCCGCCCGCGGGATCATCATCAAGAGCCCTTCCATGCGAGGCGTCGCCGAAGAGGCCCCCGGTGCTTACAAGGACGTGGACCTCGTCGCGCAGGTCACCGAGGAGGCCGGCCTCGCACGCCGCGTGGCCCGGCTTGTGCCGAAGGTCTGCATCAAAGGGTAATCGCGCTCCTTCACTCAACCAGGGACGCGTAGATCCCCTCGTAGGAGCGGGCAGCGATCTCGCACGCCGTCGTCAGGTCGCGCGATGCCAGCGGGTTTCCTGCCCGCTCCCGCCAGTGGTCGACGCGCTCCAGGGCGGCCCGCGTTTGCACGTCCCGGGGAGCGTCGCCCGGCAGTCTGAGCCGTTCGGCCGCGGGCCTGCCCGAAACCAGCCGGCGCACTTCGGCCACTTCGTCCGCGCTCAGCCCGGCGGCGCCGGTGAGCGCCAGGTGCAGCAGCCGCAATTCGGCCAGTTCGTGCGCGGATGCTTCTACCAGCTCGATTGACTGCCGGATCGATCGCGCCCCGACCGGGCTCATCTCCTCGGCCGCCCGCGCCGAGGCGCGAAGCTGCAGCAGCGCTGACCGCGCCTTCAGGTGCCCCGAACGTGACGCGAAGTACTCGTCAATCAGCGTCTGCAGACGCCCTATTCCGGAGATTTCAATGAGCGTCCGCGAAAGCGCGGCTGCCGTCGTGCAGCGCCCTTCAGTAATCGCCTGGAGTGCGAAGCGGAGCCCAAAGAGCCCGAAGCGCCGCAAGAGGATCTCTCGCACTTCTACCGTCAGCGGGCCGAGGTCCGGATGGCGGAACCGGTCCACGGACAGGAGAAGCGAAGCAAGCACGGGCTCGCCCGCCCCGGCCAGCTGCCGGAGCCAGGCCATCTCCGTTTCGCGCAGGGTCGCGCCCGTCTCAGCCAGCAGGCCGGCGATTGGGATGACGCCGGCCACGGCCGCCCTCAGCAGCGGATCGGCCGCATAGCGAGCGGCGATCCTATCCGCTGCTTCCATGGCATCGGGCCGTGCCGCGCAAACTTCATCCGCTCGGGAAAGCAGGGCAACGGCGTTGACCGGCGATGCCGAGACGACCGACCTGTCGTACAGGCTCTCCATCAGGTCGAGGTCGCTGCGGTGAAGGTGGCGCATCAGGTAGACCACCGCGTCCGCCTCCGGCGCGAACCGGTCTTCGTCTTCGCCAAGGAAGGTGGCAACCCTTACCCGCACCTCTTCATCCGTCGAGCCGATGCCGGGCGTGTCGATGATGGTGAGCTTCGCCAGTGCGTTCGCGGGCCACATCACCTCCAGCCGCTCGATCGGCCCCGTCGCCGCCTCCAGGCCGATTTCTAGCGCATCGTCGCCGCGGCGGAACGGTAGCTTCACGCGTGCTCCCCCGCGGAGAACGGCCTCCACGTCGTAGGCCAGGCCGTGGCGGTAATGGCACACGTACTTCGTGCACTCGCCGGCATCGGTCGCCGCGATCCGTTCGCCCAGCAGGGCATTCAGCAACGTCGACTTGCCCGCCTTGATGCGGCCGACGATGGCCACGCGCAGCGGCTGGTGGAGCCCTTCGCGAATGCGCCGAACGTCGTCGGCGAGCGGGTCCTCACCGAGCTCCTCCATGGCGCGTGTGCACGCGGCATCCACACGGGCGATGAGCGGTGATGTCACGGCGGCGCCTCGACCCCGGTCAGCTCGTCACGGCGCCGGACCAGCCGATCGAGGATGATGTCTATCTGACGGGCCTGCTCGCGAAGCTCCACGATCCGCTGCTGGCGGGCGGCGTCATCCTCCTGGAGCCCGCGCTCAAGGCTGGCCGCCGCGTCCATGCACGTTCGCAGGCGCTCGGCGATGCGTTCGCTGTAGTGATCGCGCAGACGGCGGTTGTGCTCGCGCGAAAGGTCGCGCAGGGCCTTCCCCACCTCGAACTCCGCCTCGTCCAGGAACTGGCGGATGGCGGTCCGCGCCTCCTGGCGGCGAACGGTGACCTGCCGCTTGCGTTCGTCGACGAGCTGCTTTCCACCGAAGATCGCCGCTACGCCCAGCAGCACTCCGGTCGAAAGGGCAATCCCGGCCAATCCCGCCATTACGCCAAAGAGAATCAGCCCTCCCTGGGCGCCGCGCAGCCCAGAGAAGCCGAGCCCCACCGTCGACGCCACTGAGGGCATCGAGAGCGGGCGCGGCGCCCAGTAGTTCGACAGGTCGAGGCCCTGGCGCATCCCTACGGCCGAGCCGAGCAGCAGGTCTTCTTCGGCCAGCATGGCCGTGATCTGCCTTGCCACTTCATCTGCGCCGGTCTCCATCTCCCTGACTACATCGCGCGCGCCTTCGGCCGCCTGTTCGCGAACCCGCACCGACAGCTCGGACCAGGTCGACTTCGGGTCGCTCTTCGCTATCTCGTCATCGACGTGCCGCTGAAGATCGCGCATGCGGCGGCGGAAGCGGTGGTCCACACGGGAAACGAGGTCCGCGAGGCCATCGTTCATCACCGTGGGCCAGCGGGCGTTGCTCTGCCTGAGCCTGTCGAGCCGCTCCTTCGCCTGGCGCAAAGCCTGCAGCCGCTCTTCCATGGTTCCCGGCGCTTCGCGCGCCTCCAGCCCGGCGCGGGTGGCCACCTGCATCTCGCCGAGGCTCGCGATGGCGGCGTCCAACACGCCCAGGACGGCAATTGTTGTGGCCCGCTGCACGACCTTCTCATCGAGGAACCGGAGCAGGCCGGGGAAGCCGCTCTCCTCGTTCAGCTCCTTGTCCTTCTGCGCGAAAGCCGCCACGCGCAGGGCCGAAGAGGCCGGTACGACATCGATGGCAAGCCCCGCTCGTTGCAGGAGCTCGATGTTGGCCGCGCGCACCTCGCGCCAATGGGGGAACATGTCGGTCTTCGTCTGGACGACTACGGTGGCCGGCGAAAGGCTGGCGGCCTCCTTGAGGAACGCCAGCTCTTCGTGGGTCAGCGGCGAAGACGCGTCAGTCACGAAGATGGCCGCGTGAACCGCCTGCAGGTAGCCCAGGACGATGGCGGTGTATCCCGGGCGGATCCCGTTTGCGCCGGGCGAATCGACGATCGAAACCCCCCGCGCGAGCAGCGGATTGGGGAGGAAGACCTCCACAAGTTCTAGCCGGCTGCTTCCCGGGTCCGCCTGCTCCGTCACCAGGCGGCCAAGGTCCGAAAGCGGGTGCTCGCGTGTCGTGCGCCCGGCGCCGTCAGCGTGCCAGGCCACCACTCGCGGCTCTGCGGCGTGGCGCAGGATGGTCAGAGTCGAGGTGGCAATGTCGTCGTCCACCGGGCAGATGTCGACGCCGAGCAGACCGTTCACGAGCGAACTCTTGCCCTGCTTGAACTCGCCCACGACGGCGATGGCGGTATCAGGGCTGCGGAGGCGGACCTCCGCGCCCGAGATCCGGCGGGCGAGGTCATCACGGCCCATCGCGGCGGCGCTCCGGGCGGCAAGATCGGCCCAGCCGGCGGCCTCGTCGATGAGGGCGCTGACTGCTGTGTCCGTCGACGGCTCCATAGGGGCACTGAGCGTAGCCGATTGCTTTACCCCCTGTGAAGCGCGGAACGGTACAATTCGCGAGCCGGAGAGGAGGCGGAACTGTGGGCTACGTGCTCGGTGTCGACGTCGGGACTACCTACACCGCCGCTGCGGTGGATACCAACGGCCGGACTGAGATCTTCCAGCTTGGTTCGCGCGCGGCGTCCATCCCCTCGGTGGTTGTGCTGCGCGCCGACGGCGAGGTTCTCACCGGCGAGACCGCCGACCGGCGATCCCAGACCGAACCGGCGCGGACGGCGCGGGAGTTCAAGCGCCGGCTGGGCGATCCGGTGCCCCTGCTGCTGGGTGGCACACCCTACGGAGCGGAGGCGCTCTACGCCCAGATGCTACGGAGTGTGGCCGCCCAGGTGACCCAGCAGCGCGGCGAGCCGCCCGAGCTGGTGGTGGTAACCCATCCGGCCGGCTACGGCCCCTACAAGCTGGACCTGCTCCGCCAGGCGGTACGCCAGGCCGAAATCGGCGAGGCGGTCCTGCTCAGCGAACCCGAAGCGGCCGCCATCCACTACGCCGATCAGGAACGCCTGGAGCCTGGCGCCGTCGTAGCCGTCTATGACTTTGGTGGCGGCACCTTCGACGCCGCGGTGCTGCGCAAGACCGAGGACGGGTTCGAGCTCATGGGCGAGGCGGAGGGCCTGGAGCGGCTGGGAGGGATCGATTTCGACCAGGCGGTGCTTGGGCTCGTGAACACCGCCACCGGAAAGGCGCTCGATGCGCTCGATCCCGATGACCCCGCCGCGCGCGCCGCTGCCAACCGCCTCCGCGAAGAGTGCCGGGAGACCAAAGAGGCCCTCTCTTCTGATACCGAGAGCGTCATCCCCGTCCTCCTTCCTTCGCTTCAAACAGAGGTGCGGCTGACCCGTGAAGAGTTCGAGGAGATGGTCCGGCCGAGGCTTCGAGAAACGGTAACCGCACTCGAACGGGCGGTCCGGAGCGCCGGACTGAAGTTCGAACAAGTTGACCGCATCCTGCTGGTGGGCGGGAGTTCGCGCATTCCCCTGGTGAGTGCGCTTGTGCGCGAGGCGACCGGGCGGCCGACTGCCATCGACACGCACCCAAAGCACGCCATCGCCCTGGGCGCGGCCATCTTCGGAAGAGAACGGTTGACGAAGGGCATCGTCCCTGCAGGGGAACGAGCCGCGCGCGCCGGCGGAGGGTATGCGGAGCCGCGGTCTTCTCGGCGCGTCCCGGCGGAGCCGCCCGTTCCGCTTCCTGCGACCACGGCCGCTCTCACGGGGTCGGCCCCGGCGCCGGCCCCTCCGAGGCTGGCTGAGGGGTACGGAGGTGGACGTCGCAGGCTGTGGTTCGCGGCAGGGGCCCTGGGCGCGGCGGCTGCCGTCGCTGTTGTCCTGGCAGTCGCCCTGACTCGCTCTGGCGGGGATGACAACGCTGCCAACCCCGAAAAAGACCGCGGACTGGCAGCAGCAACCACCCCGGCCGGAGCCGGGGAGGCAACGCCGTCCGCTACCGCGACCCAGGCGGTGTCTCCGACGGCGGCCGCCACCGCGACAGTTGGAGGGGCAGCAGCCGCTACCGCCACGCCGAGCCCGACCGCCACGCGCACTCCAACGGCCACACCCACGGCCACGGCTACGGCTTCACCCACGGCAACGGTCAAGCCTGTGGCGGCGGCCATCACCAGCATCAACATCTACGGCGACCGCTACCAGGCGGCGTTTACGGTCTCGGGTTTCACACCCTCCGCGTCCGGGCAGCACCTCCACTTCTACTTCAACACGGCGTCCCCGGCGGCGGGCAGCCAGTACAGCGGGGCCAGCCCCTTCACAGGCTACAAGGTGTCGGACCGGCCCCAGGGCGCGGCGCAGATGTGTGTCGCCGTGGCAAACGCCGACCACTCAATCGTCGCAGGGAGCGGCAATTGCGCGAACCTCCCATCATCCGGGTACTAGCCAGGATTCGGAGTGGCAGCTCGATCCTTCGATTGTGATTGGGACTCTTAACTCCGCTCGGCGGGTTGTCCCCGAAGCGCGTTCAGCCTTGTCCACGTCTCAGCGTCCGCAGGGATCCAGTCGTGGAACATCAGCCCGCCCGGTTCGTCCGCCATCGCAGCTGAGACAATGAAGCGCATCTCGCCGCTCGCCGGGTGGTCCCAGACCACCTCGTAGAACCACCGCACCCTGGGAGTTCGTGGCGAGACTCGCTCCCAGAGGTCGAGCAGCCGCCGGACGTACCTGGCGTCGCCGTCGAATACCCGCTCCATCACGGCTGCGAAGTAGGCCGTCGCCGATTCGGGCACGGGCACCGGGCCGCGATGGTGTCCTTTGAGGACCCCTATGGCGACAGATGCGACCGCTTCCCAGTTCTTGACGCGGTCCGCGAAGCGGGGGTTTGTGGAAAACGTCATCAGGTTCCGCTCCACCGGGCTCCTGAGTTCGTGCTCCAGGTCAACGCCCCACAGGCGCTGGGCGATTTTGTTCGCGGCCAGCACTTCCATCAGCTCGCTGGTTATGTGCGCGGGCCACGGGAGGCGGTCGATCAACGATCTGGCTTCTTCCACGGTGTACATGTAGCCGGCGTTGTGCGGGCCGAGCCGTTCGCCGTCGGGGGCGAAGCCTGCCCCGAGCAGGATTTCGTTTCGTAGACGGCGATCCACCTGCAGGACATCGAGAATGGCCCCGAGCAGCGACCGCGAAGGCCGGCGAAGGCCGAGCTCGTACGACTTGATGGTCTGAACCGAAATGCCCGCCCCGGCTGCTAGCGTCCGGCGAGACATACCGATCTCGGCGCGCGCATCGCGGAGCAACGCGGGCCATTCGTCCACCGGACCCCTCCTGTGCCAGTCTCCGGCCTCCCTGGTGGGTGGACACACAGAGTAACCGATTGATGGAGAGGCCGCACAGGAGGTGAAGCGTGCCGGATTCTGCACATGCGAGCACCAAGACCGAGGGGCCAGGCGCCGTCTTCGCACCCGGCCCCTCGGTCGAGGAGCAGGCCGGTCAGGCCCTACGCGTCGTCGTCCTCGTCCTTGCTCGAACTGTCTTCGCTGCTGTCGTCGTCATCGCTGGATGACGAACGGGGCAGCGATTCCAGTGGCAGTGTCTCAGAGCCGAACTGCAGATCCTCGGGATTGCCCCCGAGGGCGGGCCCGGAGTACGCGCTGCCCTCGATCGGGTCGACGTCCGTGCCCGTCGTTGGAGAGCGCATCGTGCCGCCTGGGCCGGTTCCAGGCCCGGCCGGCTGACCAATGAGGCCCAGGTTGTCGTTCGCGGCTCCTGCGAAGTTACTTCCGCCGACGGGCGCACCGCCGTTGTCGGCCGGGTCGATATCGCCGCTTCCCGTCTGTGCCCCACCCAGCGCCTGGCGTAACGACTGCCGGAAGGCGATCTGGGCGGGGGTGGGCATGCCCCCATCGGGGTTATTCGGATCGCCCGGGTCGCCAACACCGCCGCCTTTCGTGGGCTCGGTCGATTGGCCGTTAGGGTCTGGCTCCGTCGATTGGCCGTTGGGGTCGGCATCGTTCGATTGGCCGGGCTCCGTCGACTGACCGGCCGCGCGCTCGGCCTGGGCTTCGACGCGATTGCGCTCGGCGATGGCCGCCTTCATTGCCTCAACATGCCGGGGCTCGTTGAGGCCCACGGCAGCGTCGACAACGGCGTCGCCTGCGCCCGTCGCCTCATCGAGCTTCCTCGTCGCAAGATACGCACCGCCCCCAACGGCGGCCACACCAGCAACCACCGGAGTCGCCGTGACCGACCCCGCTGCGAGCGCAGCCTCTGCCGCGGCAGCCCCTCCGCTGATGTAGCCAACGACCCCTCCGGCCCCCGTTACTGCGCCAACGACCTTGTCGAGCGTCCCCTCGGCGACGCTCGGGCTGCTCTCCTTTGCTGCTGCATCGCCAAGCAGCCCGGCCATTATGCCCAGCTCGCCCTTCGCGTCCCCCAGCCGGTCGCCAAACATTGAATCGGCCGACCCTCGTCCCCCGGTCACCTGGCCGGCCACATCTGCAGCGTGCTCCGCGCCGGGATCGCTGGCGGCTTGCCCGGGAACGCTCTTGCTGCCTTCTGCCGCCGCCGCCAGCCGGTCCTCGTGACCGGAACCGGAACCGGCTGGCGTGCTCGAGGTCTCTGTCACCGATTGGAAGATGTCCAGTCCACCGCGAAGGTTGGGACGGGCTGAGTCAAGCTGCGAAAGTGCGCTTGCCGTTGCCGCGTCCAACCGGTCGGTCAGCGTGTTGGCGCCAAAGGGGTCACGTCCGCCTTCAGATGTCGCGGTTCCCGAGCCGGAACTCTCGCTGCTGCTCGCCGCGGAGCCCGAACCGCCGCCTGCGGCCGCTTCCGAACTGGTCTTGCCGCCTCCCATGCCGGGTCCGGCGCCGGCCGTCCCGCTATCGCCGGTCTGTTGGCCTGGCGTCCGCGGCGTGGGGGGAGTCCCGGTGTCGTCGTCGCCGCTGGCGCCGAGCTTCAGCCTTTCCTCGGCGAGGCGTTCGCGAATGGCCTCTCCTGCCGCTTCCACGGGTGCGCTCTTCGATTCCACAACGGTTGCTGCAGCCTTTGCTTCCGCTGTGGATGCGGCGCCCTTGCCGGAATTGAGTATCGCGGCACTGGCCTTCGGGTCCGCGGCTCCTGCCTGCCCGGTCCCCGGCCCCTGGTGGGTGTAGGTGCGGTCGTCGTCGCCGGCGGGCGCGTTTTTGGCCGCCTCTTTGACTTCGGCTCCGCGCTGCACGGGCCTGGCTGACGCCCTGGATGTTGGATTGATGCGTCTGGCTGCCATCGCCGCATCCCTGCTTTCCCTGGAGGATAAGCTAGGCTCCTGACCAATCCGGCTGGCATGCAACTACCAAAGGGTTACGCCGTGTGTCCGGCCGGGCCGCGGCCCCCTCACCGTGCCGGACGGAGGACTGCCTCTCCTGGCGGGGGGCGCTGCGGGCGCCTTTGCGTTCAGGCGTCCCGCGCCCCCTTCTCGCTTGACACCTATGGCATAGTGCGCATCAAGAGGTAGGCCCCGTGATGGCGAATCGCGCCATCCAATGCAGCGGCTTTCGCGCGGGCGGCTCTCGGGATCAGGAGGTTGTCACATGCCGGAGAGAGGGGAGAACGACTCGCCCATGGTGCAGCGCAAGGGGGCGGCCGATAGCCGCCAGCAGGAGGAGTCGAGCGAGGAAGCCAGGAACGAGGACGCGGCACGTGACTACCTGGCGTCGACAGGCCGATACCAGAACGTTGACGCGATGACCCGCGAGCAGGTGGCTCGCGCGTTGCGCTGGGAGGGACTCGAGGCGTCTGGCGCCAACGACCATTTCGAAGACGTCACTGGCATCAGCGCGGACAACCTCACCGCTGAGGACATCGAGAAGATAGTGAGGGCGAATCCTGCCCTCTTTGGCGCGGACGCCGTCAAGCGGCACGATGGCTGGGAAGAGGCAATCGAAAAACTTCCCAAGGATGTGCAGGACGCCATCCGCGATCCGGGAGGGACGATAATTCCAGACGATCTTGATGGCCGCGTTCTGATCAGGCGGCGCCCGGAACCGGGTGGAGGCGGTGCGGGATCTGGTGACCCCATGAATCCGCGGGCAAACCAGCCGCCGTCGAACGCATCGACGGCTATCCCCATCGATCCGCGGGATGCCCGTTTGCGCGACCGGCTCGACGGAGGACGGGGGGCAGGCAGTGGCGCCGATGGGGCCGGCGGGACGGATTCCGGCGCAGGGCAATCTTCTCCGGGTGGGCAGGGGACGTCCACAGGCCAGGGCTCGGGCGCCACCAACTCGTTCGGTGGCAGTTCGGGCAGCAGGGAGGCCCCCGCCGGTGGAGGTGAACCGGGCGGCGGCTCCCCGGGAACCGGCAGTTCAGGCGAGTCCGGCTCGGAAGGCGGCGGCTCCTCCGGGACCAGCAAATCTGGTGGGCCCGATTCGGAGGGCGGAGGCTCTTCGGGGCCGCCAGAGGGGTCCTCAAGGTACGGACGGGGGATCGTGGGCGTCGGTGGGATGCCTGTTGGAGCCGAGTCTGGCTGGCGCGACGAAAATGGCAACTGGTACAACGACGACGGGACACCGATGGGCGCCGAAAAGGCCGAACGAATGGAAAAGGCCTATGACGAAGGGGAGGCCGTTTTTCTTGACTCCAATGACTCCGGGTCAACGGACAGCTCGTCATCGGGAGAAGAAGGGTCCTCGGGCGAAGGTGGGTCGTCGGACGAATCGGATGATGGTGACAGCGATACAGCGAACGAAGGCGAAGGGGAGGGCGAGACCCCCTCGGTCGAATACACGCCTTCCGGTGATCGGATCACCGGGACGGGGACGAGTGACTCCCCGGCGGCGGCGGCCTTCCGCGACTATGTGGAGGTTCACCGGAGCATCGTGGAGGAGGCGAGGTCGGGTTCGTTGGTCAACCCGGCCCGGGAAGGGGGAGCGGAACACGGCAGCGGGACCCCAGCAGCCGGCGCCACCCTGGTGGGACCCGATGGCGACACGCGCCTGGACGGCGCCGCCCAGAATGCCGGCACAGGCACGGCGGGCACTGACTGGGGGAACTCGGCCGGAGCGGGCGCGATCGACTACGGCCCCGACGCCAACGTCGATTACGGCGAGGGTCTCACGGAGGATATGCCCACCGAGTTTGGACCGTCCACGCCGGTAAGTGTCCCCGGAATCACAGACGCCAACGACGGCAGCGGGGAGCCGCCGGCCACGGGCAGGTTGCCGGGCGGCGTCTCTCCGGGTGACTTGCGAACTGGTCCCGGCCTCGGATCGATGGCAGGAAGGGCCGGGCCTCCAGGCAGCGGGCTGCACCAACCGCCGACCGAGACGCTCGGCCCTCCGGCCTCCTCCACGGGCGGCTCGACCACCTCCGGAGACGCTACACCCCCGGCTCCGGGTCTCGATGTTTTCTGGGATCAGGCTGGCGGAGGGGGCCGCTCTTCGGGCGAAGTCAATTCCGGGCTCACCCCCGGTGATTCTGGGAGCGACGAGGGTGTTCGAGCCAGTGATGATGTCGTTCGCCCCAATCTGCGTGACCACCTGGAGCCGAAGTTTTCACGCGAAGGCCTCAAGGGGTTGGCGATTTCGCAGCCGACCGGGGGCAGCTCAGATGGCGGCGGCCTGCCGCTCACCGGGAACGCGGGCAGGGACGAGTCCTTCGTGAGGAGGTCCCAGGACGACCTGGCGGCCTCCGCCTTCGTTGCGCCGGACACCTCCGATGGGCGCGGAGGTGACGACTCCACCAACTTCATGGGTGAAAGCGCCGAAGCTGCGGCGGGCGACCCGTTCGACCTCCTGGCAGGGAGTTTGAAGTCGCCGGGCAGCGATGCCCGGATCGGCCGTGGCGGCGACCTGCCCTCTCTGTCACCAGAAGATAATGACGGGGGCCGCGACGACGATCTCGACTCGTAGCCAGCTCGCCACCCCCGCACGGGAGGCCATTGCGCGCCGGATGGAGTAGATTGGGCCGGATTCACATGCCACCGGGAGGCACCATGAAGAAGGAACTGATAAACGCGCCGGGCCTGGCGCAGCCGCGCGGCTACACCCACGCCGTTAGCGTCGAGGGGGCGCGAAAGCTCATCTTTGTGTCCGGCCAGGTCGCCATCGATGAGGGGGGTAGCCTCGTCGGACAGGGTGACCTGAAGGCGCAGGCCACGCAGGCTCTCAAGAACCTTGTCACCGCCCTGGGTGCAGCCGGCGCGGCCGTTGCTGACATCGTGAAGATGAATATCTACATCGTGAATTATGCGCAGGCCGACTATCGCGCGTATCGCGACGCCCGGGCCGAGGTCCTGCCCCAGGGAGACCCGCCTGCCAGCACCCTCATCGGCGTCACCTCACTCGCGGCCGAGGGGCTGATGATCGAGATCGAAGCCGTCGCTGCTATCGCCTGAGCGCCCGGGCGGCTACGCCTGAATGTAGACCGGGTCGCCGACGCGCACGGCGCCCGGCGCAGCGATTGACGCAAATACGCCAACGTTCGTCTGGTGGTGCTTCGCGGCGGTCTTAAGGATTGACGGGTCGCGCGGGAGGCCAGCCTGGGGAAGAGTTGTCATAATGCAGCGCAACGCGGGGCGCATCTCCACGATCCGGACGGAGTCGCCGACCGTGAGCGTGCCACCCGCCCAGGCGTCCTCAACAAATTCCGAGCTGTTGCTGCCGGTCTCGACGTAGATGTTTGGGCGGAATCGCCGTGGGTCGAGCACCGTCCCCTCGCCGCAGAGCTGGCGAACGTGCTCCAGCGTGCCGCTTGCGAGAACGTGGACCGCGGCCGAGTCGTAGAACGTCCCGGGCGGCAGTTTGAAGACCGGCGGCAGCGTGACGCTCGTGAAGCCCGCTATCACGTCCTCCACCGGTACTTCCCCGAATACAGTGGCGGGATCGATGTCTACCTTCGACTTCACGCCGTCCGCCGCGCGCTCAAGCTGGACCGCCGCGCCAAGCGCTTCGGAGATGGCCCTTGAGGCGCCAGGGTCGCTCGACCTCACCGTGGCGCCGCCAGGAAGGCGGATGATCACGTCCTCCGCGCCGGGCGCGCCGGCGTACGAGCAGCGGAAGTCGAGCAGCCGCGGCCACTTCTTGGCGGAAAGGATGTTCCCCGTCTCCGCGCTCCGCAGCGCCCAGGCGCGGTCGCCATCGAGCCCGCCGATGGCAACGGCCGCCTCTTCGAGAGACTCGCCAAGCATGGACTTGACCGGGTAGCGCCACAGTTCGCGGACTGTGCCCACCTGTTCTTTCGCCATGACGCACCTCCGCGGCAGGCGGCCTCAGTGGCCGCCAAAGCTCCAGTGGCGGCGATAATAGCACCGGCGCGGCCGGCTGAACTGAGGTTGCGCCGCTACTCCCGCGAGTACGTACCAACCAACCGGTTCATGCCGATGG
>CAYYYI010000025.1:0-26189 GCA_964475735.1 uncultured Anaerolineaceae bacterium
CGATCTCCGAGTCGACCTCCTCCCTTGTCCGCGGCGGCGTGGCGAGGGGTTTCTCTCGCCACTTTCGCGCCAGCGCCAGGAGGGCTTCGCCGCTGCCTCGCTCCGGCTCGCCGGCGTTCGCGACGGTGACCACAACCTCGGCCTCGCCCACGGGCGCATCGGGAGGCACTTCTACCTCCAGACGGCGGTCCTCGGTAATCCTGCCTCTGAGCGTGTACGTCGGCATTGCGCTGCTCCTGCCCTCAGCGTATCACGGCGCGTGTCCCCTACCGCGCCGCCTCCGCTCCCGCGATGATGTCTTTCACCACTGCCGGGTCGGCGAGGGTGGTCACGTCGCCCACGTTTTCGGGCTCGCCCTCGGCCACCTTCCGCAGGATGCGCCGCATGATTTTCCCGGAACGCGTCTTCGGCAGCCCCTCCACGAACTGGATGCGGTCAGGAGTGGCGATCGGGCTGATCTCCGTTCGAACCGCGTCGCGAAGCTCGCGCGCCAGGTCATCCGAAGCCTCAAACCCCTGCTTCAGCAACACGTAGGCGTAGATGCCGGTCCCCTTCACGTCGTGTGGGTAGCCAACCACCGCTGCCTCGGCGCAGGCCGGGTGCCCCACCAGCGCTCCCTCGATCTCGGCCGTCCCCAGCCGGTGCCCGGCGACGTTCAGCACGTCGTCGACGCGCCCGGTAATCCAGTAGTAACCGTCCCGGTCGCGGTGGCAGCCGTCGCCCGTGAAGTACCGCCCCGGGTACGCGCTCAGGTACGTCTGTATGAACCGCTGGTGGTCGCCGTAGACCGTCCGCATCATCCCCGGCCACGAAGCGTCGATGCACAGCTGCCCTGTCACTTCGTTGCCGGTCAGTTCGTTTCCGTTCTCGTCGACCACGCTTGGCCGCACCCCGAAGAACGGCAGCGACCCGGCCCCCGGCTTCATGTCGATCGCGCCCGCCAGGCCGGTGATCATGTGTCCGCCCGTCTCCGTTTGCCAGTAGGTGTCGACAATGGCGCACCGCTCTTCGCCCACCACGCGGTAGTACCAGCGCCAGGCTTCGGGGTTGATCGGCTCGCCCACCGTGCCCAGCACCCGCAGCGACTTCCGACTGTACCGTTTCACCGGCTCGTCGCCTTCGCGCATCAGGGCACGAATGGCAGTAGGCGCGGTGTAGAACACGGTGATTCCCAGGCGGTCCACTACGTCCCAGTAGCGCCCGGCGTCCGGGTAGGTGGGGATGGACTCGAAGACTACGCTCGTCGTTCTGTTCCCCAACGGCCCATAGACGATATAGCTGTGCCCGGTCACCCAGCCGATGTCGGCCGTGCAGCAGAAGACATCTTCGTCGCGAATGTCGAAGACATAACGATGAGTAACCATGGTGAAGAGGAGGTAGCCCGCCTGCGTGTGCAGCACCCCCTTGGGCTTCCCCGTCGAGCCCGAGGTGTAAAGGATGAACAGGGGGTCCTCCGAGTCCATCGGCTCGGGTTGGCACTCTGCAGGCTGACCGGCGACCTCATCGTGCCACCAGAAATCCCGGCCGGGCGTCATCGGAACGCCGTTCCCCGTGCGCCGGAAGACAATGGTGAACTCAACGCTTTGGCCTCCAGAGTCCAGCGCTTCGTCCACGTTTCGCTTCAGCGGCACTGGCCGTCCCCCGCGCCGCCCTTCGTCCTGCGTGATGATTGCTTTGCAGGTCGAGTCCTCCACCCGATCGCGGATGGAATGGGGGCTGAAGCCCCCAAAGATGACCGAATGGATCGCCCCGATGCGCGCGCAGGCCAGCATGGCAACGGCAAGTTCGGGAACCATGCTCATGTAGATGGCTACCCGGTCGCCCTTCTTGACACCCCGCGCCCGCAGCGCGTTCGCGAGACGGCAGGTCTCCTCGTACAGCTCGCGATAGGTCACACGCCGGTTCTCGCCCGGCTCATCTCCCTCCCAGAGAAGGGCCACGCGGTCGCCCCGGGCCACCAGGTGCCGGTCGAGGCAATTGACCGATACGTTCAGCTTGCCGCCCGTGAACCAGGCGACCTTCCCCTCGCGCAAGTCCTCTTCGCAGACGGCGGTGAAGGGCTCAATCCAGTCGAGGTACTGATTGGCCATCTCTGCCCAAAAGCCGTCGCGGTCGTTTACGCTGCGGTCGTAGAGGCGCTGGTACTCCTCGCAGCTGCGCACCAGGGCGCCTTCGCGGACCCGCGCAGGCGGCGCATACACCTCGTTCACGGGCAGGCCAATCTCTTTCGACTGCGTCAAGGTCGCACCTCCGATTGCGGCACGGGAATCAGCACCGGCATTGTAGCCGAAGAGGAGCTGGCTAAAGCTCCGGCAACCGGTTCGCCCAGCCGAATGCCTGCTCGAAGGCGTGCGCCGCCATGATCATCCGCCCCTCGTCGAACAGGTTGCCGATGATCTGCAGCCCCACCGGAAGCCCCTCGCTCAGACCGCATGGGACGCTGATTGCCGGGAGCCCCGCCACCGCGCTCGGGAGCGTGTAGACGTCGTTCAGGTACATAGCGTACGGATCGTCCGTCTTCGCCCCGATCGGGAATGCTACCGTGGGCGAAGTGGGCGTCACAATGACGTCGTACTTCTCGAAGGCCGCCGCGAACTCGCGGCTGATGAGCGTGCGCACCTTCTGCGCCTTCAGGTAGTAGGCATCGTAGTACCCGGCGCTCAGCGCGTACGTGCCCAGCATGATGCGCCGCTTCACCTCTTCCCCGAAGCCGCGCGCGCGCGTCTGCTCCATGTTCTCCCACATCGAGCCGCCCGAGCGGTCGCTGAAGCCGTACTTCACGCCGTCGTAGCGCGCCAGGTTGGCGCTCGCCTCGCTTGGCGCGATGAGGTAGTACACCGCCAGCGCGTGGCCCGTGCTGGGCAGCGAAAGCTCGCGGTCAACATGGCAGCCCAGGCCCTCGAAGAGCCGGAGCGCCTCCTCGATGCGTGCCTTCACGCCCGGCTCCATGCCCTCGACGAAATATTCCTTCGGTACGCCGATGCGCATGCCCTTGATGTCGCGGCCAACGTAGTGGCGCAGGTCCGGGACCGGCTCGGGGTTGGTCGTGCTGTCGCGGGGGTCGTGGCCCGAAATGCAGTCGAGCATCGTAGCCGCGTCTTCCACATCGCGGGCCAGCGGCCCAACCTGGTCGAGCGAGCTACCGAAGGCGATGATGCCGTACCTGCTCACCCGCCCGTACGTAGGGTCGATGCCCACCACCCCGCATAGCGCGGCGGGCTGGCGGATGCTCCCTCCGGTGTCGCTGCCAAGCGCTACGAGGCACTCGCCCGCGCTCACCGCCGCCGCCGACCCCCCCGAGCTCCCGCCGGGCACCAGGTCCAGCTTCCAGGGGTTGTGGGTGGGGCCATACGCCGAGTGCTCGGTGCTCGAACCCATTGCGAACTCATCCATGTTCGCCTTGCCCACTATCACCGCGCCCGCCCGCCGGAGCTGCTCGTACACGTGGCTGTCGTAGGGCGGCACGAAGTTCTCCAGGATCTTCGAACCGGCTGTGGTCCGCACGCCCTTTGTGACGATGATGTCCTTCACCGCCACCGGAATGCCCGTCAGGGGCGTGGCCGTGCCTGCCGCAAAGCGCGCGTCCGCTTCGCGCGCCTGCTCTAGCGCAAGCTCAGGCGTGGGCGTGATGTAGGCATGGATGCGGTTTTCCACCTCCGTCATTCGCTCCAGAACCGATTGCGCAAGCTCTGCCGCGGTGAACTGCTTCGCTCTCAGCATTTCGTGGGCTTCGTGGGCCGTCAGGCGCCAGGGCTCGCTCATTCCAGCACCGCCCTCACGCGCAAGAAGCCCTCTTCCTGCTCGGGCGCGTTGGCCAACACCTCGGAACGGGGAAGCGAGGGTGAAACTTCGTCGGCCCGCATGACGTTAGAGAGAGGGAGAGTGTGGGCCGTCGGCTCCACCCCTTCCGTTTCCACCGAGGCGAGCGCCGCGAAGTGGTCGAGTATGCCGGAAAGCTGCGCCGTGAACCGCTGGACGTCCGCTTCGGTGAGCGCTATCCGGGCCAGCCGGGCTATATGGAGGACTTCTTCGGACGTGAGCGACATGACCGAAAGGTTACAACGGCCCGGCCTTTACCGCCCGGAGCCCTTCGCGCGTAGATCATTGTGACTGCTTTGTTACGCTCAGTTCCGATGCGAACTCACGCGCGCGTCAGGTCAGGGCCTGGCGGCTTCGACGCCGGCCCTTCGGGCGCCCTGCCATGAATTCGGCCACGAAACGGCGGCTGTTGCGCAAGCGCTACGAGAAGCGCCAGTCCCACGTCTCCTGGGTGTTGATCGCCTTCCTCGCGCTGGCGGCGCTCGGCTCGATCGGGGCCGCAGGCGCCCTCGGCAGCGTGTACTACGTGTACAACTCCTATGCCAAAGACTACGTGCCGATTACTGACAAGCTCGCGCAGACCAACCTCGGTCTGACCGAGATCTTCGACCGGGGAGGCCCCGAGTCGGGCGAGCTGTTGGGCAAGCTGACGAACCCCGATGCCCAGCTCCTCGCTCCCGTCACACTTGACCTCATCTCTCAGGAGATGATCGATGCCACCGTCTCCACCGAGGACAACAGCTACTGGGATCACCCCGGGGTGAACATCCGTGGCATCCTCCGCGCCGCCTACGAAAACTACGTTGGCGGTGGCATCGGCAGCGGGACGGGCGGTTCCTCCATAACCCAGCAACTCATCAAAAACGTCTACATTTGCCCGAGTGTGAGCGACGAGAAGACCCGCTGCACCAGCGCCGAACGCACAATCGACCGCAAGCTCCGAGAGATCGCCTACGCCATCGAGCTCGAGAAGGACTACTCAAAGGAGGAGATCCTCGAGTGGTACCTCAACCAGATCTCCTACGCCGACCGCTATATCGGCGTCGAGGCCGCCGCCCAGGGCTACTTCCACAAGAGCGCTGCCGAGCTTGAGCTGCATGAGGCGGCGATGTTGGCCGGCATTCCCTCCTACCCGACCCTCTACCACCCGCGTCTCAACTGCCTAAAGGACGACAACGACAGCTGCATCGTCGATACCGACGGCCGCACCACTGTCACAGGCCCCGCCAAACAGCGCCAGGAGGACGTGCTCGACCTTATGGTCACCCACGGCCGCGCAACCCGCGACGACGCGGAGAAGGCCAAGGCCGAGCATCTCAGAGTCTTTGCCGCCAGCAACCCAATCAAGGCCTCGGCCTTCATCGACAACCAGGTTGAGCCACGGCTGGTGCGCATGTGCGAAGCGAAGATCCTGCCGAAGCTCCCGGGTGCTACTGATTGCGCCTCGAGCGTTCACTCCGCGGGGTACAAGGTCACAACCACTCTCGATTGGCAAGCCACCGATTGGGCATCGCAGTTGCTCCGGGAATACGTCGCCAGGGGTCTCGACGCGGGCTGCGAGTGCCACAACGCCGCCGTTGTAACCATCGAGCCCAGCACCGGGCAGGTAATCGTCTACGCCCCCAACCGTGACCCTTCCTACGTCTCCGATCGCCGCGTCGCCGGGGACATCGACCAGCTGACGGAGATCAACCAGCCCGGCTCGTCCTTCAAGCCAGCGGTCTATCTCACCTGGTTTGACCAGCTCAACAAGACGCCCATGAACATCTTCTGGGACACCAGCCCGCTGACGGTCGAGGGCACCGCGATCACGAACCCGCGCTCCGGCGAGCCCAAGAGCGAGGGACTTATCTCGGCTCGCGCCGCCCTTGGCGGTTCTCAGAACGTCGGAGCCTTCCGCGCCGCCCAGGAAGCCGGTGTCGACAACGTGATAGCGATGGCGAAAAAGCTTGGCATCACCACGCTCGAGCAGAATTTCGACCCCACCTTCCATTCGCACCCCGACATCAGCTATGGCGCCTCCATCGCCACCGGGGGCGCGAACATCCGCGCCATCGACATGGCCTACATGAACGCCACCATCGCCAACATGGGCGTCATGGTGGGCGTGCCGCATTTGGCCGAGTACGTAGAACTGAAGTCGCTCAGGAACATTGCCATCGATGAGGGTGCGGCGTTAGATCTGGCCCGTGAGCAGGCCCTCGACTTCGCCCGCGGCCATATCCGCATTCCCGGTACGCGCGAACTCGACCCGGTTGTCATCCTCCAGGTGAAGGGCCCCAACGGCGAAATCCTCTTCACCCAGGGGGAGCCCGAACGGAAGCAGGTTGTCGACGCAGGATCCGTGTGGCTACTCCACTCCATCATGTCCGACTGCAACGCCCGCTTCATCATCTGGGGCTGCGGCGGCTCCAACGACGACCTCGCGCTCGACTTCTTTATGGACAATGGAGTCAAGGTCCCTGGAGGCGTGAAGACCGGAACGCAGCAGGGTCCCAAGAGCGCGGTCGACACGCTCGCCACCTGGATGAACGGCTACTCGCGCTACGCTGCAACCGCGGTCTGGTTCGGCAACGCAACCAAGGAACTTGTCCGCGATGGTCCACCTAACTATCCCTCAGCGAACGCGACGGTCAGGTTCTTCAAGAACTGGATGGGCTGGTACCACTCCTACCTGCGGGGCAAGGGTGTCTTCGATACCCCGGCGGGGTTCGACTCGTTACGCCCGAAGAACGTGGCCCGGCAGGAATTCGAGACCCCCGCGACCGATCGGGGGCTTTCGGGCGGCTGCGACCAGAAGGTCACCACCTGGCTACGCACCGACGTCAAGTATGAGAGCGACTGCGAGGAGAAGGAGATCGACACCCGCAACGGCCTCCTCGCCAGCGACCAGACCCCGGCGCAGTTTCGCGAGAAGCGCAAATTCGTGAAGCTGCCCTCGCTCAAGCCCGAGCTTGCACCGGAGCTCGTGAAGGAGATGAAGGACAAGAACATTCCCATCGCTCCCACCGAAAAGAGCACCGGCCAGGCGGCTGTCTCTATCAGCAACCTCACGAACGGCAAGACCATCTCCGGGACCACGCAGGTGGTGGGAAGCGCGCAGACCTCCAAACTCAAGTCCTGGAAGCTCGAGATCGGCCCGGGCAGCAACCCCTCGGAATGGAAGCAGATCGGCGGAGGGGACAATCCGGTGTCGAACGCTATCATCGGCGTCATCATCACGGAGGGCCTGCAGAACGGCGTCTATACAGTGCGCCTCACGGCTGATGACGCCCTCCTGAAGACGCTCATGACCTCCGTGACCATCAACGTCAAGAAGGGGCCAGCCACACCCACTCCAACGGGCCAGCCGAGCGTGATACCGTGGCCCGGCTGGACTCCTTCTGCGACCCCCGAACCCTAGGGAACGGCGGAGTCTTCGCCTACCTGAAACGGAAGCCTGGCTTGAGCGCCACTGCCTGCGCCCATTCGCCTGCCGAGACCTTCTTGCCGCCCTCCGGCTGTACACGCAGCACGCGGAGCACGCCACCGTTGAGCCGTACGTCGAACCCTTCATCGTCGATGCGCAGTACGCGCCCGGGCATTCCCGGCTCCTGTGTGGCCGAAAGCCGGCAGTCGAAGATCCGCAGCCGCGCGCCGTTGTGGGTCGTCCACGCGCCCGGCTGGGGATTCGTTCCGCGCACGAGACAGTGAATCCGCCCGGCCGGCTCGTGCCACCGGATAGAGGCGTGCTCATCGCGGCAGGGGGCCTCGTAGGTGGCGAGGGCGTGGTCCTGCGGGATTCGCGGCGGTTCACCTGCGGCAACGAGCTTCACCGCCTTCGCCATGGCCTCGACGCCCATCGGGAAGAGACGGTCGAAGTAAAGGGAGCCCACCGTATCCTCAGGCCCGATGGGGCAGCGCTCCCGGAGCAGCACCGGGCCGGTGTCTATTCCCTCATCGGGCCAGAAGATGGTCAGCCCCGTCTCGGCGTCGCCGTTGATGATCGCCCAGTTGATGGCCGATGAGCCCCGGTGGAGAGGCAACAGGCTCGGGTGGTACTGGATGGTCCCCAGTTTCGGGGCCTCGAACAAAACCTGCGGAAGGATCTCGGTCACGAATGCCATCACGCAAAGGTCCGCTCCGGCCGCTTGCCACCCACTGAGCGCTGCTTTGTCGTTCAGGCCGGCAGTCCCGAACGTTGCCACCCCCGCTTCCGTGGCGGCCGCCCAGAGCGCATCCGGGCGCGCGCCTTCCGCGGGAGCCGGGGCGCTCACAGCCACGATCTCCTTGCCCTCCTCTGACAGGCGCTTAAAGACGGCTTCGCCGAAGGCTGCCTGGCCAATAATCGAAATCCGCACCGTCGCCCTCCCTGTGCCGTGTCTGCCACTGGCGGGCGCAAAGTTACCACCGCCGGGGTCCCTTGACGAGGCGTTCCACCACCTCGATGCGACCCTCTCTCGTCATATCCCGGCCATCTCGCTTACACTCGGTGAAGATGCAGAACACACACACCGTGGGAGAAGCCCGGGGCGACGCAACGCACGTCGCCCCTGTCCGCGGCGCCTGACACCGCCACGCCCCGGCCGTGCCCGGCCGGGGTCATTTCAGTCACACTTTCGGAGCACTCACGTGGTTTGTGTCGAACCGGCGTCACTGGCAGATGCCGAAGCTATCCATCAGATGGTTACCTTCTGGGCCGATCGGGGCGACATGCTGCATCGCCCCCTTGGCGAGGTCTACGAGTCCATCCGCGATTTCAAGGTTGCCCGCGCCCGGGAGAGCGTCGCAGGGTGCGGCGCCCTCCACATCCTCGGGCCTGACATCGCCGAGGTTCGTTCGTTGGCGGTTCGCGAAGACGCCCAGGGCAGTGGCGTTGGCGCGGCCGTCGTCGCAGCCTGCGTGGCGGAAGCACGCTCGCTCGGAATCGAGCGCGTGTTCGCACTCACCTATCGTCCTGGCTTCTTCGAAAAGCAGGGCTTCCGCGTGGCAGACGTGATGGAGTTCCCCCAGAAGGTTTGGAGCGAATGCGTGCGCTGCCCGTTCTTCACCAACTGCAAGGAAGTCGCCGTGGCAATGGACCTGGAGGCGCGCTAACCTGCGCCCGGGGCTACCCGCAGTCGTCGAGCGCGCCAGTGGCTGCCACTGGCAGCACGTCCGCGTTGATTCCTTTTCCAGTGGCTACCGTGACGTGGGTATCGACCCGCCTTCCCCGGACATGGAGTTGGCCCAGGTAGTGCGATAGCCGGGCGGCCGCCGCGCCCGCTCCGGTCTGGCCTGTTCCCTGCAGGACGATGCCGAAGCTCGCCCCGGACAGCCGCCCAACTGTGTCGGTTGCCCTCGTATAGTCGCGGATGACGCGAGCGACGGCCTGGAGAACCTCATCGCCCCGCTGGGGGCCGTGGTTCCGGCTAATGCGCGCCAGGTCCTCCACCTTCACCACAACGAACGAAAGCGGAGCGGCCGGCGCCAGCGCGCCTATGGTCTCAAGCCGTTCGTGCAGAGCCTGGCGGGTTGCCACGCCGCAGATCGAGTCGCGCTGCGACGGCCGCAGTGATTCGTGCAGGATGATCGGCCTGGCGTCGCGGGCGCGCGGGCGTTCTTCGCCCTGACGGATGAGGGTCAGGTAGGCGGGGAAGCGGGAAAGCGCCATGATGGTCAACCCTCTTGAACTGGGAGGATTGTCCTGCAGGCGATATTCGGGCGAGATAGGGGGAATCCCCCGCATGCCGGTCAGACATCCCGCATTGGAGTAGCCGTTTCTGCTGATACTGCCGCGGCGCGCCTACGCGCTTGCCACCGCCTCTGCCGGTACCAGAAGAACATCGCGCTGGCCACGATGCCTGCCACCCACAGGCCCCCGTAGGCGAGCGTGATTCGCACATCGCGCCCTAACCCATCCCCCGCCGCAACTCCCACAAACGTGGGCAGCAACATCCCCAGGAAGGAGAAAAGGAAGAACACTGGGAACCTCATCGACGTGAGCCCGGCAACGAAACTGACCCAGTCGAAGTTCACCACCGGCAGCATCCGGGCGAGAAAGATGACCCGCCCGCCCATGTTCTCGGCGATGTCGTCCATGCGCATCGCCATCTTCCCGCCGACCAGCCGCGCAAGGTGTTTTCGCCCCAACAGCCGCGACAGGTAAAACGCCATTGCCGAACCGAGCATCATCCCGGCCATCGAGTAGATGGTGCCCAGCAGGGGCCCCCAGGCCAGCCCGGCCGCGATGAAGATGGGCGCATTCGGTATCGGAGCGATGAGTACCGAGATGGCGAGCGCCGCCATGTATACGATCGGGCCCAGGATGCCCCAGCCGTCAACCCATTCCTGGAACGGCCCGGCATCGATGTCATAGGAAACACCCAGCGCTTCAGAAACCACGATGTAGGCAAGTACAAGCGCAACAAAGCCAGCAGCCAGGCCGGACACCACCCGCCGCTGGAGGAGCAGCGGCATCGACTCGCCTTCGAACACGAAGTCGTCGAGGGACGGTTTCCGGAGGTGAACGTGATGGTGTTCTTCAGAGGACATAAGAAGGAGACGCAGAAGCGCAAACAGCGAAGAGCGCGGCTACCTGGCTACAGGCTATCAGAGCACCCGCACGCGCAGGAACAGGTAAAGCAGGGGCATCACGAAGAGCACCGAGTCCAGCCGGTCGAGGAAGCCGCCGTGCCCCGGCAGCAGCCCCGAGGCGTCCTTGACCCCCATCCGGCGCTTCATCCAGCTTTCGAAAAGGTCACCCAGTATCGCCGTGAGCGGCATGGGAAGGGCGAAGTGGACCACCGTCGCTGCCTCGACGCCGGTATCGAGCAGGGCGTTCAACCCGAAGACGGCGCCGACCCCCGCCAAGTAGCCTCCGATTGCTCCCTCCCACGTCTTTCCGGGGCTGATGCGCGGCGCCATCTTGTGCCGCCCAATGAGCCGTCCAACCGTGTAGGCGCCCGTATCCACCGCGAACGTCGAGAGCAGGCCCAGCAGCACCCATTCGCGACCCCCCTCGACGTCGCGCACCAGCACCACCGCCGAAAAGAGGACGCCCAGGTAGACAAGGCACCCCGCGAACACGCGGTAAGGCTTGCGCGGCCCGAAGGCGTTGGACCGGCTGTAGCCGATTGCCGCGGCGACCAGCGCCACGGCCGCTCCCGCGGGGACGAGGTGCGGCTCCCAGTGAGCCCCGGCAACCATGATCGCAGCCAGCACGAAACCGGGCTGCTTCCCCGCTGCCGCCGGGATGGAGAGCGACGGCAGCAGCCACCCGTGCATGAACTCGGCCCCGGCCAGCAGAGCGATGGCCCCTGCCGCGAGGGCGTAGGGCCAACTTCCCAGGTAAACGGCTCCGGCCAGCAGGGGCAGCCCTACCACGGCCGTCAGGAGTCTCAGTTGGAGGTTCGAACGGGTCACGGGAGTGGCCCCGCCCGGCGCATGCATGCCTGCCATCCGCGGGGGCCTTGCCGTCCCCTCACCGCTGGAGCAGAGCGTCGACGTCTTCGGGCAGCAATCCACCGAACTTGCGCATCCGCCGCCCGTATTCGGCCAGCGCCATGTCTGTGTCCTCGCGGCCGAAGTCGGGCCAATAGGCGCCGGTGAAGTACAGCTCGGAGTAGGCGCTCTGCCAGAGCAGGAAGTTCGAGAGGCGGCTGTCTCCGGCCGTGCGGATGATCAGGTCCGGGTCCGGCGTGCTGGCTGTGGCCAGGTACTCGGCGAAGGTCTCCTCCGTAACATCGTCCGGCCCGAGCCCCGCCTCGATGATTCGCCGGGTGGCCATCACAATGTCGTCTCGCCCCCCGTAGCTGAAGCAGATGTTGAGAATCAGCCCGTCGTTCTCCCGCGTGCGCTCGATAGCGTCATTCACCTGCTTCTGCAGCCATTCGGGCAGGGTTTCAATGTGGCCCAACATCCGCAGCTGGATGTTGTTTCGCACGAAGTTGTCGAGCTCCCGCTTGATGAACCTCCCCAGCAGCCGGATGAGAGCCCGGACTTCCGGCGCCGGCCGGCTCCAGTTTTCTGTGCTGAAGGCGTAGAGCGTGAGGTAACGGACGCCGTGGTCGTTGAACCGTTCGATGACCCGGCGGATGTTCTCCGTCCCGGCGCGGTGCCCGGCAACGCGCGGCAGGCCACGCTGCTTCGCCCAGCGCCCGTTGCCGTCCATGATGATGGCAACGTGCTGCGGTACCCGCCCGCCCGAGATGGGCGAGATAACGTCGCCGTCGTGGCCGGTCTCGGGGGCGTCCTCCACAATCCGGGGCTTCGTCCCGGAGCTAGACCTCAAGGAGCTCAGCCTCCTTCTTCTTCGACTCCGCGTCTATGAGTGCGATGTGCTGGTCCGTCACCTTCTGGAGTTCGTCCTCGTAACGCTTGATGTCGTCCTGGGAGATGTGGCCTTCCTTCTCTGCCCGGCGCAACTCGTCATGCGCATGCCGGCGCACATTGCGAACGGCCACCCGAGCTTCCTCGGCCTTGTGGTGCACCTGCTTCACCATCTCCTTGCGGCGCTGTTCGGTGAGAGGCGGGATGGGCAGCCGGATGAGCTGGCCGTCGATCGCGGGGTTCAGCCCCAGGTCCGAAGCCTGGATCGCCTTCTCAATCGCCCTTACCGCCCCGCGGTCCCACACCTGGATGGTGAGCAGCCGCGACTCCGGCGCGTTGATGGTCCCGAGCTGCTTGAGAGGCGTGGCCGCTCCGTAGTAGTCCACGTCGAGCATCTCTATCAGGCTCGGGTGGGCGCGCCCCGTGCGGACGCCGGTCAACTCGCGCTTCAGCGCCTTGACCGCCCCATCCATTTTCTCGTCAGCGCTCAGGAGGATATCGTCGGGATCATTCATCCGGTGCTCTCCGGGGTTCAGTTAGTGCGAGCTGGTTCGTTGCCGGGACTGGAGGATACCACCGTACCGACGTGGTCGCCCTTCAGCGCGCGGTAGATCCCGTCGGGCACGCGCACGTCGAACACGATGATGGGCAGATGGTTCTCCATGCAAAGGCTGAGCGCGGTGCTGTCCATCACCTGCAACCTCCGCTGGATGGCGTCGATGTACGTCAGGTGGTCGAAGCGCACGGCGCCCGGCACCTTGCGCGGGTCCGCATCGTAGACACCGTCGACCCCATTCTTCGCCATCAGCAGCGCCTCGCACTCCACCTCAATGGCGCGCAGGGCCGCGGCGGTGTCAGTTGTCATGTAGGGGTTGCCTGTTCCCGCGGCGAAGAGCACCACACGGCCCTTTTCCAGGTGGCGAATGGCGCGGCGCCGGATATAAGGCTCAGCCACCTGCGCCATGGAGAGGGCAGTCTGCGTCCGTACGACCGCCCCCACCTTCTCCAGCGCGTCCTGCAGGGCAAGGGCGTTCATGATCGTGGCGAGCATCCCGGCATAGTCCGCGGTGGCCCTGTCCATCCCGGTTTCGGCTATGGTGGAGCCGCGCCAGAAGTTCCCGCCTCCAACCACAACCGCCACCTGGATGCCCTCGCTGCAGGCCCGGGCGATCTGTTGAGAAAGGTTCTCGATGGTGGCCGCGTCGATGCCGAAGGGGCGGTCCCCCATGAGGGCTTCGCCGCTCAGCTTCACGAGCGCCCGCCGGTAGGCACCAGCCACGGACCTTCCCCCTCCTGGCCTGCTATCGGCCCAGTTCGAAACGCTCGAAGCGCCTCACCCGGACATTCTCCCCCGTTTTCGCGATCGTGTCCCTTACCAGGTCGGCGATCTTGCGCGAACCGTCGCGGATGTACGGCTGGCTGAGGAGGCAGAGTTCTTCGTCCGAGCCCTCCACATCCGTGCCCGCGCGGTCCTCCGGCGAGATGAACCGGGGGTTCATTGCCGCCACCTGCATGGCGATGTTGCGCGCCAGCTGGCGGAATTCCTCGGTGTTGGCCACGAAGTCCGTTTCGCAGTTCACCTCAACCAGGACGCCGATGCGGCCGCCGGCATGGATGTAGCTATCCACCACACCGTTAGCGGTCTCGCGTTCCGCCCGCTTGGCCGCTGCGGCGATCCCCTTCTCGCGCAGGATGGCGGCAGCCTGCTTCATGTCGCCGCCCGCTTCTTCCAGGGCGCGCTTGGCGTCCATGACGCCGGCCCCGGTTGACTCCCGGAGCTCTTTGACCATTGCTGTTGTGATTTCCAAGGGTGTGAATTACTCCTGCCCGGTCTCTTCGTTCGAAAGCGCGGCTGCCTGCGCCGCTGCGGAGATGACTGTGACCGACGCCTCGGCCGGGCTTTCGGCGACCTCTTCCGGAGTCGCGGTGAACGCTCCTGCCTTTAGGCCCGCGTCCGCTTCGGCGGCAAGCCGCGCCATCTCGTCGCCATGCACACCGGCGCCCACGCCCGATTCCCGCGCCGCTCGCCCTTCGATGGCCGCATCGGCCATCTTCCCCAGGATGAGCTTGATGGCGCGGATGGCGTCGTCGTTGCTCGGTATCGGGTAGCCGATTGGGTCAGGGTCGCAGTTGGTATCCACGAGCGACACGATCGGAATGCCCAGGCGCACGCACTCCGCCACGGCGATGTCTTCCTTGACCGTGTCTACGATGAACACGGCGGCGGGAATGCGTTCCATCTTCTTAATCCCGCCGAAGTAGCGGTTGAGCCGTTCGATCTCGTTGGAGATGTCCAGCTGTTCCTTCTTGGTGAGCCGCGAGAACTCGCCGCGCGCCACCGCGCCTTCCAGGTTCGCCAGGTGCCGGATACGCCCCTGGATGGTCCGGAAGTTCGTGAGCGTTCCACCCAACCAGCGGTTGTTCACGTATGGCAATCCCGCGCGCGCGGCCTCGATCTCCACCGTCTCGCGCGCCTGCTTCTTTGTGCCGATGACGAGCACCTCGCCGCCGCCCGCGATGACATCGCGGACGAAGTTGATCGCCTCTTCGAGCCGGGTGACCGTCTGTTGCAGGTCGATGATGTGGATGCCGTTGCGCTCGGTGAAGATGAAGTGGCGCATCTTCGGGTTCCAACGGCGGGTCTGGTGGCCGAAGTGGACACCGGCCTCCAGGAGTTGCTTCATGCTAACGGGGGTAACCAGGGTAAGCCTCCATGAGTGCGACGCATAGATTTGCCCGGAACGGCCGGACAGGCGCCGCCTGTGTTGCACAAGCCCGATCAGGATACCGCGCTGACCGCCCTATACGAAAGGAAAGAGCCTCCAACCGGGCACGCCCCTGCCTTCAACGTGCGCGATCTTCGGCCATGGTCCGCCCCGGGGCGATGCTTGCCGGTCAGGCGGGGGCCTGGAGGCTGAGAACGAACTGCCCCAATACGATCAGCACGATGATCGCCGCCATGGGGCTCAGGTCCATCATCCCCGTGCTTGGCAGCACCTTCCGCAGCGGGTCGATGATGGGCTCTGTCACCCGGTACAGGAGCTGATACAGCGGGCTGCCCTGGTCAATAGGAAACCAGCTCAGCAGCGCCCGCGCGATGATCGCCCACGTGAGCATCTGAATGAAAGTGAACGTGAATTGGGCGACGTACGGGTTAATCGGTGCTTCTCCGGGCGGCCGCCTCGCCTGCGGCTCCATTCACATCATACCAAACCCGCCCCGGGCGCCGGTCAACCGCTGCTTACACGACCCACCGCATAGATCATCACGTAGAGCAGGATGATGACCACCATGGCGCTGAGGTCGATCATCCCAGTCCGCGGCAGAATCCGCCGTACGGGGTCCAACATGGGCTCGGTCACGTCGTGAAGGAACCGCACGAACGGGTTGGCGGGCGAAACTGGAAACCAGCTCATCAGCGAACGCGCGATTACAAGGAGAATCAGGACGTACAGGAACGTCGTAAAGACAAGCGCGATCTGTTCGTTCAAGCCGGCCCGCCCAGCTCCCGCGCTCGCTCATAGGCGGCCTGGATCGCGTCGATGATCGCTGCGCGAACGGACCCTCGCTCCAGCTCCAGGAGCCCCGCCGCCGTCGTCCCTGCCGGGGAAGTGACCATCGCCCGCAACTCCGCGGGCCGGCGGCCGCTTTCCTGCGCGTAGACGGCCGACCCGTACACCGTCTGCAGCACCATCTCCTCCGCCTGCGCCCGCGTGAGCCCGATCGCGACCCCGCCCTCGACCATCGCCTCTATGAACAGGTACACGAAGCCCGGACCGCTGCCGCTCACGGCGGTCGCCATGTCGAGCTTCTTCTCGTCTTCAACGAAGATCTCGCGGCCAATCGCCCCAAGGAGTGAGCGCGCCAGCTCCCGCTGTTCGAACGAGACCGCGGCGGTCGCCGTCCACACGCTCATCCCCGCTTTGGCGGCCACGGGCGTGTTCGGCATCACCCGCACAACCCGCTCGTGGTGGAACTCCTCAACGATGGCCCGGGTTGGGATGCCAGCCATGATGGAAACGAGCAGTGCCTCTTCCCTGATTTGCCCGCGGACCGAGTGCACGTCTTGCGGCTTCACCGAAAGCAGCACGACATCCGCGTCGGACATCGCCTCAGCGCTGTTGGTGGCCACCCCCACGCCGTATTCGGACCTCAACTGGTTGCGCCGATGCTCCAGAAGCTCGCAGACAACCACGCCGCCGGGCGCGAAGACCCCGCGCTCGATCGCCGCCGCCAGGATCGCTTCGCCCATCACGCCGCCGCCGATAATCGCGACTTTCATGCGCGCCGCTCCCCGAAGAGTGCCCGGCCAATGCGCACGTGCGTGGCGCCCTCTTCGATCGCGACCTCGAAGTCGCCGGTCATCCCCATTGAGAGGCCGGGTAGCCCGTGCTCGGCGGCAAGCTCCCGGAGCCGCCGGAAGACCGGCCTCGTTTCCTCCGCTTCAGCCACCAGCGGCGCCACGGTCATCAGACCCTCCACTCGAGCCAGCGGTTGGGCGGCCGCGCACGCGAGCAGACGCGGCAGTTCCGCGGGCACGACGCCGTGCTTGGTGGGTTCCCCGGAGACGTTGACTTCGATCATCATCCGAACCGGCGAGTCCGCGGCTGCGGCGATCGCCCGCAGCAACCGTTCGGAGTCGACGGCGTGGAGTATACCAAAGGTCCGTAGTGCGAGCCGGACCTTGTTCGTTTGCAGGTTGCCGATGAGGTGCCAGGTGGGGGTGATGCCCATCGCTGCAACCTCCGCCGCCTTGGCCGCGCCTTCCTGCACGCGGTTCTCGCCGAAGTCGCGGATGCCTGCCGCCCAGGCCCCGGCCACGGCGCTCGCAGGCCAGGTCTTCGTGACTGCGATGAGCGTGACCGAAGCAGGGTCGCGCCGGGCACGCTCACAGGCGGCGCCGATTCTGGTGCGCACGGCGGCGAGGCGCTCGGCGAAGCCGGCCTGATCCTGTGCGGTCATCCCAGGTCGGGTGGGTGCTTCGCTTCCCAGAAGCCGTAGCCGGCGATGGCGCCCAGGATGGCCAGGATCGCAACCCCACCAAGCAGTCTGCTGATCATGAACAGCCAGATGATGGCCACGAATCCGAAGAAGAGCCCGAGAATCAGTGCGAGCGGCACAGCCAGCACCGAGAACGCTGCCCAGATGATCGTGACGGTTTCGCGGAAACCCGCGGGCTTGTCGTCCTCAGGTGGTTCGGAAGATCCGTAGTAGAAACCCACAGACCGATTGTAGCGCCACGACGGGACGGCCACCGGCCGCCCCGTCCCTCTCAGCACTTCGTCCGAGACGTTACCCGCACTTGTTGTACCCGCAGTTGCGGCAGATGAGGCACCCTTCGCCGTAGAACAGCACCGCGCCGCAGTCGGGACAGCCAACGCCGCTCGGGACCGAGTCGTCGTGGTGCGCGGTGAACATGTCCACCCCTGTCGAGCGGACGACCTCGTCCGCCGGGATGAGCGTCGGTTGCGCACCCGCGCGCTCGCCGCTGAACTTCAGCTCCAGCCAGCGGAAGACATAGTCAACGATACTCGTGGCGATCGGAATCTGCTTGTTGCTCGTCGGGCCGCTTGGCTCGAAGCGCGTGTTCTTGAGCTTGCTCGCAAGCTCCTGGATGGGCACACCGTACTGCAGCGCGTAGCTCGTGAGCATCGCAACCGTGTCCATCAGTCCGCTCACGGTGGACCCCTGCTTGTTCACATTGATGAAGACTTCGCCGGGGGAGCCGTCGTCGAAGAGACCGACGGTCATGTACCCCTCTTGCTCACCCACCCGGAACTTGTGCGTGATCGCGCTGCGCTCATCGGGGAGCTTGCGCCGGACCGGTCCCGCGTGTTGCTGAATCAAGGCCTGCGCTGCCTCGACCGCCTTCTGGGCGTCGCTCTTCTCCGCATGCTTCAGCACCTGCATCTCGCGCGAACCGTCGCGGTAAATGGTGATGCCTCTGCAGCCCGCCCGGTAGGCCAGCTCGTAGGCCAGTCTCACATCATCAACCGTGGCGCTGTTGGCGAAGTTGATCGTCTTGGAGACAGCGTTGTCCGTACATTCCTGGAAAGCGGCCTGCATGCGCACGTGCCACTCGGGCGCGATGTCGTGCGCGGTCACGAAGAGCCGCTTCGCCCAGCCGGGCGCCTCCTCGCGCTCCTCCAGATGCCCGCCCTCCGCCAGGAAGCGGATCAGTTCCTCGCTATAGAATCCGCCCGCCTGCGCGGCCTCCTCGAACGTGTTGTTGACCTCGAAGAGTTCGGTGCGCTTTGAAGGGTCGTCCTTGTCGAGGTGGTGGGAGCGGACGAACGCCAGCGCAAAGGCCGGCTCAATGCCGCTCGAGCAGTCGGCGATGATGCTGAGTGTGCCCGTCGGCGCGATGGTTGTGCGCGTCGAATTGCGCATCGGCCGCGGACCCTCGGGGCCCCGCGGCCCGTAGATCGAGTCGGTCCAGTCCGGGAAGTTGCCCCGCACGGCTGCGAGCTGCTGCGAAGCCGCGTCCGCCTCCTGCTGGATGAAGCCCATGATCTTGCGCGCGAGTTGCAGTGCTTCTTCCGAATCGTAGGGAACGCCGAGCTTTATCAGCATGTCGGCCCAGCCCATCACGCCCAGCCCGATGCGGCGAATTGCATGCGAAGTCTCGGCGATCTCGGGTATCGGGTAGACGTTCATTTCGATCACGTTGTCGAGGAAGTGCACCGTCTGCCGCACGATCACGCCCAGCCGGTCCCAGTCCACCTCACGGCTGCCCGGTTCGCCCGTCACAAAGCGCTGCAGAGCGATCGATCCCAGGTTGCACGAATCGAAGGGGTACAGCGGCTGCTCGCCGCACGGGTTCGTCGATTCAATCGGCCCGCGCTTCGGCACCGGGTTCGCGCGGCTCTCGTTGATGCGGTCAATGAAGATGACGCCCGGGTCGCCGTTCTTCCAGGCGTTGCCCACCATCCTCTCCCAAATCTCCCGGGCGTTCCGCTGCGCTACCACCTCGCCGGACTTCGGGTTGACCAGATCGTAATCGGCGCCGTCCTCCACCGCCTTCATGAAGGCATCGGTCACGGCCACGCTGATGTTGAAGTTGGTCAGCGTTGTCATGTCCGACTTCATTTCTATGAAGAGGTCTATGTCGGGATGGTCAACGCGCAGGATTCCCATGTTCGCGCCACGCCGGGTCCCACCCTGCTTGATCGCCTCCGTCGCCGCGTCGAAGACCTTCATGAACGATACCGGCCCGCTCGCTACGCCCATCGTCGATTGCACGCGATCGTTCGCCGGCCGCAGCCGTGAGAACGCGAAACCCGTGCCGCCGCCGGACTTGTGGATAATCGCCGTGTGGCGGATGGCGTCGAATATTCCGTCTATCGAATCCGGCACAGGCAGAACGAAACAGGCGGAGAGCTGCTGCAGCTCGCGGCCGGCGTTCACCAGGGTCGGCGAGTTCGGAAGGAAGTCGAGCGAGGCCATCAGCCGGTAGAACAGCTCCTCGGCGGCCGCGCGATCGGCCTCGGTGCCGCCGAAGCGCAACTCCGCCTGGGAGAGGTTCTGGGCGACGCGGCGGAAGCACTCGTCCGGTGTCTCGATCGGCTCGCCCCTGTCGTCCCTGCGGACGATGCGGCGCTCCATCACCACGAGGGCGTTGTCTGAAAGCGGCGCGGGCTCCCACTTGCCGGGACCGGTCCCTGTTCCCCAATGGGTGGTGCTCACCATGATTGCCTCCCTGTGCTCAGACAGCGAACTGCTGAAGTATAGCGAACAAACGTTCGGGCTGCTACGGATTGGAAGTGGCGAGTCCTGCCATGGCGCGTGGCGCAGGCACCTCGTCGCTGCGGCGAAGCATCGGCTCCGGGCCGCTTCCCCGCGCCAGGACCAGCCCTCGCGCGCTGCTGGCGCCCGTCCCGGCGGCAGCCTCGTCGAAGTGAGCCACGAGGTCGCGGGCCATCGCTATCGCCCCGCGCTGCTCGATGAGCGCCACCAACTCGGCCGGGCGGAAGTCGCGGACGGCCAGCAGGTAGGCTTTCTCAGAAAAGACGAGCCCGGCCACGTCGGCGTCGCCCTCGGGCGTGCTCCGGATCGCTCCGTCCAGGCGCAAGCCGTGTAGCTCCCAGATTTTCATTCCCATGGCGACACCTACCCTGCAGACTCGGCGAAGTGCCGGCTTTCGATGTCCTGGAGGAGCCGCGGGCGCAAAGCCCGCTCATCCCCATCGCCGATCAACGGCAGTTGCAGCGACCGCTCCTCCTCCGAAGGGACGCGCCCCTGTTCGAGCGCCTCCAGCGCCTCCTTGAGAGAAGCAAGGTCGGTGAAGGCGCGGTACACAGAGGCGAAACGTATGTAGGCGATGTGGTCGAGGCGGCGCAGGGCGTCCATCGCAAGCTCTCCCACTACCTGTGATGGAACTTCCTGTCGCCCGTCGGCCGCTACCTTAGCCTCGATCTCGGCCACAACAGACTCGAGTTCGGCGACCGAAATACTGCGCTTCTCGCAGGCCTTGCGCAGGCCAAGGAGCAGCTTGTCGCGGTTGAAATCCTCCCGGCGCCCGTCCTTCTTGAGGACCTGCACGGTGGCAAGGGGAATGGTTTCCAGGGTGGTGAAGCGCTCGCCGCAGCTGATGCACTCGCGGCGCCGCCGGATGCCGTCATCGGTCGCGCGGCTGTCGGTCACTTTCGAATCGCGGAAGTGGCAGTAGGGGCAGCGCACTCGCCATAAACTCCTGATGTGTATAAACGCCTGAGCGTTTCCCAACCCGGGACTGCCGGAGCTTACCCCAACATCTTGTGGCTCGTCAATACCCAAATACTAGATATAGTGAGGATGGTTACGTCACGTGGAGAATCTGGGACCGGGAATCGGACGCAGGCCGTTTGGCTCGCGCCCGAACTCGCATGCGAATCCGCCGGGCGGCCGAGGCGTAGTTCAGGGAGTGGGGTTTGGGTAGTAGAGCAAGTAGTTCTTGCACTCGCGTGCGACCTGGCCTTCGAGGCCCTCGGCCCCGGCCTTGACCGGAGGGATGGCTGCGATGGTCTCCCTGACGGACTCGATTCGCAGAGCGTACGCAAGATGGATGGCGTCGGCGACAACGCCCCATCCCTTCGGTGCCTCTCCGTCGCGGGCGCAGTCGAGGATTTCTTTGATTCCCTGCTCGATGACGCGTCGCCAACGAGGATCTGCCCGGCGATAGGCTTCCAGAACCGCGGCGTAACCGGCCCAGTCAATGCGTTCCGGAGGCAGTCGCAGATGTTCACCGCTCAGGAGCGAGGCTACATATCGGGCTGCCTTGTCTGCCGGGTAGTCAGCCATGCCATTTCCCCGTTCGCTCATTCTGTAGGCGTACCGGTCTTCGCACCGTGATCGAGTATAACGGGACCCCAACGGGCGCCGTTGCCCTGGATCACGAAAGCTTCCATTTCCCTACTGTCGAATTCTGGGTTCTCCCTCAACACCCATTCGCGCGCTCCGCCGCGCGTCAGGCCCTTCGGGAGTCCGTTGTCGAGGGGGTCCGGGACCTCCATGCCGGCCCGGGGCGTGAGGTACACCAGGATGCAGCCACTTGAGCGGATGTCCTCCTTGGTCATCTCGTCCAGTGTCAGACGCAGCGCAACGTCCTCAGCATCGCGGCAGACCTGGAGGGACTCTGGGTCCGTCACGTAGGTCACCGGCGATCGGGGAGCAGCAAGCCGCGGAGGCAGCGCCCTGCCGCCTTGGGAGTCCTGCCACTGCTGCTCAAGCACCTGCCAGATCGCCGCACTGACCACGCGCACGGCGCGCTTCGGAACTCGGCCCGGAAGGTCCGGAAGAGGCATGGCAGCGAAGTATGGCGGAACGTTCAAGTGGCCCCCAGATCCACGGCTGAAGAGATCAGCCGCCCAGCGGCTGCGAGTCTAGCATGGGTTGGCCCGCGCTGCCTATCGCTCTGAACCCTTCTGCTTCTTTGCCCTACTCGTCCCCGAGCGTGCCCCGCGCCAGCTTGCGGCCGTCCTTGAACTTCGCCTTCAGGTACTCGCGGTTCATGCGCGCGATGAAGTTGATGCTGATGCCCTTTGGGCACGCCTGCTCGCACTCGCCGTAGTTCGTGCAACTCCCGAAGAACTCCTCCATCCGGTCGACCATGGCGACGACGCGACTCCAGCGTTCTGCCTGGCCCTGGGGGAGCAGGCCGAGGTGGCCGATCTTCGCCGACGTGAACAGCTGGGCGGCGCCGTTGGGGCAGGCGGCTACGCAGGCGCCGCACCCTATGCACGCGGCTGCGTCCATCGCGAGGTCCGAATCCGCCTTGGGAACCGGCAGCGAGTTCGCCTCCGGTGCGCTCCCGGTGGCCGCGCTGATGTACCCCCCCGCCTCGATGATCCGGTCGAACGCGCTGCGGCTCACCACCAGATCCTTCACCACCGGGAAGGCGTTGGCGCGCCACGGCTCGACGGTGATTGAATCGCCGTCCTTGAAATTGCGCATGTGGAGCTGGCAGGTAGTCGTCCGCTCCTTCGGCCCGTGCGGGCGCCCGTTGATGACGATGCCGCACATCCCGCAGATGCCTTCGCGGCAATCGTGATCGAAGGCGATCGGGTCCCGGTTCTCGGATATCAGCTTCTCGTTGACAACGTCGAGCATCTCCAGGAACGACATGTGCTCGTTCGCGTCCGGGACGTCGTAGGCCTCGAAACGGCCCTCGTCGGAAGGACCTCTCTGGCGCCAGACCTTCAGCGTCAGCCTCATTTGTAGCTCCTCTGCGACGGGTGAACGTATTCGAAGTCGAGGTCTTCCTTGTGCAGTTCGGCGGGCTTGCCCGCGCCCCTGAACTCCCAGGCGGCCACGTAGGCGAAGTTGTCGTCGTCGCGCAGGGCTTCGCCATCGGGCGTCTGGTGCTCTTCGCGGAAATGGCCGCCGCACGATTCCTCGCGGTGGAGTGCGTCCTGGCACATCAGCTCGCCGAGTTCCATGAAGTCAGCGACGCGCCCGGCCTTTTCGAGCGATTGGTTGAGGGACTCGCCGTCGCCCAGCACGCGCACGTCGTTCCAGAACTCCTCGCGAAGCCTGCCGATCTCGGACATCGCCGTCTTCAGACCCTCGGCGTTGCGCCCCATGCCGCAGTACTCCCAGAGCGTCCGGCCAAGCTTGCGGTGGAACCAGTCGACGCTCCGCGAACCCTTGATGCCGAGGAGCGTGCTCACCCGCTCACGCACGGCTGCCTCCGCCTCCTTGAAGGCGGGGCCGTCGGCGGCAGGGGCAGGCTGGCCCAGCTGCCCGGCCAGGTAGTCGCTGATCGTCGCCGGCAGCACGAAGTAGCCGTCGGCGAGGCCCTGCATGAGGGCGCTCGCGCCGAGCCGGTTCGCGCCGTGGTCCGAGAAGTTCGCCTCGCCGATCACGTAGAGCCCGGGGACGTTGCTCATCAGGTTGTAGTCCACCCAGAGCCCGCCCATGACATAATGGGGCGCGGGATAGATGCGCATCGGCGTCTCATACGGGTTCTCGCCCGTGATCCGCTCGTACATCTCGAAGAGGTTGTCGTAACGGGCCTCGATGGTCTGACGGCCAACGCGCCGCAGGGAGTCCGCGAAGTCGAGGTAGACCCCGTTCTTCAGTTCGCCCACGCCAAATCCCGCGTCCACCGTGCGCTTGGCTGCCCGCGAAGCAACGTCACGCGGCACCAGGTTCGCGAACGAGGGGTAGATGCGCTCCAGGTAATAGTCGCGCTCCGCTTCGGGGATCTCGTTCGGGGCGCGCTTGTCGTTGGCGTCCTTCGGCACCCAGATGCGGCCGTCGTTGCGGAGCGACTCACTCATCAACGTCAGCTTGGACTGGTAGTCCCCGCTCACAGGGATGCAAGTCGGGTGGATCTGCGTGTAGCACGCGTTGGCGAACAGCGCGCCCTTCCTGTGGGCTCGCCAGATCGCTGTTGTGTTGCAGCCTTTGGCGTTCGTAGAGAGGTAGAACGCGTTGGTGTATCCCCCTGTGGCCAGGACCACCGCATGGGCCGAATGCCTGGTGACTTCGCCAGTCACCAGGTCGCGAACGACGATTCCGGCGGCACGGCCATCTGCTACCACGAGTTCGAGCAGCTCGCTGCGCGAATGCATCTCGACGGTGCCGGACTCAATCTGGCGGGCGAGAGCCTGGTAGGCGCCGAGCAGGAGCTGCTGGCCAGTTTGGCCACGCGCATAGAACGTTCGCGATACCTGCGCCCCTCCAAAAGACCGGTTGTCGAGCAGCCCGCTGTACTCGCGCGCGAAGGGCACCCCCTGCGCAACGCACTGGTCGATGATCTGCACGCTGATTTCCGCCAGCCGGTACACGTTCGCCTCGCGCGCCCGGTAGTCGCCGCCCTTGATCGTGTCATAGAAGAGACGATGAACGCTGTCGCCGTCGTTCCGGTAGTTCTTCGCGGCGTTGATTCCGCCCTGCGCCGCGATGCTGTGCGCTCGCCGCGGGCTGTCCTGGAAGCAGAACGTCTTCACGTTGTAGCCCGCCTCGCCCAGCATCGCGGCGGCAGATGCGCCCGCGAGACCTGTGCCCACAACGATGATGTCGAACTTCCGCCGGTTCTGGGGAGCCACAAGCTTCACGTTGAAGCGGTGGTTGTTCCACTTCTCGGCGAGCGGTCCGTCGGGCGCCTTCGATTCGAGCTTCATCAGTGGCCTCCTAGTCCAGTACGCCCGTCAGGACGGCAACCGGGATTGAAACGTTGCCCACCACGATCACGGCGGCGAAGAGCGCCGCGAACCCGCGCCGCCAGTGGTTGAAACGTGGATGGTTGAGCCCCAGCGACTGGAAGAGGCTCCACGCGCCGTGGTAGATGTGCATGCCCAGCAGCAGGTTCGCGACGATGTACGCTGCCGCCACGGGCTCGCGTTCGAAACTTGCCACCAGGTTCTGGTAGGGCTTGCCGCTGACGAAGTCGGGGTTCGCCCTGCCCGAGGTGAGATCGAGCAGATGGAAGACCACGAAAGCGGCGACGATGACGCCACTCCAGCGCATGGTGCGCGCCGCATAGTTGGCAGCGGCGTAGTTGCGACCACCCTTGTAGCCCACCGGCCGCGCGCGCCGGTTCAGTATGGTGAGTGAGGTAGCGGCGTGGATGTGCAGCACCAGCGACGCCGCCAGGATGCCGCGGACCCCCCAGAGCAGCCACTCGTGCGGGATGACAGGATCGCCGGCGTCGCGGAGCCATTCGCTGTAGTGGTTCAGGCTCTCCCCGTCGTCGTTGTAGTAGACCTTCAGGTTGCCCGTCATGTGCATGAAGATGAAGCCGAGTAGGACGATGCCCGTGACGGCCATGACGGCCTTCTTGCCGACGGCGGAACCGTACAGGTCGAGCAGCCAGAAGCGCGCCTGACGCCGGTGTCGAACGGCCGGAACTGCTTTCCCCCGCCCCGTGGTCTCTGCCTGCATGGATGCCTCCCCTGGTGGCCGGGCGCTCCGGAGCACGGCCAGCCATGCCGGGCCCGCGCCGTTCACGGAACGCCGTCTAGACAGTGATGCTTCGCCCCCGACGGGATCCTACGCCCGCTCGCCCGGAGCCATCAATGCAGCGCCGTCCATCGGAGCTATAGAACATGCTGAGACCTAACGTATATTCAATCGGTGCCATCGAAGGATGCCGATGATGGACTTTGCGTCGCAGATCTCGCCGGAATCGATGGCGGCGAGCGCTTCAGCAGGTGTTCGGGTCTCGACTTCGATGTCCTCGTCATCGTCCCCTTCGAGCGGGGCGGGCGAGAGATCGGTGCATACGTAGAGCCAGATGTACTCGGTGGTGTAGCCCGGGGCCACGAAGAAGCCTCCCAGCGGTTCGACCTTCCCAGGGCGCATGCCGATCTCTTCCTGGAGCTCCCGCACGACGGTAGTGGCCGGGTCCTCGCCCGGTTCGAGTGTCCCCGCCGGGAGTTCGAGCAGGCGGCGCCCGGCGGCGTGCCGGTACTGCGTCACGAGCACAAGGCGCCCCTCAGCGTCGACGGGCGCCATGCACACCGCTCCCGGGTGGCGGATGATCTCGCGCGAAGCGCGGACGCTGTTGGGCATCTCAAGTTCGTCGAGCTCAACGTCGAACAGGCGGCCCTCATAGACCGTGGCGGAAGAGAGGAGGCGTGGGTGTTCGGGCATGGAGG